>NZ_JALDXU010000004.1:0-77750 GCF_032154715.1 Citricoccus sp. | reverse complement strand
CCCCCCCGCGACCGGGTGCTGATCTCCCTGCCGCGATCCGCCCAGGCGCTGGTCAGCATGCTGGCCACCCTGCGCGTCGGCGCGGTCGCGGTGCCCGTGGACGTCTCCTATCCGGCCGCCCGGATCGCGCAGATCACCACCAGCGCCGCGCCGCGCCTGGTGATCGGTCAGGACGCTCCCGACGCGGATCCGCCCCGGGTGGGGCCGGATACGCTCCGCACCGCCGGGACCCGGAGCCGGCGGCCGTTGCCGGCACCCCCCGGCCTCGAGGACGCCGCCTACGTGGTCCACACCTCCGGCACCACGGGCACGCCCAAGGGCGTCCAGGTGCCGCACCGTGCCCTGGCCAACCTCCTGGCGCACCACCGGCGCACCATCATCGACGCCGGCCAGCGGCTCGCCGCTCCGGACCTGCCCCGCATGCTGCACCTGACGGGCCTGGGGTTCGACGCCGCCTGGGATCCGATCCTGTGGCTCGTGGCCGGGACCACCCTCGTCCTGCCGTCGGAGGCGGAGCGGGTGGACGCCCAGGCCGTGGTGGAGGCGCTGGCCACCGTGGACGTCGTGGAGACCACCCCCTCCTACGCCCAGCAGTTGCTCGCCATCGGGCTCGAGGACGTTCTCCAGGAGCAGGACCGCACCCTGCTGCTGGCCCTGGGCGGGGAACCCCTGCCCGCCGTCCTGTGGGATCGCGTGGCCACGTCCTGCGTGCTCCGCGGCTGGAACCTGTACGGCCCCAGCGAATTCACGGTGGACGCCCTCATGGCACCCGTCGAGTCCGGCCATCCTCATCTGGGCTCCCCCGTGGCGAATCTCACCGCACGCGTCCTCGACTCCACCCTCGCCCTGGTCCCGCCCGGGGTCGCCGGTGAGCTGTACCTGAGTGGACCGGCCGAGGCCCACGGCTACCGTGGCCGCCCCGGGGAGACGGCGGCCCGGTTCGTGGCCGACCCCTATACCGAGGACCCGGGCGCCCGGATGTACCGGACCGGGGACCTGGTGCGCCGATCGGCTGACGGGTCCCTGGAGTTCCTGCGCCGCAATGACAGCCAGGTCAAGATCCGCGGCTACCGGATCGAACCGGCCGAGGTCGAGGCCGTGCTGGAGCGGCTGGACGGGGTGACGTCCGCCGTCGTGCGGGTGGTGGCCCCCGGCGGCGCCGGGACCGAGCAGCTGGCAGCCTGGCTGGTCGGCTCGCGGGACCCCGAGGAGGCTCGTCGGGCCGCTGCCCTGGAACTGCCGTCCTACTTGGTGCCCACCCGGGCGATGACGATCCCTGCGGTGCCCTTGACGGCCCACGGGAAGATCGATCAGACGGCCCTGCCGGATCCCCTGGCGGACCTCCGAGACGGGACGGCCGGAACCTCTCCCACGGCGCCCGCCACGGAGGCGGAGCGTGCCGTGTGCTCGGTGATGGGCGAGGTGCTCGGCGTCACGGAGGTCGGCCTGGACGATGACTTCTTCGCCCTGGGCGGCCACTCCCTGCTGGCGGTCACCCTGGTCGGTCGCCTGCAGCAGGAGGCCGGGCTGCACCTGCCCCTGCGGACGGTGTTCGAGGCGCCCACCCCGGCCCTGATGCTCGCCGCCGCCGGCGGTGACCGGTCCGAGGCCCCGGACGCCGGGACCTCGGCCGGATCGGCCGGACCGGCCGGGACCGTGTCCCTCAGCCAATGGGTGGACGCCCATCCCCGCGACCCGGCGGCCGCACTGCCGCCGACCGCGGGCCAGGCCCGGCTGTGGTTCCTCAACCAGCTCGAATCGGGCACCGCCGAGTACAACGTGGTGGTGCGGATGCGCCTGGAGGGGGCTCTGGAACCGGATGCCCTGGAGTCCGCCCTGCGGGACGTCGTCGAGCGCCACGAGGTCCTGCGGACCGTCTACCCGGCCGTGCAGGGCTCGCCCGTGCAGCGCGTCGGCCCCGTGCCGGACCGGCTGTTCGATGCCGGCCCCGTGGACATCACGGCCGGATTCGACCTCACCCACGAGCCGCCCCTGCGGGCGGCGCTGATCCCGGAGGGTGAGCAGTGCTGGCGGCTGGAGCTGGTCATCCACCACATCGCCACCGACGGGGCGTCGCTGCGGCCCCTGGTCCGGGACCTCGCCACGGCCTACGCGGCCCGGGTCTCCTCGGGTCTCGCCCTGAGCCGGCCGCTGCGGGTGCAGATGGCCGACGTCGCCCGGCGCCAGGTGGCCGAAGGCACCGGGCCGGACGCCCTGGCCCGTTGGGTCCACCGGCTGGACGGCGCACCCCAGGAGCTGGACCTCCCCGCCGACGGCCGGCGCCTGGACCGACAGGACCGACTAGAGACAGCGGCGCAGCCCGCGGCCCAGTACCGCTTCGAGATTCCCGGCGAGCTGGCGGGCCGCCTGGGCCGGGTGGCCTCCGGCCGTTCCGCCAGCGGCTTCCACGCCTGGCTGGCGGCCCTGGCCGGGTACCTGTACCGCATCGGGGCCGGCGACGACCTCGTGATCGGTTCACCCTCCGCCGGCCGGTCCGACCCCGACGTGCTGGACATGGTGGGGTTCTTCGTCAACACGCTTCCCCTGCGGCTGTCCCTGCAGGAGGGCCGGCTCAGCTTCGCGGAGACCGTGGACCTGGCCCGTCAGGTCACGCTGGAGGCGCTAGAGGACGAGCAGGTGCCCTTCGAACAGATCGTGGAGGAGCTCTCCCCCGAACGCCGGCTGGGCCGTCATCCACTGTTCCAGACCATGCTCTCGGTCGAGGAGCCCACCGACCTGGTGCCGGAGCTTCCCGGCGTCACGGCCACGCCGTTGCCCTCGGAGTCCACCGGCCACGCCAAACTGGACCTGTCCCTCACCCTCCGGCCCCGCGGTGGTGACGATCCCACCGTGGACGCCGTGCTGGAGTACAACAGCTCGCTGTTCAGCGCCGCGGCCGTCCGAGGGCTGATGGACCGCTGGCTGGTCTTCCTGGACGAGGCCGCCTCGGCACCGCACCGGTCCCTCGCCCACACGCAGATGGCCGGGGCCGCCACGCACCTGGAGCCCTGGCCTTCCGAGGAAGGCACCGTGCCGGTGCTGGAGCACTTCGCCCAGACCGTCCGCCGCCAACCGCAGTCCACGGCCCTCGTCGACTCCACGGAGACCGTCGACTACGCCAGCCTGTGGACCAGAGTCGGTGCACTCGCCACCGGCCTGCGGGCCCGGCACATCTCCCGTGGCGACACGGTCGCGCTCTGCCTGCCCCGGTCCGTGGACACGGTGGCAGCGCTCCTGGCCGTCTGGCAGGCCGGGGCGGTGGCCGTGCCGGTGGACTCCACCCTGCCACCGGCCCGCGTGGCGGACATGATCGCCGACGCCGGCGCACGCCTGGTGCTGCACGGCCCGGACTCCGGACGCGCACCGGACGATCCCTCGACCGCGCAGATCGCCGCGGACGCGGCCCGGCAGGCCGGCCTGGCTCCCGATCAGGTGCTCGGCACGGCCCAGCTGGCTCAGGCGCCCACCCCGGGCACCGAGGCGGCCACGATGCCACCCGGGCCCGGCGCGGCACCGGAGATGCCGGCGCCCGGGGATCCCGCCTACGTGATCTTCACCTCCGGCACCACCGGCCGGCCGAAGGGTGTCCAGGTGCCCCACTCCGCCCTGGCCCAGTTGCTCGCCTCACACCGCGCCACCGTGATGCCGGACGCCCAGAACGCAGAAGGCGCACCGGATGCTCGGGTGAGGATGGCCCACACCACGGGCGTCGGCTTCGACGCCGCCCTGGACCCGGTGCTCTGGGCCGTCGCCGGGCACGAGGTGCACGTGGTCCCGGATCAGACCCGGCGGAATCCGGAGGCTCTGGTGGAGTATTTCCGTACCCACCGGATCAGCGCCTGGGAAACGACCCCGAGCTACGTCTCCGCCGTGCGCTCCGCCGCAGACCTTGACGGCTACCTGGGCGATCCGGATACCCCCGAGATCACCCTGCTCCTCGGTGGGGAACCGGTGGATCCGGAGCTCTGGGCCTGGCTGCGCGGCCTCCGGCGGACCCGCAGCTGGAATCTCTATGGCCCGACCGAGGCCGGCGTGGACGCCCTGGTGGCCGAGGTGGCCGGGGACCCGGAACCAGAGCTGGGCCGCCCCACCGCCGCCATGCGCGCCTATGTGCTGGACGGCCGCCTGCAGCCGGTGCCCGCGGGGTCGACCGGCGAACTGTGGCTGGCCGGTCCCCAACTGGCCCACGGCTACCGGGGACGCCCTGGGGAGACGGCCGCCCGGTTCGTCCCGGATCCGTTCGCCGCGGATGGCAGCCGGATGTACCGCACCGGCGACCTGGTGGCGGCGCGCCCGGCGTCAGGAGCCGTGGCCGGCCCGGAGACTGGCCCTGAGACCGGCCCGGATGTGCGGCTGCGGGTCAGGATGATCGGCCGGGCGGACGGCCAGGTCAAGATCCGTGGTCATCGGGTGGAGCCGGCCGAGGTCGAGTCACTGTTGCGCTCCACCGGTGTGGCTGCCCAGGCGGTGGTGCGTGCCCGGAAGACGGAGCAGGGCACTGCCCTGGTGGCCTGGGTGGTCCCCGCCGCCCACGGTGAGCATGGGGTGGACGGCGCAGGGGTCGATGGCGGAGGTGGTGGCGACGAGTTCGAGGACCGCGTCCGGTCCGCCGTCGTCGCCGCCCTGCAGAACCGGGTTCCGGCCTACATGGTCCCGGCAGCGGTGGCGGTGGTCGGCGAGATACCGCTCACCGCCAACGGAAAGGTGGACGAACGGGCCCTGCCCGAGGCGCAATCCCGGAGTGGTTCGGGCCGGGCCCCGGAGGGCCAGGCCGAACAGGCCGTGGCCGCTGCCTTCACCCAGGTGCTGGGCGTCCCCGGCGTCTCCGCGGACGATTCGTTCTTCGATCTGGGGGGGCACTCCTTCGTGGCCCAGCCGGCCATCGCGGCGCTCAACGCCGCCCTGGGCACCACGCTGCCGGTACGGGCGCTCTTCCAGGCCCCGACCGTGGCCGGTCTGGCCGCGCTCGCCACCGCCGGCGCGGATCCGGTGGCCGCGAGCCTGCGGCCGGTGCTGCCCCTGCGTCCTGACGGGCGTGGTGAACCGCTGTTCGCGGTGCACCCGGGCAACGGACTGGCCTGGTCCTACTCCGCCCTCGCCGACCGGTTGGACACGGACCGTCCCATCATGGGCCTGCAGATGGGCGGGATCTCCCCGGAGACTCCGGCCGAGACCGAACCGGAGACCATGGCGGAACTGGTGGACCGGTATGTGCGCGTCATCCGCGGCATCCAGCCGGAGGGCCCCTACCACCTGGTGGGGTGGTCGCTCGGAGGACGACTGGCCCACGCCATCGCCGCTGGACTGCAGTCGGCGGGGCAGCGGGTCGGGCTCCTGGCCGTGCTGGATGCCTATCCGGCCGGTCACTCGATGGCCGGCGTCGAGGGCTCCCAGGACCTGTGGGACGCCTTCCTGGCGGCCAATGGTGTGGCCACGGAACCCGGGGACCGGCTGACGGCCGCGTCCGTCCGGGACCGGCTGCAGCACGCCGGGAGTCCCCTGGGAGAAGTCCCCGAGGACAGCATCGACCGCATCGTCCGTCGTTTCCGGTCCATCGGAACCCTTCTCGATGCCACCCAGGCGCCCCTGTTCGAGGGTGACCTGGTCCTGTTCGAGGCGACCCGGGACGTGCCCGCCGACCGGCCCGCTCCGGAATCCTGGCACCGCCATGTCTCCGGACGCGTCCAGCACCATCGTCTGGCCGCCTCGCACGATGGCCTGCTCAGCACGGCGGAGTCACTGCGGACCTTGACCGAGATCCTGCAGCTCGCACTGCCGTGAGAAACCGGTGGTGGCCGGAGGAAATTGCCGCCGTGACCCATCCGCGGCCGGTTTCGCCCCGAACCCCTGATGAGACCCGCCGACCCGGCGCCACCCACGATCACCAGGAGAGATCATGACCAACCCCTTCGACCGCGACGACGACCAGTTCCGAGTGCTTGTCAATGACCGTGGCCAGCACTCCCTGTGGCCCGAGTTCGCCGACGTGCCCCCGGGATGGGTGGTGGTCCACGGCCCCGCCCTGCGGCCAGCCTGCCTGGAGTACGTCGAGGAGCACTGGTTGGACATCACGCCGCTGTCCTCGCGAGAACTGGCGGTCTCGTGATCGCCTTGCGCGGCGTGACCAAACGGTTCGGCACGTACACGGCGCTCGACGACGTGGACCTGGAGGTGCCCGCAGGCACCGTCCAGGGTCTGCTCGGGCCCAATGGTGCCGGCAAGACCACCAGCGTCCGGGTCCTGACCACGTTGCTGTCCCCGGACCACGGTGACGCCGTGGTGGCCGGTCACAGCGTCCGGCGCCGCCCGGACCTGGTGCGGGCCAACCTCGGGGTCTCCGGGCAGTACGCCGCGGTGGACGACAAGCTCACCGGACCGGAGAACCTGCGCATGGTGGGCGAACTCTACGGTATGCGCCGGCGTGAGGCCCGGGACCGTGCGGAGGCGTTGCTGGAGCAGTTCCGGCTGGACGGAGTACCCCGCACCCAACGGGCCGGCTCCTACTCCGGGGGCATGCGCCGGCGGCTGGACCTGGCCGGGGCCATCGTGGCCCGCCCGCCGGTGGTCATCCTGGATGAGCCGACCACCGGGCTGGACCCGCGCGGCCGCCGGGACACGTGGGAGGCCATCGCCTCGCTGGCGCGGGACGGGACCACCGTGCTGCTCACCACGCAGTACCTGGAGGAAGCCGACGAACTGGCGGATTCCATCACCGTGATCGACGGCGGCCGGATCGTCGCCGAGGGAACCTCGGCCTCACTGAAGTCCATGGCCGGCGGCGCCCGCATCGACCTGGTCCTGGAGGCCGTAGGGCCGGTGGCACTGGCCCTGGATCTGTTGGAACCGTTGCAGCTGGACGCCGTCGCTGAGCAGCGGTCCGGCCGGATCACCGCGGCCGCCCCAGACGGCGGCCGGAGCCTGACGCGTGTCCTGGAGGTCCTCGCCTCGGCCGGGATTCCTGTGACCGAGGCCGCACTGCGCCAACCGACCCTGGACGAGGTCTTCCTCCGGATCACCCGCAGTCCCGCCGGGGCGCGGCGTTCCGAGCTCCTGCAGGAGAGCACCGCATGAGCCCCTCCGTTGCCACCGTCTCCCGCCGCCCCTCCGGCGTGATCTCCGGTGTGGCCTCCGCCGTGCGCGACGGCGGCGTGATCGCCCGGCGCAACCTCACCGTCGTGCGCCGCACCCCCGGCGCACTGGTCACCGGGGTGGCCCAGCCGATCCTGTTCGTGCTCATCCTGGCGTTCGTCTTCGGCGGCACGCTGGGTGGCAGCGAGTACCGCGAGTTCCTCATCGGCGGCATCCTGGCGCAGACCCTGACCTTCAACTCCTCCTTCACCGCGGTCTATCTGGCCAAGGACCTGCACCATGGCATCATCGACCGCTTCCGCGCCCTGCCGATGTCCCGCGTCGGTGTGGTGCTCGGGCGGACCTGGTCTGATCTCGCCACCAGCGTGGTCTCCCTGCTGGTGATTCTGGCGTGCGGGCTGGCCATCGGCTGGCGGGTCGGGACTGATCCGCTCCAGGTGGTCGGGACGGTGGGCCTACTCCTGTTCTTCGCCTTCGCCGTCTCCTGGATCGGGGCGGTCATCGCCCTGACGGCCCGCAGTGTGGAGGTGGCCCAGAGCCTCGGGCTGCTGTGGCTCTTCCCCGTGTGCTTCGTGTCCGGCGCCTTCGTCTCCCCCGCCTCGTTGCCCGGCCCGCTGCAGGGGATCGCCGAATGGAATCCCATCACGGCCGTGGCCACCGCCGCCCGCCAGGGCTTCGGCAACGAGGCCCCCGCCGGCTTCCAGGCCGCCGCGGGCTGGCCCGCTGAGAACGCACCGCTGTATGCGGCCCTGTGCTGCGTGGCGATCATCGCCGTCTTCGCACCGCTGGCCGTGGCGCAGTACCGGCGCGCCGGCCGGTGATCACCGTCTGGGCCACCGGTGTCGACGCCCTAGCCCGCACCATGCCCCGGGTGACCGGATGGGCTGGCGGCCAGGTGTCCGACGTCGTCTCTTCCGGGGACCTGATCCAGGCGGGCCTGCGCCGGGAACCCGCCGATCGTCAACGCCTGCTGGCGGGGCGGGCGGCGCTGCGGCTCCTGGTGGCGTACCAGCGTGGCGCATCGCCCCACGACGCCCGGACGCTGCCGATCGACCGGACCTGCCCGCGCTGTGGTACCGGCCATGGCCGTCCCACCCTGCCCGGTCTCAGCCTGAGCACCGCCAGCCGGCGTGGCGCCGTCCTGGCCGGGGTGGCGCGGGAGCAGGACCGGATCGGGGTGGACCTCGAGCGCATCCCGGACCAGACCATGCCGGGATTCGACGAGTATGCCCTGCACGTGGCCGAGCGTGAGCGGTTCTCCGGCCGCGGAGGCAACGGCGGCACACAGAACGGCGGATCACCGGACCCATCGGTGGGCGGACCGACCGGCGGTCCCGTCGCGCGGCGTATCGCCCTGTGGGTGCTCAAGGAGGCGGTGCTGAAGGCCGCCGGGACCGGATTGGACCACCCTCCGGACCAGCTCTTGCTGGGACCCGGCCGGGCGGAGACCACCTTGCACTCGGCAGACGGGGCCCACGCCCTGACCTGGCACCCCGTGGAACGGGCCCTGGACCGGCACGTGGAGGAGTTGTGGGCCTGTGTGGTCCCCACTCCGGAGGGTTACCTGGGCGCTGTTGCGGCACGCCGGCCGGACGATGTCCGTGATGCCGGGCAGGCACTCGTGGACCGCTTCACCGCCACACCACCGCACGCCTCCAGGCCGGCGGACCCGTGAGCGGCGGGCCGGTCCGTCAGCCCTAGCGGGCTGATTCCACCAGCGCTGCCAACCGGTCCATCGACGCCCTCAGGGTGGCTTCCGTGGTCGCCAGGGCCCGGCGGAAGCGGGTCTCATCGGTCAGCCGGGTCCAGTCATAGGTGTGCCGGACCACCGTGCCGCCGTCCGGAGCCGGCTCCAGTTCCCAGCGCCACCGGTGGCCCCGGGGCTCATCGCCCACCGGGGCGGGCAGCCACGCGAGGAGCCGGCCCTCCTCGAACTCCACCACGTGGTTCTCCCGGACGGCGCCGTCCTTCGTCAGAACCATGGTGAACACGTCCCCGACGGCGGTGACCCGCTGGCCGGGTGCTGCCTCCGCCAGGTTGTCATTGCCGTCCCAGTCCGGTTGGCGGGCCGGATCCGCGATCAGCTCGAAGATCGCCGCCGCGGGAGCGGGCACGGTCCGCTCCGCGCTCACGATGCGCTGCTCCACGGGCGGGAGTTCGGAGGTCGGGGCGGAGAGGGCTTCGGCGAGGACGGCCAGGCGGTCGACGGAGGCCAGCAGCCGGTCGGGGGTGTACTCCCGGGCGATGCCGATGCGCCGTTCCTCGGTCAGGGCGGTCCAGTCGTAGGTGTGGCGCACCCGGGTGGTGGCGCCGTCCACGGACTCGAGTTCCCAGCGCCAGAGGTGGCCAGGTCCCTCGGACTCGTCCGCCCGTGACGGCCTCCAAGCGAGCAGCCGGTCACGTTCGAACTCCACAACACGGTTGCGGATGGTCAGGCCGCGCGTGATCTCCACGAGGAACTCGCCACCGACGGCATCGACCTGCTGTCCGGTGGCGGCATCGGCGACGTTGCCGTTGGCGTCCCACTCCCGGTGACGCGCGGGATCGGCGATCAGCCCGAAGAGGATCCCTGCCGGCGCGTTCACGGTGCGGTCGACGCTGACGATGCGCTCAGGGCCTGGCGTCGGTGCGGTCATGTGGGTCAGTCCTCGCTGTGTCGGGCGCCGGCGCGCCAGCGGATGCCGGCGTCGATGAAGCCGTCGATCGCTCCGTCGAACACCGAGGAGGGGTTGCCCTCCTCGTGGTTGGTGCGCAGGTCCTTGACCATCTGGTACGGATTCAGCACGTAGGAGCGCATCTGATCGCCCCAGGACGCCTTGACGTCCCCGGCCATCTCCTTCTTCTTCGCGTCCTCCTCGGCCTTGCGCACCAGCAGCAGGCGGGACTGCATGACGCGCAGGGCGGCGGCACGGTTCTGGATCTGGGACTTCTCGTTCTGCATCGAGACCACGATCCCGGTGGGGATGTGCGTCATACGCACAGCGGAGTCGGTGGTGTTCACCGACTGGCCGCCGGGGCCGGAGGAGCGGAAGACATCCACCTTGAGTTCGGCCTCGGGGATCTCGACCGAGTCGTCCGACTCGATGAGCGGGATGACCTCCACGGCGGCGAAGGAGGTCTGGCGCCGGCCCTGGTTGTCGAAGGGGCTGATGCGCACGAGGCGGTGGGTGCCGGCCTCCACGGACAGCGTGCCGAAGGCGTAGGGGGCCTTGACCTCGAAGGTGGCGGACTTCAGCCCGGCCTCCTCGGCGTAGGCGGTGTCCATGACCTTGGTGGTCCAGCCCCGCTGCTCGGCCCAGCGCAGGTACATGCGCATCAGGATCTCGGCGAAGTCCGCGGCATCCACGCCACCGGCACCCGCGCGGATGGTGACCACCGCGTCACGCTCGTCGTACTCGCCGGAGAGCAGGGTGACGATCTCCAGATCGGACATCGTCTTGCGCAGGGCCTCGAGTTCCTTGGCGACATCCTCCCGGGCCGAGTCATCGTCCTCCTCGGCCGCGAGTTCCACCAGGACCTCCATGTCATCGATGCGCTGCTCCAGCTTGGCGACGCGCTCGAGTTCGGTCTGCCGGTGGGACAGCTTCGAGGTGATCTTCTGCGCCGCCTCGGGGTCATCCCAGAGGTCCGGGGCGGAGGCCTCCGCCTCCAGCCGCGTGATGTCCGCCTTGATCTGCTCCATGTCCGACACCTGCTCGATGTTGGACAGCGTGGAGCGCAGTTGCGCGATTTCAGCGGTGTAGTCAGTCTCAGCCATGGTGGGGTCCAGCCTACAGCGCGGTGGGGCCGGTGGTGTTCCCGGGCCCGACGCCGGCCCGGCCGCCCGTCATCCGGCCTCCCCCGAGACGTAATCCACCAGCCCCGGATCGGAGGAGGAGAAGGCGTCCATCTCTTCTCCCCCATCGCACGTCATCAGCGAAAGGGTCACGCTCTCCCCGGAGGGTGTGGCCCGGCGGCCGGCCACCACCCAGGTCCCCCCGGATTCCTCCCAGCGGCGCAGTCGCCGCAGATCCGGGTGCTCGGTGTTGTCAGTGTTGTGGGTGGTCTCAGCAGGCATGGACTCTCCTCAGCGCGTCAAGGCCGTACGGGACGAGCTGGTGGCCACGACCCGGATGCCGTCCGGCACGATCCAGTTCACGATGGGTGGGTGGGCGGTGGCCGTCAGCACCACGTCGACGGTCTGGCCGCCGTCACCCACGGAGACGGACTCCACCACGAGCCCGTCGAACCGCTCGTGAGAACCGGCGGCGGCCAGGTACCCGGCCACCGCCTCAGCGGCGTCGGCGTCAGCGAGCACCGGGGCGTGCCCGGCGTCCCCGCCCTCCTCGATGGCGATGGTGAAACTGTCCGCCGCCGCCATGGCGGCCCCGTCCGCCGCGGACAGCAGCTTGCGGGCTTCGAGGTTCACCGTGGTCACGGCGAGGATCACGGTCGCCAGCAGCAGACAGACCACCGTCAGCCCCACGACCAGCACCGTGGTCTGGCCCTCTTCTCCGACTCTTCTGATGCCCTGGTCACGGCCTGCCCCGTTCCTACGCGGCAACCGGGCCCTCATCCGAACCTCGGCACGGGCTGCTGGGAGGTGCTGGTGACGGTGGCGACGGCGGCATCCCAGCCCAGCCCCTGCGGCAGCAACGGCACCGGCACCCGGATCGCCACCTCCACTGATACGGAGGAACCGGGCTCCAGGCAGGGGCTGGTGGAGCAGGCCAGGGCTGACTGCGCCACGGAGGGATCCAACCCGTAGTCCCCCAGCGTCAAGGCGACGACCTCGTCGGCACGGCCGGCGGCACTCGAGGCGTCCGGGGCTCCGGCCATCGCCTTGGCCGCCTGGTCCGCAGCGGCCACGGACGCATAGGCCGCGGATTGGATCTGGCTGGTCAGCATCAGAAAATAGATCACCGGTATCAGCAAGAGGGCGGCCAGGAGCACGAACTCAACGGTGGCCGAGCCTTCCTCTCCCCGGGAATCCGTTCGCCGAAGGCCAGTCGTGGTGTGAGGAGTGCTGTCAGAAATGCTGTCCATGCCGGAAGCGGTCTCAGTAACGGTAAGCATGACCATCGGCCTCCAACCCCACAGGACCGGACAGAAAGCCGACCATGGGCATCTGCGTACGCACGGTGATCCGGACGATAGTGGTTCCGTCCCCGCCCGTCGTCTCCGCAGACACCTCCGCCTGGCCGCCGCCCGGAATCGACCCGGCGAGCAGTTCCAGGGTCCTGGCCGCGCCGTCGTCGGGTGTCCGATCTCCCAGGGCTCCGTACCGCGCTCCGGCGCTGGCAGCATCGATCAACGTGTTCCGGACGTGGATGATGATGCCGAATTGGAGGATCGCGGCGAAGATGATCGAGAGCAGCGCCATCACCATGACGGATTCGGCCACTGCCGACCCGCGTTCGTCCTCGCGCGCCTTCAGCACGGTCAGTTCTGGGTGACCTGGCTGATCGCCTGGTTGAAGAGGTCTGTCAGGGCGGGCCCCGCGATGGCCAGCAGCCCGGCGACGAGCACGGCCGACATCAAGGTGATCATCACCCAACCGGGCACATCTCCTCGCTCGTCGTCACGGGCCTCGCCCAGGAAGGCGGTCAGGGCTGCCAGGGCCCGGTACATCGGTTCGGTCTTGTCTGTCATGGTCCCCTCCGGGATGGGTTGTCGGTTGGATGAAGGTCTGGGGCGAGTGGTGGTTCAGAAACCGAGATTCATGATCGAGATCCCGGGGTACACAGCGAAGATGACGGTCAGGGGCAAGATGCCGAAGACGAGGGGCGCCATCATCCCGATCTCCTTGCGGCCGGCGGACTCCAGCAGTTCTCGCTTGGACAGCTCACGGACGTCCTTGGCCTGGGCCCGGAGCACATCGGCCAGCGGCGTGCCCCGTTCCAGGGCCACGAGGACCCCCTCGATGAAACGTTCCACCGGCGCCAGTTGGATGCGGTGTGCACACGCTTTCAGGGCGGCATGGATGGAGGATCCGGATCGCATGTCAGACAGGACCATGGCGAACTCCCCGGCCAGTTCGCCTTTCGCCGAGGTGGCGACCCGTTCCAGGGCCCCGGCCGCGCTGTCCCCGGCGCTGACGGAGAGGGCGAACAGCTCCGCCACGGAGGGGAACTCGCTGAGGATCCTCGCTCGGCGGCGGTTGATCTGACCGGACAACAGGTTGTCCCTGAGGAAGAAGGCCACCACGGCCACGGTCCCCACGAGCACGACGCCGACGACCGGATTCAGGGCACCGTTAACCGCGAGCGCCACGCATCCGGTCACCCCCAGCGCGGCGCCTCCGGCCGCGGCGATGAGCTGCTGGGCCCGGTAGTCCTGGACGGAGAGGGCCGATCCTGCGGCATCCAGTTTGCGCTCGAGAGCGTGGTGGCCGAGGTTGAGCCGCCCCAACTGACGTACGCCGGCGGACAGCACTGGTTGCATGATCCGGCCCAGGGCGCCCCACGGGGACACGACCTGTTGCTCGTTCAGCAGGGACGAGGCAGGTGCGTGGTGTCGCAATTGGGGCTCGACCCGGCGGGCCAGCGAAGGCCGCCACCCCCAGGGGAGCGCCACCAACACCAGGGCCAGCCCGGACCCGAGGACAAGCCCCAAGACCAGGGCCATGGAGAACGTCGTCATCTACAACACCCTCTGCTCTTCCGGCAGTGCGCCGATCTTCAGCATGAGCTGATAGCAGATGATGGAGACCACGAGACCGCCGGCCAGCACCAGCAGGCCAGTGAAGGTCTGGTAGACGCGGACTGCGTCCGGCTGGGTTCCCAACAGCAGCAACACGATCCACGGGGCCGCCACCGCGAGGCGAGCCGCATTGACGGTCCAGGACTGACGGGATTCCAGTTCGCTGCGGGTCCGGGCATCCTCACGTAGGAACTCGGCGAGAGTGGACAAGAGGTTGCCGATGTCCGCGCCACCGACTTCCCGGGTCAGCCGCAGGGCGGCGATCAGACGGTCCGCCACCGGATCGGCCATCCTGAACTTCAGATGGTCCAGGGCATCCATGAACCGCAGTCCCGAACGGTAGTCACGGGCAAACTCGCGGAAGGCCGGCTGGAGCTCCTCCGGGCCCTTGTCCCCCAGCTGGATGAGTGCCTCGGGCAGGGTCAGGCCGGCACGGATGGCTGAGCGGAGGTGGTCCACGGCATCCGGCCACACATCGCGCAACAGGGTGCGCCGCTTCTTCGCCTGCCAATTCAACGCGACCCACGGCACCAGCGCCCCGAACAGGCCAAAGCACAACGCGATCGGCAGTGCACGCGTCACGATGAAGACCAGCAACAGCGCCACCAATCCACAGCCGATCATCGCTGCCACCACACCGGCGGGGCCGACCTGCTCGACGCCGGCTCGGGCGAGCAGTTGCCGCAGGTTGCTGTCCCGGCGGATCACCACTGGTTTGTCCTCGCGCGGCCAGAACGACCACCACACCAGGAACAACCCGGCTCCGAGCATCAACCCCAGGAACAGCCCCATCAGCCGACCCCCACCACAGACCGCACGTCATAGCCCCGGGATTCGAGTTTGCGGTTTTCCAACATGGCCGAGGGGCTGAGGACCAGTTGGCCGTCCACGCGGTGGAAGACGGTCGAGGATTCGATGATTCCCTCCTCCACCCGGCTTCCGACGGACAGAATCTCCTCCACGTACCGGCGGCCGTGGCGGTCCCGCGCGCAATGCACCACGAGGTCGAAGCAGGACGCCACCGTCGGGACCACGAAGTTCCGGGAGATGTTCTCCCCGGCCATCAGGGGCAGCGTGCAGATCTTCGTCAGGGCGTCCGACGCACTGTTGGCATGCAACGTGCACATGCCGGGGAGTCCTGAATTCAAAGCGACCAACATGTCCAGACTCTCGGCCTCCCGGACCTCCCCCACGATCAGCCGGTCCGGGCGCATGCGCAGTGCCTCCTTCACGAGCCGGCGCAGGGGAATCTCGCCGTGGCCCTCCAGGTTCGGCTGTCGGCACTGCATCTGCACTACATCACGCAGCGGCAGCTTGAGTTCGAAGATCTCCTCAACGGTCACCACGCGTTCCCGGCTGCCGATGGAGGCCGACAGGCAATTGAGCATGGTGGTCTTGCCGGACTGGGTGGCTCCGGACACCAGGATGTTCAACCCGGCGTCCACACTCGCGTCGAGGAAGCGCGCCGCATCCGCGCTCAACGAACCGGACCTCACCAGGTCCTCGACCCGGTGTGCTCTGACCACGAACTTCCGGATATTGACGGACCAATGCCTCCGGGTGATATCCGGGATGACCACATGCAGGCGTGAGCCGTCCGGCAGGGCCGCGTCCACGAAGGGGGAAGACAGGTCCAGGCGGCGGCCCGAGGACTTCAGCATGCGCTCCACCAGGTCGCGGACGTTCTCCTCGGTCAACGAGATGTTGGTCAGCTCGGACATACCGCCCCGCGCGCAGAACACGGCCGTGGGTGAGTTGATCCAGATCTCCTCGACCGTGTCGTCGTCCAGCAGGGGCTGAAGCACGCCGAAACCGGCCACGGAGTCGAAGACGGTCTTCTCGGCGTCGTCGCGGTCCGGCAGCAGCGGCAGCGAACCGATCAAGGATCGCGCGTCGTAGTCCGCCGTGGCGGCCTGCACCAGACGGCGCATCTCCTCCGGCTCGCGCTGCGGATCCATGCCCCGTCGGCGGATCAGTTCGCGGACCTCATCCTCGAGAATGCGGATGGCTTCCATGGTTTCCCCTCCATGACGACCCGGACGGGCCTCAACCTGGGTCCGAGCGTACAGAGTTCTGGACCTGCGGCCCACTGCCTCCTACGGGAACTGTGGATATCCATGCGTCGGGCGCGTTATCCACAGTCTTGCCGGCCTCGTTCCCCCGACCATCTGCCATCACGGCATCCTGGCGTGAGGAACATCAGCACTGCGGGAGGTCAACCTGGCGTGTGGTTGAGAATACTGGGCCTGCCGGCGGCGGAAGGCCAATGGTGGAGGGCGGTCAATGTCCCGGCACCCGCCGGACCTGACTCCGCTGGACCTGACGCTGCCGGTATCATTGACGGATTGTTGCGAGACCGATTTCCCGGATACCACTTCTCGGGCGCCGACGCAGACGCGGGCCGGGCTGGTCAGTCCGCTGACCGGCGGCCGCCCACGGCGAATTACCTCAGGGTGGTCGCCCGCCCCACAGACAGCGTGGGGACCCGCGGTCCCGGACCGGATGTCACGGTGGTGGCCGAGGACGGTCCCGACGCCGGCCGGCTGGCCCCGCTGCCCCGTTCCGGACTCACTGTGGGCCGGAATCATGCCGAATGGCTCGTCACCGACCCCTACCTATCGGCCCCGCATTTCCGGCTGGAGGTCGACGCGGAAGGTGTTCTCATCACCGGGACAGAGGTCGCTCAGCGCCCCGCACGCAGCATCTGGACCGGGGACCAGCCCTACACCGCCGGCAGCTCGACCTTCCGCCTGGTCCGCGGCCGCCCGGAGCCGCTGTCACCCCTCCGGTCGATCCCGGACGCGGTCGTGGATCCAGGGCCGGAACCAGCTCGGCCGAACGCCGTGCTCCAGGCCATCATGGCTGCCGGCCCCCTGGTCATCGGAGTGGTCATGGCCGTGGTGACGGGCCTGTGGTATTTCCTGTTGTTCAGTCTCGTCTCGGTGGCCGTCGTGGCCGTCATGTGGTTCCAGCACCGAGCTGCGACTCGGCGCCACGGCCGGCGGATCCGGGATGGAGCCGAGCGGATCAGCACCCGACTCGACGACCTGGCGCCCACCCCAGGCCGACTCGCCCTGGCCGCGCGGGCCCAGAACGTGGACCGTTTCGGCGTGCACGGTGCCCCAACGGAGGGTCCGGTCATCCGCTGGGGCACCGGGACCGCCCGACTCCGGGTGGAGACGGCCAAGGAGGGCGACCAGTGGGACCGATGGTCCACGGTGGATCTCCCCGCCACCTCGGTGCTGCTCCCCGGCCGGACGACCGTCGTCACGGGGCGTCCCTCCACCCTGCAGGCCATGGGGAAGTGGCTGCATGTGCAGTTGTGCCGCGATGCCGTCGCCACAGGACGAGGCGTGGTGATTCGGACGCCTCAGGGTGATACCTCGTGGGGTGGAGGGCAACGAACCGCAGCTGGCACCATCGTCTGCTGGCCGGGGACCTCGGTCCGGGACCTCCCCGCCGGATGGCACCGCGTGCAGCTCAGCGCTACCGGGCCACAGGGTCACCCTGTGGCGCCCGGTAGCTGGACCCCAGGCCAGGACGACCGGGTGCACGCGGACCAGGGGGTTGCATCGCTCACGGCCCTGAATTTCACGGCTCTGCGGTGGCATGGCATGACCGCCCGGACCGCGGACTGGCTGCTGGACGAGATGGCCGAGGCACACCGGCCTGGGTTGGAGCGGGACCCGATCCGATTGGCCCTGCCGGAGCCCCTGATGGAACAACCCGCGGTCGAGTCCCTGCGGGCCGCATTGTCCTCTGGCAAAGATCCCGTGACCATCGATCTCGTCGCCCACGGGCCACACCTGCTCGTCGCCGGCACCACCGGCTCGGGCAAGTCAGAACTGCTGCTGGCACTGTTGACAGGCCTCGCCGCCGCCCATCCACCCACCGAGGTCTCCTTCGTCCTGATGGACTTCAAGGGCGGATCATCTTTTGCGGTTCTGGCCGGGCTGCCCCACACCATGTCGGTGGAGACTAATCTCGCGGAAGCGGAGTCCCTGCGCACCTTCGATGCCCTCTCAGCCGAGCTTCGCCGCCGGGAGGAACTGTTCCTGGCCGCCGGTGCAGCAGACTTCCGCGCCTACCGGCATACTCACCCGAACGTGGACCTGCCACGGCTGGTGGTGGCCATTGATGAGCTCCGTGTTCTCGTCGACGACCATCCGCAGGCCGCTGCGCTGCTGGCCAGGCTGGCTGCCACGGGACGGTCACTCGGATTCCACCTCGTCCTGTCCACCCAGCGGGCACAGGGCGCCGTCGGCCCCGACATCCGGTCCAATCTGGGCACCGTAATCTGTCTGCGCACGGCCACCGAGCAGGAATCGTGGGACCTGCTGGGCACGGCCGACGCCGTGACGATTGCCGCTGACGCCCCCGGAAGCGCCTATCTGCGGCACGGCGGCGGACCCACACGGCCCTTCCAGGCCGGTCAGTTCTCGGTGGCGACCGGCCCTCCGGCCCTGGTCCGGTGGACCGACGGTGAGCCCGATGCCGATCCGGCCCCCTGGCGGGACCTGACGGTCCGCATCGGCGCCGAGGCCGCCTGCCGATCCCTGCCGGTTCCCACCAGGGCGGTCATGCCAGCCCTCCCCGAAAAGTGGACCCCGACGCCGGAGGACCGGTCGGTGCAGCCGGAGGCCGCCATCGTGGGGCTGGCCGATCTGCACCACGAGAGGGCGCAGCGTCCGGTGCGCTGGTGGCCCGGACGGGACGGGCCGGTGGCCTGGATCGGCACGACGGCCGGAGGCGTCGACGCGGCGGCCCGGACCGTTCTCGACCACCTCGCGCGCATGGACCCCGCCGCCTCGACCTTCGTGCTGGACGGCAATGGCGCGGCGGATTCGCTCGGGGTGCCGGAGTCCTGGGATGTGATCGCAGCAGACCGGGCCAGCCCGCAGGACCTGGCGGAACTCCTGGAGCGGATGAGGGGTCAGCTGGCAGATCGTCACCGCGTCCACCTCGTGGTGACCGCGTGGGGGCGTTGGTCGGCTCAACGCGTCGGTACGAGCTACGAGACCGTGGATGAGCATCTGGCCACCCTCCTGCGGGACCATGGCCCTGACGTGCTGGCCGCCGCGTTGTTCGGAGCCCGGGAACTGGCCGGTGGTCGCATCCTGGGCCTGGTTCCCACACGGTTCTACCTTCCGGCCGGCTCCACGCCTGAGCACCGGATGGTGTGGCCGACGTTGCAGCGGGTGAAGGAGGTGCCGGGGCGGGCGGTCATGATCTCACCGGACCGCCCGGCGCCCGGCGTCGCCGTTCAGCTGGCGGCGGCGGTCTGACGCGGAACCGGTCACCGTGCAGCTTTCCGCGGGAGCACCACGGCGATGAGCCAAGGGCGATCGCCATGAATCCGAGGCACCCGACCATCGTGCCCCGTGCCGTCGCCGCGGTCTGGGTACTCCTGGCGACCCGCAACGTGGACCGGCCCGTGGCCTGACTGGCCACCATGGTCTCGACGGGCGGATGCATGGGGGACCCCACCGACGGAACCGGCGGCGTCAGGGGACTGACGCGTCCGAGCACGCCGCCACCGAGCCGGCCGACCCAGCCGACGTCGAGACCGAATACGCCCTGGGCCTCGAGTTCATCACCGCCGGCATTGACCCCCTGTTCGCCCGTCGGGGCAACGCTGCGGCCGCTAACGGTACCGCCCGAGCCGCCGCTGACGAATAATCCTCCACATGACCGAGATCCTGCTGTTCCACCACGCCCTGGGCTTGACCGACGGAGTCCGCTGGCTGGCCGAGCGTCTCGCCGCCGCCGGCCATACGGTGCACACCCCGGACCTCTTCGCCGGCCGGACCTTCAGCACGATCGAGGACGGGGTGGCTCACGCCGAACAGGACGTGGGCGTGGACGGCCTCCTGCAGCGGGCGGACGAGGCCGCCGCCGGCCACCCGGGGGCCACGGGTTTCCTCGGCATCTCACTCGGTGCCCTGCCGTCCTACTGGCTCGCCCAGACGCGGCCGTCAGCTCGCGCCTGCATCGCCATCTCCGCAGCGCTGCCGGTGGACCATTTCGCCGCGCGCTGGCCGGACGGCGTCGCGCTGGACCTGCACCTGAAGAGCAGCGATCCGTGGGGTGAGGATGACCTGCCGGTGGCCTGGCGACTGGCCGGCGAGGTGGCCGAGCTCTACGAGTACCCGGGCGATCAGCATCTGTTCACCGAGCACGGACACCCGCACTTCGATCCCGCCGCCACCGAACTCGTCCTGGCGCGCACGCTCGCCACGCTGTCGCGCGTCTGAGGCTGCGTCACCGGCTCACACCGGGAAGGGGGTCAGCGCCCCCCGCCGCACGATGGACCGGGCCAGCACGGCGAGGCCCACCATGGCCAGGGCGATCAGCCCGGCGAACAGGTAACCGGCCTCCGGCGAGATGCCGTCGATGAAGGCACCGGAGACGGGGGCGCCCAGCGCGGCACCGGCGGTCATGGCCGAACCGTAGTAGCCCAGGGCCTCACCGCGCCGCTCCTCGGTCACCACGGCGGACATCAGGGCGGAGGCGGCCGCGAGGGTCGGGGCCGTGAACAGCCCCGAGATGAGGGAGACCACCGCGAGGGCCCACATGCCGTCCACGAGCGCCAGCGGCAGCGTGCCGAGCGCGAAGAGTGCGAGCAGCAGCAACGGGGAGATCCGCCGGCCCAGGGCCCCGTAGAGGATGCCGCCGACCGCCGAGGCGCCACACCAGAAGGCGATCACGACGCCGGCCTGGGCGGCCTGACCGGAGCGTTCCAGTTCCGCGACGATCGCCACCTCGGTGCCGGACATCAGCATCCCGGAGCCCAGGGACACCGCCAGCACCGCGAGCGCGGTGCCGCTGAGCCAGCCGAAGGTGGTGCGCAACCGGCCCAGCGGACCGGGCCGGGCCGCGGCCAACGAGTCCGCGCCGGAAGCCGCCCCGGAACCGGGGTGGGCGTGGGCATCCGGGTGCGGGCCGGCGTCGTGCTGGGGTGTGGAGCGGATCACCGGCAGGGTGCCCGTGGTCAGCTCGGTGGCGGTGAGGTCCAGGTGCGCCGGGGCCCCCTGCACGGAGCCGTCCACCGCCCGCCGCAGATCCTCCTCGGCGGAGTACTCACGCTCGGTGCCGGGCCGGGCCAGGAAGGTCCCGAGCTGGGAGGAGCGCGTGGGCGGGTTGAACCACATCAGGTAGATCCCGGCGGCCACGGCGGACCAGCCGATGATCGCCAAACCCCAGGCACTGGACCAGCTGGTGGCCACCACGGCACCCAGCGCGGGGCCGACCATGAAGATGGTCTCGGTGATGATCGAGTCCAGGGCGAACGCGGTCTCGCGCCGCGGACCGTGGGTGAGCACGCCGATGGACTGGCGCACCACGGAGAAGACGGGCAGGGCGAACAGTCCACCGAGGAAGGCGCCGAACAGCAGCCAGGGGAACGGCAGGAAGGGCACGGCCGTCCACACCGCTCCCAGGGTGACCACGGAGGGCACCAGCGCCCGGCGCAGCCCGAGCCGGTCCACCAGCCGGCCGCGCCACGGCGAGCCCACGGCCATGCCGAGCGTCATGGCGGCCACGGCCAGGCCGGCCGCCCCGTAGCCCAGGTCCATCGTCACGGCCACGTGCAGGGTCAGGATAATGCCGGTGGCCGCATTGGGGAATCGGGCGATGAAGCCCACGCCCAGGACACGGCGGATGCGCACGTCCCGCAGCAGGTGCCCGTAGGCGGCGAAGTTCACCGCTTGATGCTAACTGAACCGCGGTGCGCCCACGTCATGACCGGCTCACGCCTCCTGTGCGGCCAGCGGGATACGCCCGCCAGCCAACACCATCTCCACTTGCCGGTCCGACAACCGGTGGCGCAGCGCCACCTCGCGACCTCCGATGCTCGCGGCCATCGAACGGCCTCGGCGCAACGCCTCGTGGATGCCCTCGATGACCACCGTGTCCCCCTTCGAGAGGTTCTCGAGGTCGGCAGGGTCCTCGAACTCCAGGGCGAGGATCCCGAAGTTCGCGAGATTCTGCCAGTGGATCCGGGCGAAGGACTGCGCGATCACGGCCTTCAGGCCCAGGTATCGCGGCGCGATCACCGCATGCTCCCGAGACGAGCCCTGGCCGTAGTTCTTTCCGGCCACCACCACGTGCGCACCGACTGCAGCGGCGTTCGCCGGGTAGTCGGGGTCAAGGCGGGTGAAGGTGAACTCGGAGATCTTCGGGATGTTCGAGCGGTAGGGCAGCACCCGTGAGCCGGCTGGCATGATCTCGTCGGTCGAGACGTCGTCCCCCATCACCAGGACCACGGGCGCGGACAGACGGTCCCCGAGGGGGTCGAAGGCCGGCAGGGCGGAGATGTTCGGTCCCTTGACGAGGTGCACCCGTGCCGCCTCCTCCGGCGGCAGCGGGGGGAGCAGCATCTCGTCCATCACCGCGAACCGTTCGGGCATCTGCGGCCGCGGGAAGGTGATGCCAAAGGAATCAGCGAGCGTGCGCGGGTCCGTGATGCGGCCCGTCAGAGCGGCGGCCGCCGCCGTCTCCGGAGAGCACAGCCACACGGCGTCCTCCTCGGTGCCGGAACGGCCGGGGAAGTTCCGTGGCATGGTGCGCAGCGAGTTCCGCCCGCTGGCAGGGGCCTGCCCCATGCCGATGCACCCCATGCATCCTGATTGGTGGATTCGGGCGCCGGCTGAGACCAGCTGCGTCAGCCAGCCGCCAGTGATGAGATCGGCCAGGACCTCGCGCGAGGTGGGGTTCACATCCACGGAGACCCGCTGGTGGGCCTGCCGGCCGGCAAGAATCTCGGCGACCACGGCGAAGTCCCTCAGCCCGGGGTTCGCCGAGGAGCCGATGACCACCTGGAAGACCTCTTCGTCTTGCACCTCGGCGACCGGCACCACGTTGCCGGGTGAGGAGGGCCGGGCGATCAATGGTTCCAGGGACGAGAGATCGATGTTTTCGGTGTGGTCATACCCGGCCCCCTCGTCGGCCTCCCAGCGTTCGAAGTCTGCGCCCCGGCCGACGGCTTCCAGGTAGTCGCGGACCACGTCGTCGGCCGGGAAGACTGTTGCCGTGGCCCCGAGCTCGGCGCCCATGTTCGCGATCACGTGCCGGTCCATCGCCGTGAGGTGCCTCAGCCCCTCGCCGTGGTATTCGATGATGCGACCCACTCCCCCGCTGACGCCGTGGCGGCGCAGCATCTCCAACACCACGTCCTTGGCCGAGCCCCAGTCCGGCAGCGTGCCGGTCAACTCCACACCCCAGACCTCCGGCAGTGCCACGTACAACGGCTGGCCGGCCATGGCCATGGCCACCTCGAGGCCGCCCACGCCGATCGCGAGCATCCCGAGGGCACCGGCGGCACACGTGTGGGAGTCCGAGCCGATCAACGTTGCCCCCGGCCGCCCGAAGTGGGTCTGGTGAACGGGATGCGAGACGCCGTTGCCGGCCGGGGAGAACCACAGCCCGAACCGCTGCGCGGCAGAGTGCAGGAAGAGGTGGTCATCGGAGTTCTTCTCATCGGTCTGGAGCAGGTTGTGATCCACATACTGCACCGACAGTTCGGTGCGGATCCTCTCCAGTCCCATCGCCTCCAACTCCAGCATCACCATGGTGCCGGTGGCGTCTTGGCACAGGGTCTGGTCCACCTTCATCCCGATCTCGGTGCCGGACTCCAGATCCCCTTCGACGAGGTGCGCGGCGATCAGTTTCTGAGCAAGGTTGAGTGCCATCGTGCTGCCCTCCCGGGACGACGGAACACCGGCCGGACCGCCGGCGGACCTGTCCACGAGCCTAGGGCGGTGAGGACGCACCCGGCCAGACCTCGCCGTGGGCAGCAACTGCTCGGCCCGCGGGCCCGGGCACGTCTCAGGAGTTGTTGCTGGCCTTGGCCCGGATCAGGTCCAAAGCGATCACGCTGCCGATGACGGCGTAACGCACGACCTCCGGCATGCCGGGGTCCAGTTCCATCGCATAGCGGCTGCGGCCCAGCATGGCCCGGCCGAATCCGGCCCACTTCCGGTCCACGCTGGCCACCGGCGCCTGCCCCGCCATCAGGCGGAAGGAGAACCCGGACAGCGACCCGTCCAGTTGCAGGTCCGTACCGTCCACCACGGAGATCGCCACGGAGGTGCGGAAGAAGGAGATCCGCTGGACGATCTCGGCGATGGGCTCCCCCTGGGGTCCGGAGACGCGGTACCGGTCCCGGCCGAGGGTCATGGGGTCCTCCACGCGGAACAGCGGAGTGCCGTCCAGGTCCTGGATCTCTAACTGGCGGTTGCCGCGGAACATCCGTGAAGCCGCGGAGCCGCGCGTGTGACCGTGGGCGACAACGTGCCCCTCGCCGTTCTCGATGGCGAAGTCGTTGGACAGGAAGCCGGTGACCTGCTGCATCACCAGCAGGTTCTCACCGCTCAGGCTGCTCGTGGGGCTCATGCGCCCAGTCTCCCCTCCCCCGCTTTGCGGTCCAACCGGACGCGCGGTGAGGGTCGGCGATGGACCGGGAATAGTCCGCGGCCACCCACCGTTGGACCAGATGATTCAAATTTGCAATACTTCGGACAAGGCCCACCGGAGGCCACCCCGGAAGCCAGCAAGGAGCACCCATGCAGTTCGGCATCTTCACCATCGGCGACATCACCACCGACCCCACCAACGGAACCACCCCCACCGAGCACCAGCGGATCAAGGACACCGTAAGGATCGCGAAGCACGCCGAACAGGCCGGCTTCGACGTCTTCGCCACCGGCCAGCACCACAACCCGCCCTTCGTGGCCCCGGGCAACCCGCCCACCCTGCTGGCGTTCCTGGCGGCCCAGACCGAGAAGCTCATCCTCTCCACCGCCACCACGCTGATCACCACCATGGACCCGGTCCGCCTGGCCGAGGACTACTCCTACCTGCAGCACCTGGCCGAGGGCCGCGTGGACCTGACCATGGGCCGCGGCAACACCGGCCCGGTGTACCCCTGGTTCGGCAAGGACATCCGCCAGGGCATCCCGCTGGCCGTGGAGAACTACCACCTGCTCTACCGCCTGTGGCACGAGGAGAACATCGACTGGCAGGGCCGCTTCCGCACGCCACTGCAGGACTTCACCCTGACCCCGCAGCCGCTGGACGGCGTCGCACCGTTCGTCTGGCACGGCTCGATCCGCTCCGCGGAGATCGCAGAGCAGGCCGCCTACTACGGTGACGGGTTCTTCCACAACAACATCTTCTGGAACAAGGAGCACATCATCCAGATGGTGCAGCTCTACCGCCAGCGCTACGAGTACTACGGCCACGGCCAGGCCCACCAGGCCTACGTGGGCCTCGGCGGCCAGGCCTTCATGGCCAAGAACTCGCAGGACGCCGTGAAGCAGTTCCGCCCCTACTTCGACAACGCCCCGGTGTACGGCCACGGCCCGTCCCTGGAGCAGTTCACGAAGATGACCCCGTTGACCGTGGGCTCCCCGCAGCAGGTCATCGAGCGCACGCTCGAGTTCCGCGACTGGGTGGGCGACTACCAGCGCCAGATGTTTCTGATGGACCACGCGGGCCTGCCGACGGACGTGGTGCTGGAGCAGCTCGACCTCCTGGGCGAGGAGGTCCTGCCGGTGCTGCGCCAGGAGTTCGCCAAGCTCAAGCCCGCGGATGTGCCCGAGGCGCCGACCCATGAGTTCCTCGTGGAGCGGGCCCGCCGCGGCGAGGCCTCCGTCCCCGGCGGCAAGGAGGGCTCACCGGCCTGGAAGGACGCGCAGGAGCGCGCCGCCCAGGCCGCTGCGTCCACCGTTGACGCCACCTCGAGCGCCAGCACGAGCACCAGCACGAAGGAGAACTGAGCCATGGATGACACCCCGGACCTCGGCTCCCCCACCGGCACGGACCCCTTCACGCCGCAGGCCCGTCACCTCGTGGTGGTGTCCGGCGGACTGGGCGATCCGTCCTCCTCGCTGATGCTGGCGAACCGGATGGCCACGGCCGCGGCGGACCACCTCTCGGCCGAGGGCATCGTGCCGGAGGTGCACGTGGTGGAGATCCGGCTGCTGGCCACGGAGATCGCCGAGGCCACGGTCAACCCGTCCCGGTCGGCGGCCCTGCAGGCCGCACTGGACCAGGTGGAGCAGGCCGACGGTATCGTCACCGTGTCCCCGACCTTCAAGGCCAGCTACTCGGGCCTGTTCAAGGCCTTCTGGGACCTGGTGGACAACGATGCCCTGCGTGGCGTCCCCGTGCTGCTCGGCGCCACCGGCGGCACGCCGCGGCACTCCCTGATGATCGACTCGGCGATGCGGCCGCTGTTCAGCTACCTGCGCACCAAGGTCCTGTCCTCCTCGGTGTTCGCCGCCGCGGACGACTGGGGCGAGGTCACCGGGGGTCAGGCCTCGGCGCGCACCACGCCGCTGCAGCACCGCATCGAGTCCGCCGGCGAGGACCTGGCCTCGGTGGCCGGGCGGTTGCCGGCCCGGCCACGGCGGGCCGCCGGTGAGGTGAAACCCGTGGAGGTGATCCCCTTTGACCAGCTCCTCCGAGGGATTTGAGGCATGGTCCCGGTCGGCCGTTCCCGGCCAGACCGAGGCGGGGGTGCCGCGCCAGGCGTGGCGAGCGTACTTCGAGGCCACGGCCCTGCTGCAGGACCGCCTGGACCGGACTCTGAAGGATGGGGCCGAGCTGCACCTGGCCGACTACAACCTGCTGCTGCTGCTCTCCGAGGCCCCGGGTGGACGGCTGCGGATGGGTGAGCTGGCCCGGCTGATGGTCTTCTCCCCCTCCCGCGTGACCTACCAGGTCAAGACCCTGGAGCAGCGCGGCCTGGTGGAGCGGTGCGCCGCGGCCACGGACCGGCGCGGGGCGGAGGCCGTGATCAGCGACGCCGGCCGGCACCTCTTCCGCAAGGCCGCGGCCGTGCACTCGCGTCAGGTCAAGGACCTGTTCCTGGATCAGCTCGAGGACGGCGAGGCCGAGACGCTGCTCCGGGTGTTCTCCCGGCTGGGCCGGTCGTTGGAGGGCGGGGAGCCCGGCACGCTCAGCGACGGACCGTGATCTCCACCGAGTCGGCCTTCTCCGCCAGGGAGGGCACCTCAGCCAGGACCTGCTGCAGGGTCGCGGCCATCAGCCGCAACCCCGCCTCGTCCTGGGCCGCGGTCAGTGCCGGCTCAGGATAGGCCACCAGCCGCAGCTCCGGCCCGGAACCGCCGCCGGGCAGTACGGCACCGGAGGTGGTGCGGGAGGCCACCCCGGAGCCGGGCGCCAGGCCGATGCGCTCCAGTCCCGGCACCAGGTCCACCACGGAGGCCAGCTCACCGGCCAGCGCCTCGTCGGCGTACGACGGCGTCCAGTCCTGCTGCTGGGCCAACGCCCACACGGCCGGCCGCCGCACCACGAAGGTGCGCTCGGCCGCGGGATCCACCACGACCAGCTCGGCCCCCTCGTCCACGGCGGACAGGCACGCGCGCGGCATCCAGGTGGCCACGGGCCGGGCCTGCGGATGCCAGGACGTCAGGGCGGGGACGTTCGTGAAGACGGGCAGGGCCGTCCGGCCATCGGGGGCCTTCAGCGTCACCAGGGCGATGTCCGATTCCTTGTCCCCGTGCTGGTGGACGTCGGCGTGCCCGTCGTGAGCGTGGGCCATCTCGGCGACCGTTGGCAGCACGGCGGCGAACACGCGCATCCGGGACAGGACGTCCACTACCTCTGGCTCCCCCGCCTCGCCGGCCGCCAGCCGGTCCAGCACGGCGCCCCAGGCGGGGTCTGCCGTGCCGTCGTCGGTGTCGAAGGCGTGCAGCGGGTTGGCCGAGCCGTCGATCCCGCCGCCGGAGAGGTCCCGGCCCTGCCAGGCGACCCCCGCGGAGTCGGCCGGGCGGCCGGCGTCGTCCCTCTGTTGCCTCTGAAGGTTGCGGTTGATGGCCGCCTGGATGTGGCCGGGGAGGTGTTTGCCGCCGTCAGGGCTCACGGGGCGGGGTGCTCCGCCACCGCCGCCTCGATGCTGGCACCGGAGGCCACCGCGAGCGCCTGCTCCAGCGTGAAGCGGCCGGCGTAGAGGGCCTTGCCCATGATGGCCCCCTCGACGCCGGCGGCAGCAGCAGATCCGGCCACACCCACCATCGCGTAGAGCGCGGCGATGTCCTCGAGGGAGGAGATGCCGCCGGAGGCCACCACGGGCTTGGCGGTCTTCGTGGCGACCTCGGCCAGCAGTGAGGTGTTCGGGCCCTTCAGGGTGCCGTCCTTGGTGACGTCAGTGACCACGTAGCGGGCGCAGCCGGCCTCCTCGAGGCGCGCCAGCACCTCCCAGAGGTCCCCGCCCTCCTTCGTCCAGCCGCGGGCGGCCAGGATGGTCCCGCGCACGTCCAGCCCGACGGCGATCTGGTCACCGAAGCGCTCGATGACCCGCGCCGTCCACTCGGGGTCCTCCAGCGCGGCGGTGCCGAGGTTGACCCGGGTGGCGCCCATCTCCAGGGCGTTCTCCAGGGAGGCATCGTCCCGGATGCCGCCGGAGAGCTCGATCTTCACCCCCAGTTCCGTGACCACGCGGGACATGACCTCGCGGTTGTCCCCGCGGCCGAAGGCGGCGTCCAGGTCCACGAGGTGGATCCACTCGGCGCCGGCCTGCTGGAAGGCCAGGGCGGCCTCCAGGGGTTCGCCGTATCCGGTGGCGGTGCCGGCCTCGCCCTGGACGAGCCTCACGGCCTGGCCATCCTGGACGTCCACGGCGGGCAGCAGTTCAAGCTTCTTCTCGGTCAACGTGGATCCTCTCGGGAATGCGGAAATAGAGACAACGGGAGTAGAGACATCAGAAAGAGCAACAGCAGAGTCAGGGAGCGCATCGGTCGCACCCATGAGGTCCGGTGGGCCGGGCCCCTACGGGAGCAGCAGGAATCCGGCCACGATCGCCATCACGGCGCAGACCACGAAGCCGATCTGCAGCCACACCGGGAACTCCTGCTTGCGCAGCGAGTAGGCACCGCCGAGCAGTAGGCCGCCCAGCGCGATGAGCAGGGTGGTCCAGTACGGCATCAGAGGGTTCCCAGCCAGTTGGTCAGCAGCTGCATGCCGGCGTCACCGGACTTCTCCGGGTGGAACTGGGTGGCGGACAGCGGCCCGTTCTCCACGGCGGCGATGAAGTCGGCCCCGTGGTTAGACCAGGTCACCCGCGGCGGGTTCATCGCCTGGTGCGTCTGGTCGAAGGTCCAGTCCAGCACCCCGTAGGAGTGCACGAAGTAGAAGCGCTCGTCCTCGATGCCCCGGAACAGGTCCGAGCCAGCGGGCGGCCGCACGGTGTTCCAGCCCATGTGCGGCACGATCGGGGCCGGCAGCGCCTCCACCACTCCGGGCCATTCGGCCATGCCTGCCGTGCGCACGCCGTGCTCCACACCGGCGTCGAACAGGATCTGGTGTCCCACGCAGATACCGAGCACGGGCCGGCCGCCGGCCACGCGGCGGCCGATCCACCGGGTGGCGCCGGTGGCCTGGAGGGCCTCCATGACGGACTGGAAGGCGCCCACGCCGGGTACCACGAGCCCGTCCGCGTTCATCACGGTGTCCGCGTCCGCCGTCAGTTCGGCATCCGCCCCGGCCCGCTGGAGGGCGCGCACGGCGGAGTGGGTGTTGCCGGAGCCGTAGTCGAGGACGGCAACGGTCGGTCGAGATCCGGAGCGAGTTCCGGTCATAGCGCTCCCTTCGTGGACGGCACCCCGGTCACCCGCGGGTCGTCCTCCACCGCGGCGCGCAGGGCCCGGGCGAACGCCTTGAACTGCGCCTCCACGATGTGGTGGGGGTCCCGGCCGCGGACCACGTCCATGTGCAGGCAGATCGACGCGTGGTAGGTGATGGCCTCGAAGACGTGGCGGGTCATGGACCCGGTGAAGTGTCCGCCGATCAGGTGGTACTGCTGGCCGTCCGGCTCACCCTCGTGCACCAGGTAGGGGCGCCCGGAGACGTCGACGACGGCGCGCGCCAGCGCCTCGTCCAGCGGCACCGAGGCCTCGCCGAAGCGGCGGATGCCCGACTTGTCCCCCAGGGCGGTCTTGAGGACCTCGCCCAGGGAGATCGCCACGTCCTCGACGGTGTGGTGCACGTCGATGTGGGTGTCACCCGTGGCCCGGACCGTCAGGTCGATCTGGGAGTGCTTGGCCAGGGCCGTCAGCATGTGGTCGTAGAACGGCACCGTGGTGGAGATCTCCGACGTGCCGGTTCCGTCCAGATCCATCTCGACGTAGACGTCGGACTCGGAAGTGGTCCGCTGGATCCGGGCCTTGCGTCCGGATATCAGCTCTGCGCCCATGGCGGCTCAGCTCCTTGCTGGTCAGGGTGTGGCGTGAATGCGATGTCCTCGGCTCACCAGTCTAGGACGCCATGGAGCGCTGCTCCGTCCATGGCGTTTTCGGAACTCCATGGACGGACCACCGGCTCCGGCGGCCTACCAGGGACCGCGGATGTGGTTGGACTCGAGCCCGGCGACGACGATCCAGGCCTCGCTGTACAGGTCGTGGGGCCAGCAGCCCACATTTCCGTCGATCAGCCTCCCCTGGCCGTCCACGGTGAAATCGACGTTGCCCTGTTCCCAAGTGCCGACCTGCCCGTTGTCCGACCGGATCCCGTAGCAGGTACCGCCCGAGACGTACTCGTTCGGCTCGAAACCGCTGGCATTCAGCACGGTGTAGTGGCAGTTCTGGTAGGCCGATCCCGCTCCGCAGGCCTCCGGGTCGCCGAAGGGCGCACCCAGGGAGAATTGAATGCTCGGCGGGGGGACGGTGATGGAGGAGACACTGCTTTCCGACGAGGCGCAGTCCCCGTCCGCACAGACCGTCACCTTGAGGGTGTAGCGGGTGGCCTCGCGGACCCATTCGGAGGTGTACCGGCCACTGTTCTGGATCTGACGGCCGTTGACCGTGGCGGTCATGGTGGCGTCACGGCCGTTGCCGGCAGCGTCCGTATTGGTACTCCACGAGAACACCACCTTGCCCTCACCCGTGGCGGTGAAGGGCTCCGGCGGCTTCAGCGGTCCATAGGCCCGAGCCGTGGACACCTTCTGGGAGGTGCCCACCCCGGCGGCGTTCTTCGCCCGGACGGTCAGGGAGTAGCTGGACCCGTTGGCCGGAACCGTGATGGTGCTTGAGGTGCCGGTCCCGAGGCTGGACCAGCCGCTACCGAGGGAGTACTCATAGCTGACCGGTGATCCGTTGCTCGCGGCCCCCGAGAACGAGAGGTCCAATTGGCGGTCGGTGCCGGTGGCGGAGGTGGTCAACCCGGAGATCGGCCCGGGCCGTCCGAACGGCGTCACGGACGCCGAGGAGCCCGACGCCGGCGAGTCGCCTTCCCCGTTCGTGGCCACCACGGAGAAGGAGTACGCCGTGGACTTGTCCAGCCCAGACCAGTCCAGAGAGGTGGTTCCGGGGCCCACCGACCGGGTCTCGGCCACCGAACCGCCGGCATGGGCCCGCACGGTGTATCCCTCAAGAGCCGCACCGTTGTCGTCAGCCGCCGACCAGGCCACCCGCACCACGCCGCCGTGCACCACGGACTCGTCCTTGACCGCCGAGGGGGTGCCGGGGGCGAACGGCTTGCCGGCCGGGACGGCATCGGTGGACCACGCGGACCAGTCCGAGGGTTCCTCTGCCTGGTTGACCGCCTGGATCCGGAACCGGTAGGGCACCCCGTTGCCCAGGCCGTCCCAGCGCAGGGACGTTCCGGCTCCGGTGGTGCGGGTCGCGGACCCACTGAGCGCCGGTGAGACCTGGACCCGGTAGGAACTGATCGCCGAGCCCCGGTTCTCCGGCGCCGCCCAGGTCAGGTCCACCACGCCGTCGCCGGCCACGGGGGTGGGCGCGGCGGGCATCTCCGGACGCACATCGGGGACGGCGGGGGCCGAAGGTCCGGAGGCTTCCGACTCCCCCACCTCGTTGGCCGCGGTGACTGAGAACCGGTGCTCCACGGCGTTGGCCAGCCCCGTGATGGTGCAGGCCGTGGCCGCGCACGCCTGGGTCGCTCCCGTCGTCGTATCGATCACGGTGTAGCCGGTGATGGGTGCCCCGTTGTCCGGGGGCGCGGCCCAGGACAACGAGACCTCGCCGTCCTCCACGCCCTCGATGCGCGGGACACCGGGTGCGCCCGGGACCCCCTTGACCACCACGGTGACCGTGCCCTGTGCCTGGCGGGCCGAGTCGCCGGTGATGTCCTCGATGCCATAGGTGACCTGCATCCGCCCGGAGTAATCGGTGTCCGGGGTGATGGTGACCGTGGTGCCGTCCGTCACGGCAGCGCCCGAGCCCGTGGTCACCGTTGCGGAGGTCACGGTCAGTGGCCCCTCGTCGGCGAAGGGGTTCACGTCGTTGGCCCGCACGTCGACGGTGACGGGCTGGCCGGCCCGCCCTTCCGGCACCTCGTCGTCGAGCGCCAACGGTGCCGGCCGGGAGGTCCCCACGACCTGCACGGAGATCTCCGCCGGGACTGGATCCGTTGCGCCGTCGGACACCGTGAACCCGACAGACCCGGACGTTCCCCGCTCGGCGTTCGAGGAGGGCGTCACGGTCAGGACCGTGCCGGTCACGTCGGCGGCGATCTCGCCGGAGACCGCGCCGAGCGTGAGGGCGAGGTCGTCGCCGTCGGGGTCACGGGTCAGCGGGGCGAGGTCCAGGACGGCCGGGTCGCCGCCCTGTTCCACTTCCAGCGAGCTGGACTGGACGGTGGGCGGGTTGTTCTGGTCCGGGCGGGGTATCACGGACACCGGGAGGGAGAGCGTGGAGACCAGACCGTTGGGGTCGCCGCCGCTCTCGCCGTCCGTGACGGACACGTTGATCGAGGCACTGCCCGAGTATCCGGGCTCCGACGTGAAGGTGACCTCGGTGGCCGAGCCGATGTCGAGGCGGGAGGAGGCCGGTGCGGCGGCCGCGGCATCATCACCGGTCAACTGCGGGGTGCGGCCGTCCCGGACACCGATGTGGTCCGTCAGGTCTACCCGGAGCAGCTCCCCGGCCATCACCTCCAGGGGTTCCTCCAGGGTGAGCCAGGGGGCCCGGGCATCCTGACCGGGTATCAGGATGAAGGCGTGGCCGGTGCCGCCGTCCACGTCGGTGACCGTGTACATCAGGGTCTGGGCGTCCTGGGCGACGGGCACCACCACCTCGTCCGCCTGGACCCTGGCCCCGGCGGCCTCTGCGGCGGGGTCGAGCGAGATCTCCAGGTCTCCGACGGTGCCGTCCGGGTCCTCGTCGTTGGTCAGCACCGGGACGGCCACCTGCTGCTGATCGGCGATCTGCTCCACGCCGACCGCATCGTCGCGAGCGACCGGCGGCATCAGCGGCGCATCGGGGTCGATTCCGATGGAGAGATTGCCGGTGTCCGTGGCGCCGGCCGGGTCCGCGACCGTGTACTGCAGGTTCATGTGGCCGGCCTGTTCCGGGGCGGTGACCCGGACCAGGCCATCGACGATCTCCACGGCCGCGTCCGGTGCGGAGGACTGGAACCCGCCCTCGACCAGGGCGACCGGGTCACCGTCAGGGTCGGCGTCGTTGACCAGCACATTGGTGGTGAAGGTGCGGCCCGGCCGGACCTCCACGGAATCATCCAGGGCCACGGGAGGATGGTTCATGTTCGGGGCCTGGGCGATGCCGACTGACACGGTGCCGGTGGCGATGGCTCCCAGCCGGTCGACCACCTGGTAGGTGAACGTGTCCGTGCCCGCAGCAGAGTCGGTCGCCGCGTAGACGAGCCGCCCCTCCTCCATCCGCACCGACCCCTGGGACGGTGGGGACTGTACGCCCACCAGGGTCACCGAATCGCCGTCCGGGTCGGTGCCGTTGAGGTTGACCGGCACGGTGACGGCGTTGCCGGCCAGGACCCGAGCCTGGACCGACGGTGGAACGGGCGGATTGTTCGCGGCACGGTCCATGGGAGTCACGGTGAACTCCACCGGGGCGGAGGCCACCTGGCCGTCGGGACCGCTGACCTCATAGGAGACGCTGACCCGCCCGGCCTCATCTCCGGCGCGGTACCGCAGCATCCCATCGGAGACGAAAGCGCGGCCCCGTCCCTCGCCCGGTGCCTCCACCAGGTCCGGTTCCAGGGTCAGCTCACCGTGGTTGGGGTGAGAGTCGTTCGCCAGCACGTCCACCGTGACGATGTCTCCCGCCCGGATCGTCGCGGAGTCCGCCGTGGCCACGGGAGGCTGCAGGACCTCCGGGGACGGCAGGGGCACCACGGTCACCTCGCCGGTGGACGTGCCCTGCGCGTTGGCCACCCGATACGTGAACGTGGCAGGTCCGTTCAGTCCACCACTGTCCACCACCCGGACATGGTTGAACTCCTCGACCGCCACCGTGATGGGTGAGGACTCTCCACCGGCACCGCTGAGGCCCTCGACCCCCTGGACGACCAGCAAGCCTCCAGCCGGATCGGTGTCATTGCCGAGCACGTTGACCAGCACGTCCCCGCCGTCGGGCAACAGCGCGGTGTCCCGGACCGCCACCGGCAGTCCACCGTCCTCCTCTGCCGGCAGCACATCCACGCGGATCAGCCCCGGGGCGGAGTCGAACTCGTTGGCGGCCACGTATTCGAGGTAGTACGTATTGGGGGTGGCGCCGGAGACCTGCACCGTCCCGGCCGTGGTGCTGTAGGAGACCTCCAACTCCGGTTCACTGCTCACATAGGCCAGTCGCAACTGGCCGCCGAGCGGGTCCTCGTCGTTCTCCAGTGGTTGCAGGGTGGCATCCTGTCCGGCCTGGACCGTGACGTGGTCGGCCTGGGTGACCGGGGGCTGGATCCCGCCCCGTTCCAGCACCTCGATCTGGGCCGTGCCGGTGGTGGTCTCACGCCCATCGGAGACGGTCACCTGGATCTCGCGGGCGCCGGGTTCGCCCGTGTTGTCCTGGAAGGTCAGCTGACCGTCCGGGCGGGTCCGGACCGCGTCCGGCTCATCGGCCGCGGCACCGGTCAGCTGCAGGTCGTCGCCGTCCGGATCCAGCCAGTCGGTCAGCAACTGGGTGGTTACGGATTCACCGGCCGGCACGCGCAGCACCGGAACGCGTTCCTGCGTCGGTGCACTGTTCTCTGACTCCGGCACCACGCGCAGGTCGACCTGGGCGGTGTCGGTCCCCTGCCGGCCGTCGTCGGCGATATAGGTGATCGTCTCCGAACCGCTGGCGGACTCCGGCACGACGATCTGCATGCCCACGCCGTCCAGGATGCGCTGGACCGTTCCGACGCCGGGCTGGTCGCCATCCAGCCGCGCCGTCAGGACATCGCCGTCAGGATCCGAGTCGTTGAACAGCACCGGCAGCTGCGTGGTCCGGCCGGCCCGGACGCCGAAGGCGTCGTCCGTGGCCACGGGCGGCCGGTTCTCGTCCTGACGGTCCGGCAACACGGTCTGCTGCGTGACCTCGTCCGATTCCTCGTCCTCTTCGGAGCCCTCGCCCTTCGGTGGCTCCAGGTCGTCCCAGTTGGAGACCACCTTCATCTGCTCCAGGACCATCCAGGTGGTTCCGGCGCCCGTGTCATTGAGCACCACCCGGTTCCGGTTGACCCGGAACACCAGATCTGATCCCGCCTGGAACTCGGGAATGGGGACGATCTCGTCCCGCCCCTCGCCCTCACAATCGCGCAGGTACTGGCCGGTCTGTGCCGAGGCCGCGTGGGTGCAGTCGTTGACCTGCACGGGTGCCGTGACGCCTCCGGTGCCGGCGCTTCCGCCGGGCTGGCCCGCACCGGCCCCCGCGTCCGCCGGATCGGTTAGCGCCAGCGAGGTGACCTCACGGCTGCTCAGGTCCACGGAGAGCAGGCTGCGGCCGGTGGCCAGGGCCAGGCGGTCCGAGGCGGGACCAGCCGGCTGCGGCACGGCCCCGAGGAGGCGGTCGTCTTGGACGGTGTGTCCGGGCCATGACACCCGCCCGGTGACGGAGTCCACCACCACGGGCACGTCCCCGACGGCGGTCATGGCCGGCGCGGACATATCACCCAGGCCGTCGACGCCCTTCTGCTCGGTCTCCTCGAACGCGGCGCCGGCGGCGTCCTGACGCTCGAAACGGTGCACTGTCCCCTCGTGCACGTCCGCGATCAGGACCTGGCCCTCCAGGGTGGTGGTGGAGGCCACGGCGCCCACGCCCTCATACAGGGGGTCCTCACCGGAGATCTGCGGAGCAGGGTCCACCGTGCCGGCGAAGACCGTGCCCTCGTCCGGGTTGCTCGCGGAGATGACTCCGCCGCCGAGGGCGAAGCCGTCGGTCGCGGGCATCATGAGCTGGTCTCCCACCGCCATCGCGGAGGAGTCGATGCCGGTGAGGGCCCCGGACGCGGTGTCCAGCATCAGGACTGCCCCGTCCTGCTGATGCAGGTCGAAGTGGTCCACCGGGGGCTTCAAGCCGCCGTCCAGGGTGGTGGATTCGTAGTTCAGGTGGCCGACGTAGCCGCCCTCGTCGTAGGTGACCCAGATGCCGCCGTCATGCAGGTCGAGTTCGGCGGTTTGGAAGCCGGGATAGAGGAAGGCGCCGGTGGCCACCACGGCTCCCACGGCGGAGAACGTCACCGGGACCTTGATCGACGTCCAGCCCCTGCGCGCCACCGTACTCCCCGTCAGATTCGAGCCATGGGTGCCCGAATCCGGTCACCCGCCTCAGTATAGGTGCCGGGACATCTGCGCCCCGTCCCTGGTCATGCGCCAGCCAGCACCTCGCGCAGGGCCTCCAGGAAGGCCGTGGTCTCCGCTTCGGTACCGGCCGTGACGCGCAGGTGGTGGGCGATGCCGACATCGCGCACCAGCACGCCGCGGTCCAGCAGCCCCTGCCACACGGCGTGGGCATCGGCGAGTCCGCCGAAGAACACGAAGTTGGAGTCCGAGACGGCCGGAGCCAGACCCAGGGCGCGTAGACCCTCGACGATCCGGTCCCGCTGGTGCTTGATGTCCTCGACGGTCTCCAGCAGCACCTCGTAGTGCTGCAGTGCGGCGTTGGCCGTCGCCTGGGCCACTGCGGAGAGGTGGTAGGGCAGCCGTACCAGGCGCAGGGCGTCGGTGACCTCGGGTGCGGCGGCCAGGTAGCCGAGCCGGGCTCCGGCCAGGGCGAAGGCCTTGGACATGGTACGGGTCACCACGAGCCGTGGCCTGCCCGGCAACAGGGACAGCGCCGATTCGGTGCCGGCGAGGGCGAACTCGGCGTAGGCCTCGTCCACGATGACCATGCCCTGGTGGGCCTCGGCCGCCTCGTAGACGGCTTCGACCACCTCCAGGCCGAGGGCCGTGCCGGTGGGATTGTTCGGCGAGCACAGCAGCACGACGTTCGGGCGGTGCTTCGCCACCTGCTGAGCGGCCGAGGCAGCTGTCAGGGAGAAGTTCTCCCCGCGGACACCGGCCAGGTAGCCGGTGTTCGTCCCCGCGGCCAGCAACGGGTACATGGAGTAGGTGGGCGGAAAGCCCATGACCGTGCGTCCGGGGCCGCCGAAGGCCTGGAGCAACTGCTGCAGGATCTCATTGGAGCCGTTGGCGGCCCACAGCTGCGTCTCGGACAGCCCATGGCCGAGGTACTCCGCCAGCCGCTTGCGCAACTCCGTGAACTCGCGGTCCGGATAGCGATTCAGGCTCACGGCGGCCTCCGCCACGGAGGCGGCGATGGCCCTCACCACCTCGTCCGGGACCGGATGCGTGTTCTCGTTGGTGTTCAACGTGACAGGCACCTCAAGTTGCGGGGCGCCATAGGGGCTCAGGCCCCGCAGATTGTCGCGCAGCGGAAGGGCCGCCAAGGACTCGGGGGTGGACTGGGTATCCGAATTGCTCACCTGCGACAGCCTAGGCGGTGGCCGCACGTCAGGCCGGTGCATGTCGCGTCGAGCCCTCACTCGCTCGGGACCTCCGAAGGAATACTCGACGTGAACACGCTCGCACTCCGTCAGTACGGGGACCACAGGGACCGAGTCCGGCCGGGATTTAGGCCCCGGCGGGCACGAACAGCACCTGACCGGGCTGCAACTCGCCACCATCGAGGTCATTCAGTTCGCCGATGCGCAGGATGGCCTCATGGCGGGGTGAGTCGGGGGCGGTGCGTCCGGCGATGGCCCACAGGGTGTCGCCATAGTTCACGGTGACGGTCTCCACGGCAGCCGCCGGCTCCTCGGCCGACGCGGCCGCCGGGGCCACCCCATGAGCGCCGAAGAAGACAGCGGCCGCTGCGGCCAGGACTGCCAGGAGGATGACGGGGAACCCCACGAAGAGGAAACGACCACGACGGTTCAGGTGGAAACCGGCGGAGCCGGCCGTGCGGTTCTGGACCGGTGCTGCAGTACTCATGCTCTTCTGCCTCTCCTCCCGGAGTCCCGGGCCGTGTAGAACGTGTGTTCGACTGCTTCGACGTCATGTCTAGCACGCCTGTTCGAGACATGCCAAGAAAACTTCGAACATATCTTTGAATCGTGGCTGTGAATCGGGTACCGTCGGACCCAGCGACCCAGCACGAGATATCTCACCAAGACCGACGGACACGATAAGAACGGAAGGTCGAATGGCCCCCCGGATTCCCTCTCCCGCCCCGGACCCGCACCACGTTCCCAACGTCCGGCCCCTCACCGATCGCCAGCGGATCATCCTCGGATCCATCCGCTCGGCGATCGCTGCGCACGGCTACCCGCCGTCCATGCGGGAGATCGGGGACGCCGCCGGCCTGGCATCCCTCTCCTCGGTCACCCATCAGCTGGGGCAGCTCGAGAAGTTGGGCTACCTCCGCAAAGACCCGGGCCGCCCGCGCGCCATGGAGGTTCTACTGGACGAGGACGGCCAGGCCCTCGTGACGGAGTCGGCCGCCACGGCCCCCGCATCGGCCGCCACGCCGGTGGGGACGGTGAGGACGCTGCACACCGGGGCCGCCGAGGGTGATGCCGTACCGGTGCCGCTGGTGGGCAGGATTGCCGCCGGTGGGCCGATCCTCGCCGACCAGCAGGTCGAGGACGTCATGACCCTGCCTCGCCAGCTGACCGGCGAGGGTGAGCTGTTCATGCTGAAGGTCTCCGGGGATTCCATGGTCGATGCGGCCATCTGCGACGGCGACTGGGTGGTCGTGCGCCGGCAGAACAACGCACAGAACGGGGACATCGTCGCCGCCCTGCTCGATGACGAGGCCACGGTGAAGACCTTTCGGCAGCGAGACGGCCACACGTGGCTGTTGCCGCAGAACTCGGCGTATGAGCCCATCCTCGGAGACGAGGCGTCGGTCATGGGCAAGGTCGTCACGGTGCTCCGGGCGCTCTGAGCCCCATGAACCATCGGCCCCTGCCGCCGGGCGTCCGCGTGGCGGATGCCGAGGAGTTCGTCTACACCCACGGGCGGCTGCTGGAACGCCGCCGGGTGGACCTGTTGCTCCATGGCGGCGGTCCCGAGGGCGTCCTGGCCGCCTTGGGGGCGTACCGCAATCCGGACGGTGGTTTCGGTCATGGCCTCGAACCCGATGTGCGATCACCGAGGAGTGAGGCGCTCTCCACGCTGACGGCCCTGGACCTCTTGGCCGGCTGGAATCTGGCCGGGCACCCCTGGGTGCGCTCTGGACTGGAATGGGTGGCCTCGACCTCCGGATTGGACGGTTCCGTGCCGTTCGTCACCGAGGGCTCTCTCGAGTGGCCCCATGCACCGTGGGTCCAGCCGGTTCCAGGCGGTTCGCATCTGACCTTCGGCTTCGCCGCCGCGGCCCTGCTGACCGGGTTCTCGGGCGGGTGGGCCGAGGCCGCCTCCGACTGGTGCCGCCTCCGGTTGTCCCAGGTGTCGTCGGCCGGCGGTCCGTCCGCCTATGAGGCCAAGTACGCCTTGAGGTTCCTCGCCGCGGACGGCCTTCCCTGGGGCTCGGCGGACAGTCCGGTCCTGGCAGTGCTCCGTGAGCGGCTCGCCGCCGACGGCTCCCTTCCCGTGGAAGGCGGCGAGGAGGACGAGAGTCTCCACGCGGTCGACCTGGTCCACGATCCGTGGTCTGTGCCCTTCCCCTCGGACTTTCTTGGCGCCCTCGTCCCAGAGGCCGTGATGAACCGGGACCTCCGGTGGCTGGCTTCCGCTCAGGAGCCCGACGGCGGATGGTCCGTGGATTGGCCGGCTTGGAGCCCGGCCCCCGGCCTCGAATGGCGGGCTATTCGCACGGTCGGCGCCCTGGAGATGCTGATCCGCTAGCCACCGGGACGGAGCCGCTCCAGCACGCCTCGCACCACCGAGGGATCGGCCGTGGGCCAGAAGTCCGGGAGGGTCGAGCGCAGGAACGACCCATACCGTTCCGTCGCCAACCTCGAGTCAAGGACGGCCACGACACCGCGGTCCGTCGCGGTCCTGATGAGCCGGCCGGCGCCCTGCGCCAGGCGTACCGCCGCGTGTGAGGCGGAGACCGCCATGAAACCGTTGCCGCCATGGCGGCTGATGTCCCTGGACCGCGCCGTGGAGAGAGGGTCGTCCGGTCGCGGGAACGGGATCCGGTCGATGACCACCAGTCGGCAGGACTCGCCGGGCACGTCCACGCCCTGCCACAGGCTCATGGTCCCGAACAGGCAGGTATCCTCCTCCGTGGCGAACTGCCGCACCAGGGCAGTCAGCGTGGTATCGCCCTGGCACAGGATCGTGGGCTTCGGACCGAGCCGGGTGCGCATCTCGGCAGCAGCGTCCTCAGCGGCCCTTTTGGAGGAGAACAGGCACAGTGCACCCCCGCCGGACGCCGTGAGCAGTGCCTCGAGTTCGTCATAGCTCTCGGGTGCGGCAAACCGCCCCGGCTTCGGCAGGTGCCGGGCCACGTAGAGCACACCCTGCCTCGGGTAGTCGAAGGGGCTGCCGACGTCCAGACCCGTCCAGACCGGCGCCCCCTCGCCCATCAGGCCGAGGGATCCCGCCACCGGGTTGAACGACTCCCCGATGGCCAGCGTGGCCGAGGTCAGCACGGTCGTGGCCTGACCGAAGAGTCCCTCACGGAGTTTGCCGGCCACGGACAGGGGGGCCACGTAGAGCATCGGGGCCGCGGACTCGTCCCCGGGGATCCACCCGGTGCCGGCCTCGAAGTGGCCCGGGCGGGAGGCCCAGAGCACCTCGGGATGGCTGGTGTCCGGGGTGGTCTCCAGCATTCTCTCGGCCACGTCCAGGACATCCTGCATCCGGGACCGGGCCATCTGCCGCCCGCCGTCGGCCGAGGAGTCGGCGCCTCCCCCGCTCGGCTTGGAATCACTCAGGCCCTGGCGGGCGGCATCACGGACCGCCTTCAGGGCATTCTGCTGGACCTCATCCGGCCCACGCGGTATCAGGCCCGTGGGCGTGGCGGTGAAGGCGGCGTCGAGGCCGGCGCCGGACTGCACCAGGTCCTCCACCGCGATGGCCGTGTGCTTGCGGGCCGAGGACGCCGCGGCCTGCACGATGGCCCCGGAGAGCTGGCCGGTGACCGCGCCGGTCACCCGGTCCTGGAGTTCGTGGGCCTCGTCCACCACCACCGCCTCGAACTCGGGCAGCACCGCGAGCCCCTCGAAGGCGGCGATCGCGAGCATGGCGTGGTTGGTGACCACCACGTCCGCCTCCCCGGCATCCGCCCGGGCCCTCTCGGAGAAGCACTCGGCCGCCATCGGGCACTTCTGGGCGCCCAGGCAGTCCACCGCGGACACCGAGACCTGGCGCCACGCGCGGTCGGTGACGCCCGGGTCGAGGTCGTCCCGGTCACCCGTGTCCGTCTCCTCGGACCATTCGCGCAACCGCAGGACCTCGCGGCCCAGGGGGCTGGTCGGGCCGCCGTCGGACCCGGACAGCAGCTCACCGTCGTCGGCCATGCCGAACAGTGCCTGGCCGTCCTCCTCCGGGAAGCCGCCCTCCAGCTTGTGCTTGCACAGGTAGTTGGACCTGCCCTTGACCAGGGCGATGTTCATGGGACGGGGAAGGTCGTCCCGCAGGGCTTCCAGCAGCTTGGGCGCATCCCGCCGCATGATCTGGGACTGCAACGCCAGGGTGGCGGTGGCCACCACCACCGGGTGCTCGGCCTCCAGGGCGTGTTGGAGCGCCGGCACCAGGTACGCCAGTGACTTCCCGGTACCGGTGCCCGCCTGCACCAGCAGGTGCTGCCCGGTCTCCAAGGACCGGGCGACCTCCACCACCATGCGCCGTTGCCCTTCCCGGCGCTGGCCCCCTGTGGCCGTGACAGCGGCGTCCAGCAGGCGCAGGGCCTCCCGTTCGGCATCGGTGCGGGGCTCGGCGGCGGGCTCCACCACGGCAGCCGGCGACGCTTCCTGGACCGTTCCTGTCATGCTCCGGTGCGCTCCTGACCGTCCGCGGATTCCTCCGCGGCGAAACGGCGTAGGTCCTCGGCGATGTCCTCGCGGACCAGGACCCGCAGCCGCGTGCCCTCGGCCTCGTAGGTCTCCGAGATGATGTCCGCGTCCGGCGAGTGCAGGCGCGAGACCACGTCCCCGTCCGTGAACGGGATCAACAGGTCCAGGGCCACATTGGGCCGCGGGATCGCGTCCGAGACGGCGCGCTCGAGCTCCTCGATCCCCTCCCCGGTGCGGGCGGAGACGACCACCGACCGCGGTTCCTTCTGGCGGAGCCGGGCCACCACCACCGGGTCGGCGGCATCGGCCTTGTTCAGCACGATGATCTCCGGAATCTGCCGGGCGTCCACTTCGGCCAGCACGGATCGCACGGCGGCGATCTGCCCCTCGGGGTCCGGGTGCGAGGCGTCGACGACGTGCAGGATCACGTCCGAGTCGGCCACCTCCTCCAGAGTCGAGCGGAAGGCCTCCACCAGCTGTGTCGGCAAGGAGCGGACGAAGCCGACCGTGTCCGAGAGGGTGTAGCCGATGCCGTCCGGCGTGACGGACTTGCGCACCGTCGGATCCAGTGTGGCGAACAGGGCGTTCTCCACGAGGACGCCGGCATGCGTGAGCCGGTTGAGCAGGGAGGACTTGCCGGCGTTCGTGTACCCGGCGATCGCCACGGACGGCACGCGGTTGCGACGCCGGTTGGCCCGCTTGGTCTCGCGCGCCGGCTTCATCGCGGCGATCTCCCGGCGCAGCTTGGCCATGCGGGTGCGGATACGGCGGCGGTCCAGCTCGATCTTGGTCTCACCGGGGCCGCGGGAGCCGATGCCCTCACCACCGGCGGCGCGGCCGCCGGCCTGGCGGGACATGGACTCACCCCAACCGCGCAGGCGAGGCAACAGGTACTCGAGCTGCGCCAGCTCCACTTGGGCTCGGCCCTCACGGGACTGGGCGTGCTGGGCGAAGATGTCCAGGATCAGCGCCGTGCGGTCAATGACCTTGACGCGGACGATGTCCTCCAGGGCGCGGCGCTGGGACGGGGCCAGCTCCGAGTCCACGACGACGGTGTCCGCACCGGTCATGGCCACGATGCCGCGAAGCTCCTCAGCCTTGCCCTTGCCCAGGAACGTGGCCGGATCGGGCAGGTGACGGCGCTGGATCAGACCGTCCAGGACCTCGGACCCCGCGGTCTCGGCCAGGGCCGCGAGCTCGCGCAGGGAGTTCTCGGCGTCCTCCGCCGTCCCCTCGGACCAGAGCCCGGCCAACACGACGCGCTCCAGGCGCAGCTGGCGGTACTCGACCTCGCTCATGTCCTCGAGCTCGGTGGACAGCCCGCTGACGCGCCGCAACGCCTGACGTTCGGCCAGATCGAACTGCTCGCCGTCTGCCGCGGTGTGCCCGTCACCGCCCTCGGACAGCGCGAGAGCGCGGCCCTGATCGGGGGCGTTCTTGGCGGCGCTGGCTGCATCCGCCGCGAGGATCCGGTCGATCACGTCACGGATCTCGGCCTCGTTCCCCTGCTGCTCATTGGCGGGCTGCTCGTTCCCCTGCGGGGTGGTCTCGGTCATGGTCTCCTTGGAAGAGGTGTGGTCTCTAGGGTAGTCGCTGGCGGGGATGCCGTTGGTGTTCCGGTCGCCGCTGTGGATGGGGGTTTTCGGGGCCACGGAGGCCTCCTTCACGGGTCGGGCCGGCGAGGGATCGGCGCGAGGAATCACGGCAGACCAGGACCCGGACAGTCAGGTCACGCAGGCTCAGGGGACAGTGGGTGCCATCACGGACGGTGTCTCGACCCACTGCACAGCGGGGAGATCGGAGTCCGGAGCGTCGGTGCCGCCAAGGCACATCCGGCTCAACGCAGGTAAATCCACATGCCAACCAGTATAGGGACGCTGTCAAGCAGAGGTAGCATCGGCCGTGATGGATTCCGCACACTACTTCTCCGCCGAGCCGGTCGGCCCGGAACAGCGACGCCGGCTCAGCGTCACCTTGGCCGGCCGGGATGTCACCGTCGAGACGGCGGGCGGCATCTTCTCCCCCGACGGCCTGGACAAGGGCACCGCGGCGATGCTGCGGACCGTGCCGGACCCGCCGCCGTCGGGCTCCTTCCTGGACATCGGCACCGGATGGGGGCCGCTCACGCTGACGCTGGGGCTGTCCAGCCCGGACGCTCAGGTCACGGGGGTGGAGGTCAATGACCGTGCGGCGCAGCTGTGCCGGGACAATGCCGCCGCCCTCGGGCTGGAGAACGTCTCCGTCCACCGGCCGGACGAGGTCCCTGCTGAGCGGACCTTCGACCTGATCTGGTCCAATCCCCCGATCCGGGTGGGCAAGGAGGCTCTGCACACGATCCTGTTGCAGTGGCTCCCCCGGCTGGCTGCGGGTGGCCGGGCCCTGTTGGTGGTGCAGAAGAACCTGGGGGCCGATTCGCTGCTGCCGTGGATGGACGCGGCCCTCGACGAACGGTTCCCGGGGCAATTCGCGGCGTCTCGCTTCGGCAGCGAGAAGGGCTTCCGCATCCTGCAGGTGGACCGGGCCTGACGGCCCTCGGTCAGCCCCCGTTCACGCCACCGTTCCGTCGAAGACGAGTGTGGCGGGTCCGGACAGGATGACGCGGTCGGTGCCGTCGGCCTGCGGGACGAACTCGACGCCCACGGTGCCACCCGGGACCCCGACCTTCCAGGTCAGGGCGTCACGGTCTCCGGCCCAGATGCGGACGGCCGTGGCTGCGGCACAGGCGCCCGTGCCGCAGGAGAGGGTCTCCCCCACGCCCCGCTCGTGGACGCGAAGGTCCAGTCGGCCGACGCCGTCCAGGAAGAGCGGGTCGGCGGCCACCACGAATTCCACGTTGGTGCCGTTCGGCGGGACCGGTTCCACGTTGGGCTGCTTCGCCAGGTCCAGCTCCGCCAGATCCGCCTCCTCGGCCAGCGCGACGACGGTGTGCGGGTTGCCCATCGAGATGCTCAGGGCCGGACGGGGATCGGCCAGGCCGGCGGCGAGCACCAGGGAGTCCGAGGCCCGCTCCTCGGCCAGTTCCGGGTCGATGTAGCTCCACGGACCCATGTCGGTCGAGTACTGTTCCTCGCCGATCCGGGTGACCGTGCGGAGACCGGCACGGGTGCCGATGCGCACCTGCTGCCCGACCTTCAGGTCCACCAGGCCCCGGGTGGCGAGATAGTGCACGAAGACGCGCACCCCGTTGCCGCACATCTCGGAGACGGAGCCGTCGGCATTGCGGTAGTCCATGAACCAGGTGGCCTCGGGGTGGTCCTCCAGCAGGTCTCGCCCCTCGATGAGGTGCGTGGACTCGACCACGCGGATCAACCCGTCTCCACCGACTCCGAAGTGGCGGTCGCAGAGGGCCTCCACATGGTCCGGGGAGAGTTCGGTCTCCCCGCTCAGGTCGGGGACGAGGATGAAGTCGTTGCCGGTGCCGTGCCCTTTCGTGAAGGCCAGCCCGGCCAATTGGTCAAGGGCGGTCCACAGGCGGTCGGGGTCCTGGGCGATCGGCAGGGTCATGACCTCAGTCTAGGTGGCGGCCTGTGGGACCGTTGACCGATCCCGTTGACCGGGCCAGGTGTCCCAGCACGTCCTCGAGCAGGCCGGGGCGCGTGGGATCGAACCACGTGACGCGCGGGTCCGCCCGGAACCAGGTGATCTGGCGGCGGGCGAAGCGGCGGGTCGCCGTGGCGGTGTCCTCCATGGCCCAGGAGGTGTCCGCCCGACCGTCCAGGACGGCGAGGAACTGCGCGTAGCCGATCGCCCGCGACGCCGTCCTGCCCCGCCGCAGCCCGAGGGCGTCCAGGGCCCGGACCTCGTCCAGCAGGCCGGCCTCGGCCATGGCGGCCACGCGGGCGTGCAGCCGCTCATGCAATAGGGGCCGCTCCAGGTCCAGCCCGACCTGCACCGTCGGCCGCAGGTAGGTCCGCTGCGGCATGAAAGAGGTGAAGGTGCGCCCGGTGAGCTCGAAGACCTCCAGGGCACGTACCATCCGTCGGGTGTCCCCCAGTCGTGCGGCGCTGTCCGGATCCACGGCCTGCAGGCGTTCCCGCAGGCCCTCCAGACCGATCTGGTGGCCCTCGGCCTCGATCCGCGCCCGGACGTCCGGATCGGTCGGGGGGAACTCGAGTTCGTCCAGTGCGGCCCGCACGTACAGCCCGGACCCCCCGACGAGGACCGGCGCCCGGCCCCGGGCCCGGATGTCCCCGATCACCGCGCGCGCCTCGGACTGGAACCAGGCCACCGAGGCTTCCTCGGTCACGTCGAGCACGTCCAGCAGGTGGTGTGGAAGGCCCCGCCGCTCGGAGACCGCGAGCTTGGCCGTGCCGATGTCCATGCCCCGGTAGAACTGCAGGGCATCGCTGTTGACGATCTCCCCGCCCAGCCGCTCAGCCAGGTCCAGGGCCAGCTCGGACTTCCCGGTGCCCGTGGGCCCGACGACGGCCACGATCGGCGCGCGGCCGGCGTCGGTCATGCGGGGCGCAGGGTGGGCATGCCCAGGCTCACGCCGGCAGGCACAGCAGAACCGGCTCCCGAGCCGGGTGAAGGCACCCCGCAGGAGGCGGCCTGGGCGAGGTCCCAGGCGTCGCCGGCGCGGGACCGGCGCAGGACGTAGCCCTCCGGGCCTTCCACGGTGGGATCCGCGATCAGGAAGTAGGGGTGCGAGGCCGTCACCGTCACCGTGACCACGTCACCGGGCCGCGGCACCTCGGCTCCCGCCGGGACGCTGAAGTGCACGAGACGGTTGTCCGGGGCGCGGCCGGCCAGCCGGCCGGTCGCGGCGTCCTTGGCACCGGAGTGATTCGTCACCAACAGCTCCTGACGGGTGCCCACGAGTTTCGCCGTCTCCTCGGCGCTGATGCGGTCCTGCAGGGCGGTCAGGCGCTCGAAGCGTTCCTGGACGATCGCCTTGGGGACCTGGTTCTCCATCTCACCGGCGGGGGTCCCCGGGCGGATGGAGTACTGGAAGGTGAAGGCCGAGGAGAAGCGCGAGGCCTCCACCACGTCCAGGGTGTCCTGGAAGTCCTGCTCGGTCTCCCCGGGGAATCCGACGATGATGTCCGTGGTCACGGCGGCGTGCGGGATCCGTTCCCGGACCTTGTCCAGGATGCCGAGGAACTTGCGGGACCGGTAGGAGCGGCGCATCTCCTTGAGGATCCGGTCCGAGCCGGACTGCAGCGGCATGTGCAACTGCGGCATGACGTTGGGGGTCTCGGCCATGGCCTCGATGACGTCGTCGGTGAAGGAGGCCGGATGAGGGCTGGTGAAGCGGACCCGCTCCAGTCCATCAATCGAGCCGCAGGCGCGCAACAGCTTCGCGAAGGCACCGCGGTCACCGAACTCGACACCGTAGGTGTTCACGTTCTGGCCGAGCAGGGTGACCTCCACGGCGCCGGCGTCCACGAGGGCCTGCACCTCGGCGAGGATCTCGCCGGGACGGCGGTCCTTCTCCTTGCCGCGCAGAGCCGGGACGATGCAGAAGGTGCAGGTGTTGTTGCAGCCCACCGAGATGGAGACCCAGCCGGAGTAGGTGGAGTCCCGCTTGGTGGGCAGGTTGGAGGGGAAGGTCTCGAGCGATTCCAGGATCTCGAGTTCGGCCTGCTGGTTGTGGCGGGACCGCTCCAACAGCGTCGGCAGCGAGCCGATGTTGTGGGTGCCGAACACGACGTCCACCCACGGGGCCTTGTCGAGGATGGTCTTCTGGTCCTTCTGCGCCAGGCAGCCGCCGACCGCGATCTGCATGCCGGGATGGTTGTCCTTGACGGCGCGCAGGTTGCCGAGGTTCCCGTAGAGCTTGTTGTCCGCATTCTCCCGGACGGCACAGGTGTTGAACACGACGAGGTCGGGCTCGGTGGCCCCGCCGGCCGGGGCATAACCGGCGCCCTCCAACAGGCCGGAGATGCGCTCGGAATCGTGCACGTTCATCTGGCAGCCGAAAGTACGGACCTGGTACGTGCGCTCATCGAGAGGGTGGGGGGCGGAAGTCACCGCAACATTCTAGTCGTCGTCCAGGGCGAAAGCATCCGCCTCGTCCTCGAGGCCACCGAGGACCTCCTTGACGATGCCCAGCGCCATCCCGGGCGGGTACCCCTTGCGGGCGAGCATGGCAGCCAGGCGCCGGACCGCCTTGTCCCGCTCCCCCCGGTCCTCGGCCGAGTCCCCGGACGGCAGTCGCCGCCCACGGATCTTGCGCTGGACGAGTTCGACGGCGGCCTCCCGTTCGGTGTCCTCGCTGATCGTCTCCAGCGCCTGCTCGGCCGCCTCGCCGCTGACGCCCTTCTGCTGAAGCTCCCGGCGCAGCGCACCGCGGGCGAGGCCTTTGGAGCGTTGGCGGGTGCGGACGAAGTTCTCCGCATAGGCGGTGTCATCCACGAGGCGGACGTCCTCGAGGCGGTCCAGCACGGCGGCGGCCACGTCCTCCGGGACATCCCGCTCGGCGAGTTTGTCCTCCAGCTGCTTCCGCGACTTCGGCGAGGCGGCGAGCTGGCGCAGCACGATGGTCCTCGCCACCTCCGCGGCGGCCGGCTCCGGATCGTCCGCCAGATGCTCGGGGACGTCCGGTACCGCACGGAGGTGGCGTCGTGTCATCAGGCCGGGGACTGACCCGAGACGGCGCGCAGCTGCGGTTCCACCTCGGCCTCGTCCTCGGCCACTACGCCGATGCCGAGCTTCTCCAGGATGCGGGTCTCGATCTCGTCGGCGAGGTCGGGGTTGTCCTTGAGGAAGCGGCGGGAGTTCTCCTTGCCCTGGCCCAGCTGATCGCCGTCGTAGGTGTACCAAGCGCCGGACTTCTTGACGATGCCCTCATCCACGCCCATGTCGATCAGGGAGCCCTGGCGGGAGATACCCTCGCCATAGATGATGTCGAACTCCGCCTGCTTGAAGGGCGGGGCCATCTTGTTCTTGACGATCTTGGCACGGGTGCGGTTGCCGACCGGGTTGCCACCCTCCTTGAGTGTCTCGATGCGGCGCACGTCGATCCGGACGGAGGCATAGAATTTCAGGGCCTTGCCGCCAGTGGTGGTCTCGGGGCTGCCGAAGAACACGCCGATCTTCTCACGCAGCTGGTTGATGAAGATGGCGGTGGTCTTGCTCTGAGCCAGGCGACCGGTGATCTTGCGCAGGGCCTGGGACATCAGGCGCGCCTGCAGACCCACGTGGCTGTCACCCATCTCGCCCTCGATCTCGGCGCGGGGCACCAGGGCCGCCACGGAGTCGATGACGACGATGTCCAGCGAGCCGGAGCCGATCAGCATGTCCATGATCTCGAGGGCCTGCTCACCCGTGTCCGGCTGGGAGACGAGCAGTGCGTCCGTGTCCACACCGAGCTTCTTCGCGTATTCCGGGTCCAGCGCGTGCTCGGCGTCGATGAACGCGGCGATGCCGCCATTGCGCTGGGCGTTGGCCACGGCGTGCAGGGCGACGGTGGTCTTGCCGGAGGATTCCGGTCCGTAGATCTCCACGACTCGGCCGCGGGGCAGCCCACCGATGCCCAGGGCGACGTCCAGGCCCACGGAGCCGGTGGGGATGACCTCCATCGGGACGCGGACCTCGTCCCCGAGGCGCATCACCGAGCCCTTGCCGTACTGCTTGTCGATCTGGGCCAGTGCGGCTTCCAGAGCCTTCTCGCGGTCAGTGGCTGACGCCATGATTCACCCCTACGTGTGCTGGTGGCGGGCGGCCTTCGAGCCGTTCCCCTGTACTGATGACGAACCTACTGGAACGCCCGGACGGGTTAGCGGAACGCCGCCGGTGCTGTGGATGACATGCCCGGGGCCGAGCCCCGTTCAGGTCCTGTGGAAGAGCCTACCGCCGTTCGAAGATGTTTTCGAAGAGCTCGGGTCCCGGCGTGTCTTCCCCGTGTTCCGGGAGCAGCCCCGGACTCAGTCCCGGGCGCGGTCCCGCACCGGGAGGTCACGGCCGAGGCGGCGCCCCTCGGGGACGCCCTGCAGGTCGCAGACGTCGAGCCACACGCGCCGCGGGTCCACGCCGGCGTCGAGGGCCCGGTCCGCGGTCTCCAGAAGGGACGGCAGCACGAGGGTGGCGGCGATCACGCCGGCGTTGCCGGGGCCGAACTCGTCGTCCATCAGCCGGCGGAACTCACTGTGCTTCATCTCTGGACCTTTCTGTCCCCTCACGGCAACAGGACCGCAGCCCCGAAGGTCTGCGGTCCTGCGCTGTGGTCTTGGTCAGTGGCTGCCTGCGAGCTGGCCGAAGTCGTCGGGGACCTCGTCCGGGATGCGGGCACCGAACTCCTCGGGGGCGAAGCCGCTCTCGAGGTCCGCGGGGACGGTGTCCGGGATGTGCACTCCCTCTTGGAGGGCGATGCGGTCCGAGACCTCGCGCAGCATCAGGGACATGGGCACGTTCAGGGCGCCGCAGATGGAGGACAACAGCTCCGAGGAGGCTTCCTTCTGTCCGCGCTCGACCTCGGACAGGTAGCCGAGGGAGACTCGCGCATGGTGGGAGACCTCGCGGAGCGTGCGGCGCTGGCGCTGGCGGACGTCACGCAGGACGTCTCCGATTTCCTGGCGAAGGACTGGCACGGCGTGCTCCTTGGTCTCGAGGGAGTCGGTTGGGACGTTTTCCCCGGTTTCCAGCCAACGGGTGATGCCGTTGATGGTGACCGGATGCTTCATCATGTCTACTGTCTTCTCCTGAGTGGGTACTGGGAGTGGCCGATGAGGCCAACTGGTGGGTACAACGGTGACAAGGCCGGTTTTTGTTCCCGTTCCGGCCGCCCATCATCTGGATTCCCAGCCGATTCCCAGCTGACTGCGCGGCATGCTCCCACCCTACCGACAACCCCGGACCCGGAGGCAAGCGTGCTGACGCATCCCCGCCTTCCGTGACGCAAATGTCATGTCCACCGGGTCAGACGCGCCTGCATCATCTGCAATCCCCGGCGCACGGTGTTCCGCCGGATCGTCTCCCGGTCGCCTTCGAGGTGCAGCAGCACCGCCTCCGGCTCCCCGTGGCCCGGCATTCCGGCCAGCCCCAGGTAGACCGTACCCACCGGCTTGCCCTGGTGCGCCTCCGGCCCGGCCACGCCGGTCGTGGAGATCCCGACGTCGGCCCCCGCCACGCGGCGGACGCCATCGGCCATCTGCCGTGCCACCTCTGCGTCCACGGCGCCGGCCCGGGCCAGCAGGCCCGGGTCCACGCCGAGCAGCCGCTCCTTGACGTGGTTCTGGTAGGCCACCACGCCGCCCTGCAGCGTCCCGGAGGCCCCGGGCACCTCGGCCAGGGCGGCGGCCAGCAGCCCGGCGGTCAGGGATTCCGCGGTGGCGACCGTCAGGCCGCGGCGGAGCAACAGCTGCACGACGGCGGCCGGCAGGCTCTCCGGCTCGGTCTGTTCCACCGGATCAATCACGGCTGGGCTGGCCTGCGAGGGACTCCCGCCGCAGCCGCAGGCCCTTGAGGATGTAGTCGGCGCCGGTGACGAGGGTGACCACGAGGGCGGCGGCCATCAGGATCCAGCCGGCCCACAGCCACCAGTCCCCCAGCACCGCGCCGAGCGGGGCCAACAACCACAGCAGCGCCGCGGCCTGGAGCACGGTCTTGAGCTTGCCGCCCCTGGAGGCCGGCATCACGCCGTACTTCAGCACCATCAGACGCATCACCGTGATGCCCCATTCCCGGACGAGGATCAGTACGGTCACCCACCACCAGAGCTCCCCCAGCAGGGAGAGCACGATGAAGGCGGAACCGGTCAGGAGCTTGTCCGCGATGGGATCGGCGATCTTGCCGAAACTGGTGACCAGCCCGCGGGACCTGGCGATGTCCCCGTCCAGCTTGTCGGTGTAGATGGCCACGGCGAACAGGGCGAAGGCCACCCAGCGCAGGGCCATCGAGTCCTCGCCCCCAGGGCCTCCGGCCACGAGCATCCAGATGAAGAACGGGACCATGACGATCCTGACGGCCGTCAGGAGGTTGGGCAGGTTCCAGTTCTCACTCATGCGTGCAGTCTACGGATCTCACCGGCCGGTGAGGTGCCACGCGTCCTCGGAGCCCTCGCCGTCCTCGTCGTACCATTCGTCCGCCGCGGGTCGGGAGGCGAGATCGTCGGCGACCTGGTCACGCCCGAAGTCGGAAGCCTGGTGCCCCGTGGCCTCCGCCGGCAGGGACCCGCGCACCAGTTCCTGGTCCGAGGGGGCCTGGCCGGAGCGCTGGGGCATCTCCGGGTACCCCGCGCTCGCCTGGCCGGGCCCGCCGGATCCGCCAGGACCGCCGACCTGGTCCGCACGGAAGCCCTCGGAGGCCTGAGCTCCGTCAACAGGATCCGCATGGACCACGTCCTCGGCATAGGCCTCGGGCGCGTCCTCACTCGGCGCAGCGGCGGGCGGGCCGTCGCCGCGGAGGGTGGCCAGCAGCTCGGCCAGGTCATCGGGCTTGACCAGCACGTCGCGGGCCTTGGAGCCCTCCGAGGGGCCGACGACGCCGCGGGACTCCATCAGGTCCATGAGGCGCCCGGCCTTGGCGAAGCCGACGCGCAGCTTGCGCTGCAGCATGGAGGTGGAGCCGAACTGCGTGGTGACCACCAGCTCGGTGGCCTGCAGCAGCAGGTCCATGTCGTCGCCGATGTCCTCGTCGATGACCTTCTCGACCTTCTCCGGAACCACGTCCTGGCGGTACTGCGCGGTCATCTGGGTCTTGACGTGCTCCACGACCGCGTGGATCTCGGACTCGTTGACCCAGGCCCCCTGGACGCGCATCGGCTTGGACTTGCCCATCGGCAGGAACAGGGCGTCACCCTGGCCGAGCAGCTTCTCGGCACCCGGCTGGTCCAGGACCACGCGGGAGTCCGTGACGGACGAGGTGGCGAAGGCCATGCGGGAGGGCACATTGGCCTTGATGAGACCCGTGACCACGTCCACCGACGGCCGCTGGGTGGCCAACACCAGGTGGATGCCGGCCGCACGGGCGAGCTGGGTGATGCGGACGATCGCGTCCTCGACGTCCCGCGGGGCGACCATCATCAGGTCTGCGAGCTCGTCCACGATCACCAGCAGGTACGGGTAGGGCTTGAGCACGCGCTTGGAATCCGGCGGGAGGTTGACCTTGCCGGCCCGGATCGCCTTGTTGAAGTCATCCACGTGCTTGTAGCCGAAGGCCGCCAGGTCGTCATAGCGCGTGTCCATCTCGCGCACGACCCACTGCAGGGCCTCCGCCGCCTTCTTCGGGCTCGTGATGATCGGGGTGACCAGGTGCGGGACGCCCTCGTACGCCGTGAGTTCCACTCGCTTCGGGTCCACCATGACCATGCGGACCTCGTCCGGGGTGGACCGCATCAGGATGGAGGTGATCATCGAGTTCACGAACGAGGACTTGCCGGCACCGGTGGCACCGGCCACGAGCATGTGCGGCATCTTGGCGAGGTTGGCCATGACGAAGCCACCCTCGACGTCCTTGCCGACACCCATCACCATCGGATGGTCGGTCTTGCGTGCGGCGTTGGAGCGCAGCACGTCGCCCAGGGCGACGACCTCCTTGTCCGCGTTGGGGATCTCGATGCCGATGGCGGACTTGCCCGGGATCGGCGAGAGGATGCGCACGTCCGAGGACGCCACGGCGTAGGAGATGTTCTTGGACAGCGCCGTGACCTTCTCCACCTTGGTGCCGGGCGCGAGCTCGATCTCGTAGCGGGTGACCGTGGGCCCGCGGGAGAACCCGGTGACCTCGGCGTCGACCTTGAACTGCTCCAAGGTCGAGGTCAACGCGGCCACCACGGCGTCATTGGCCTCGGTGCGGTCCTTGTGCGGCGGGCCGGCCGGGAGCAGCGCCGAGTCCGGCAGGGTGTAGGTGATGTCCCCGCCCAGGTGCAGTTGCTCGGAACGGGCCGGCATGGGGGGCAGCTCGGCTGGCCGGGCCACGGGAGTCGCCCTCACGGCGGCCGCCGGCGCTGCTGCCGGCATGGCCGGTGGCACGGTGCCGATCGGTTCGGTCGCCGGCCCAGCGGGGGCATCGGGCCCGACGCCGGCCGCTTCCTTGACGCGGGCGATGGCCAGTTCCCCGGCGGTCGGCCGCCGGACGCCCGGTGGCACGGCCGGCCCGGAGGACTCAGCCTCGGCGGGGGCCGCCGCGGAGTCTGCATCGTGGTGCATTTCAGCATCGGCGTCGCCGATCACGGCGGTCTCGTAGGCCTCCGTGGTGGTGACCGGATCACCGTTCTGGTCCAGGACCGCAGTCGGTTGTTCGTCGTCCCGCCCGAAGAGCCGGGTGCCCTTGCGCTTCTTCTTGCTGAGTTTGTCTTGCTTGCCCTGCTTGCCGGCGTGGTCTCGATCGTGCTGCGTCAGGTAGGACTGGTCATGCTCGTCCTCTCCGTCCCGGTCGGCCCTGCTCTCGCGGGCACCGCGGGCGGTGCGGTCCTGGCGCTCGGTGGCCGCGCCGCCGTCGGGCTGGCCGGTGAGCCAGGCATAGGCGTCCCGGCTGCGCTGCGGGATCTGGCCCACCGGGGTGGCCGTGACGATCAGCAGCCCGAAGAGCACGAGGACGATCATCAGCGCCCACACGGGCCACGGCGTCAGCAGGGAGGCCAGCGGGGTGGTGGCGAGGTAGCCGACGAGGCCTCCCCCGGCCAGGAGGTTCTCGAAGGAATCGGCCACGGCGGGCAGGCCTGCCACGAGGTGGGCGATCCCGGTGGCGCCGACCAGCATGACCAGCAGGCCGATCGAGATGCGGCCGTTGTCCCGGTGCTCCTGGGGCGTGCGGAAGTACCGGACCGCGATGATGAGCAGCACGGCCGGAAAGAGCAGGGCGGCCCAGCCGAGGGTGCCGGCGGCCACGTTGTGGACCACCGTGCCGTATCCCGGGGTACCGCGCAGGCCCCACCATTCCACCGAGCCGATGACGAGGGCGAGGGCCACGAGGAAGAATCCGGTGCCGTCGCGGCGGTCCTCGGGCTCGATCTTGGCGTCGCGGCCGATCTTCCGCACGCCGGCGCCGATCGGCGTGGCCAGGGCCATCCAGAACCCGCGCGCCACGCGCACGAACAGGTTGCCCGCCGGCTGCGGAGCGGGTTCGGGCGCGCTGCGGTTGCGCTGGGTGGTGCCGGATGGGCGCGCAGACGACTTCGCCGGCTTCGGCTCCGCACCCTTGCGGGCGGTGGAGGTCGAGGACCGGCTGGACTGCGAACGCGTCGGGGAAGTACGGGTCGCCATGCTACGTAGGGTACCGGCGTGCCCGGAGGCTGTCCGTGACCAACACAGGGGTTCCCGTGACGGATCCGGCAGAACAGACGCGCACCCCGGTGCCTCAGGCCTCCAGGACCACCGGGACGATCATCGGCCGGCGGCGCAGCTTGCGGTTGACCCACGTGCCGATGACGCGGCGGACCACCTGCTGGAGCTGGTGCGTGGTGTGGTCCGCATTGGACTGCACGGCCTCCTCGAGGGCGCGAGCGATCTTGAGCTTGACCTCGTCGAACACCGCGTCATCCTCCGCCACGCCCCGGGCATGGATGTCCGGGCCCGACACGAGGGTGCCGGTCTGGCGGTTGACCACGGAGATGATCGAGATGAACCCCTCCTCGCCGAGCACCTGGCGGTCCTTGAGGTCGGCATCGGTGATCTCGCCGATCGAGGAACCGTCCACGTAGACGAATCCGCACTCCACCTGTCCGGTCACGCGTGCCACGCCGTCCGTGAGGTCCACCACGGAACCGTCCTCGGTGAGCAGGACGTTCTCGCTCGGCACCCCGGTCGACTCGGCGATCTTGCCGTTGGCGATCAAGTGGCGGGTCTCCCCGTGGACCGGCATCACGTGGGTGGGCTGGACGATGTTGTAGCAGTAGAGCAGCTCACCCTGGGACGCGTGCCCGGAGACGTGGACCTTCGCCATGCCCTTGTGGACCACCTCGGCACCGAGCTTCATCAGGCCGTTGACCACCCGGAACACGGAGGTCTCGTTGCCCGGGATCAGGGACGAGGCCAGGATGACGAGATCGCCGGCGTTGAGCTGGATGCGGTGGTCCCCGTTGGCCATCCGGGACAACGCGGCCATGGGCTCGCCCTGGGATCCGGTGCACATCAGCACCACCTGGTCATCCGGCAACTGGTCGACCTGCTTGAGATCCACCAGGATGCCCTCCGGCACCTTCAGGTAGCCGAGCTTGGCGGCGATGCCCATGTTGCGGACCATGGACCGTCCCACGAAGCAGACCTTGCGGCCGTGCTGATGGGCGGCGTCCAGCACCTGCTGGATGCGGTGCACGTGGGAGGCGAAGGAGGCCACGATGACGCGCTGGCCGGCCCGGGCCATCAGGCCCTCGAGGACGGAGCCGATCTCCTTCTCCGTGGTGGTGAACCCGGGGACCTCGGCATTGGTGGAGTCGGTGAGGAACAGGTCCACGCCGTCCTCCCCCAGGCGGGCGAAGGCCCGCAGGTCCGTGATGCGGCCATCCAGCGGCAACTGGTCCATCTTGAAGTCGCCGGTGTGCAGAATGGTGCCGGCCGGCGTCTTGATGGCCACCGCGAGGGCGTCCGGGATGGAGTGGTTGACGGCCACGAACTCGCACTCGAAGGGGCCGAGGTGCTCCGTGTCCCCCTCCGTGACGGTGAGGGTGAGCGGACGGATCCGGTGCTCCTCGAGCTTGGCCTCGATCAGGGCCAGGGTCAGGGTGGAGCCGATCAGGGGGATGTCCGCCTTGAGGCGCAGCAGGTACGGCACGGCGCCGATGTGGTCCTCGTGGCCGTGGGTCAGCACCACGCCGACCACGTCATCAAGGCGGTCCTCGATATAGCTGAAGTCCGGCAGGATCAGGTCCACGCCGGGCTGGTGCTCCTCGGGGAAGAGCACGCCGCAGTCGACGATCAGGATCTTGCCGTTCAGTTCGAAGACGGTCATGTTGCGGCCCACCTCACCGAGGCCGCCCAGGGGGACGATGCGGCAGGTGCCGGCCCTCAGCGCGGGTGGAGTGGACAGGCGGGAGCCTGGTGCCATGGGGTTCGGTCCCTTCTAGAAGGTGAGTCCGGCCTCCGCGAGGTCGGCACGGATGATGGTCTTCTCGTCCTCGGTGGCCTCCACGAGCGGGAGGCGGACCACCGAGTTCGGCAGGATGCCCTGCCAGTTCAGGATCGTCTTGGCGGAGACCGCGCCCTGGATGTGGGTCATCACCGCCCGCTGGTACGGGTCCAGCTCGAAGTGCAGTGCCCGGGCCGCCGCCAGGTCACCGGCGAGCATGGCGTCCACCATCCGGCGGTACAGCCGCGTGGCCACGTGGGCGGTCACGGAGACCACGCCCACGGCGCCCAGGGTCATGAGCGGCATGGTCAGGGAGTCCTCGCCCGAGTAGATGTCCAGGTCCGTGTTCGCCGCCACCAGGGTGGTGGATTGGAAGTCCCCCTTGGCGTCCTTGAGGGCCACGATGTTCGGGTGCTGGGCCAGCGCGATGATGGTGTCCGGGTTGATCGGCATGACCGAGCGCCCGGGGATGTCGTAGAGCATGACCGGAAGGTCGGTGGCGGAGGCGATGGTCTCGAAGTGCGCCCGGATGCCAGCCTGGTTGGGCTTGTTGTAGTACGGCGTGACCAGCAGCAGGCCGTCGACGCCGGTCTTGGCGGCCAGCTGGGACAGGTGCACCGAGTGCCCCGTGTCATTCATGCCGGTGCCGGCGATCACCGTGGCGCGGCCCCCCACGGCCTCCACCACGGCCTCGAACATGGCCACGTTCTCCTCGTCCAGCAGGGTCGAGGTCTCCCCGGTGGTGCCGGTGATGACCAGCCCGTCGGCACCCTCGTCCACCAGGTGATTCGCCAGTTTCTGCGCCGAATCCAGGTCCAGGCCACCGTCCTCCGTGAAGGGAGTGACCATGGCGGGGACAACGGTGCCGAAGGTGTTCGCGGAGCGCGCGGCAGGGGTCTCGATCATGGCTTCCAGCCTACCTGCGAGAATGGCCTGCGGTAGGTAGCCGGAGGGCAAGAGTCTGGGCTGAGACCACGCGGAAATCCCGGACGCACCACGGTCGGACCAGGAACGAACCAGGAACAAGGAGTGGCGCATGGCGGCAACCACGGCAGTGCAGCGGCGCATCCCCGGTGTGGACGCGGCCCGGGGCCTGGCCCTGCTGGGCATGATCGCCACCCATCTGCTCCTCCTGGTGTCCGCGGACGGGACGGAACCGACCGTCGTCGGACTGGTGTTCGCCGGGAAGTCCTCGGCCCTGTTCGCCACCCTGGCCGGCGTCGGGCTGGCCCTGCTCAGTGGCGGCGCGGGCCGGACCGGCGCACCCCACCGCGGCCCTCTGCTCGGCTGGGACCGCCGCCGGGTGGCGGTGCGCGCACTGCTGCTGTTCGTCATCGGGCTCGCCTGCGGTTCCCTGGACATGAACGTCGCCGTCATCCTCACCCAGTACGCCTTGCTGTTCCTGGTCGCGTTGCCGTTCCTGCACCTGGGAGCCCGCGCCCTGGCCGCCTGGGCGATCGGCTGGGTGCTGCTCTCCCCCGTGCTCGCGAGCCTGCTGTCCGCGGCGATGCAGTCGGCGGTGGGATCCGCGGCCTATGTGGACGGCTGGCGGCTGTGGTCCAACCCGAACCTCATCGACCTGGTCTCCCAGCCCGGGCTGCTGGCCTGGGACCTGCTCTTCTCGGGCTACTACCCCGTGCTGCAGTGGTTCGGCTACGTGCTCTTCGGCCTCTTCCTCGGCCGGCTGCGGCTGGACCGGATGCGGGTGGCGGCCGTCGTGGCCGCCGGGGGCGCCGCCCTGGCCGCGGTGGCCTTCCTCCTCTCGCGCGGACTGCAGCAGTGGCCCGGGGTGGCCTCGACCCTGGCCACCGGGACGGGAGCCGGCACACGTGCCCTCGAGGCCGAGCTGCTGACCGGTGCCAGCCTGTCCACCGAGTCGGTCCAGCACCTTGCGGTGTGGTTCACGCTCGCGACGCCTCATTCCGGGGCACCGCTGGACCTGCTGCTGACCTGCGGCACCTCCGCCCTGGTGCTCGGTGTCTGCCTGTTGTTGACCCAGGTTGGCCGGGGAATGCTCGTCTGGCCGCTGATGCCGCTGATCGGGGCCGGCGCCCTGCCCCTCACGCTGTACGTGGGGCACCTGGTGGCGTTGGACGTGTTCGAGACGGCGACGGCGGATTGGCCCCGTCTCGGCCTGCTCCTGGCCTACTGGGTGGCTTGCCTCGTCGCCGGAACCCTGTGGCGGGGATTCGGCTGGAGGGGCCCGTTGGAATGGCTCGTCGCGACCGTCTCGGGCACGCTGGCCGGACCGAGGCCCCCAGGCGCCCGGCCCTGACCCCCAGGACTCACCGCTGGCGGTGCAGGGGGCCGCGCACCCGGGTCAGGGGCAGGTTGGTTCCGGACCGCCGGGCCGAGATGATCTCGGCCATCATGGACACCGCGGTCTCCTGCGGGGTCCCGGCCCCCAGGTCCAGGCCCAAGGGCGCATGCAGTCGCGCCAGTTCCTCCTCGCCCAGCCCCAGGTCCCGCAGACGCTCCTGCCGTTCCCGGCTGGTGCGCCGCGATCCCATGGCCCCGACGAAGGCGGCTGGCGAGCGCAGGGCCTGCGCCAGCAGCGGGTCGTCGAACTTCGGGTCGTGCGTCAGCGCGCAGAGGACCGTGCGGTGATCGATGTGAAGCTCGTCCAGGTACTCGTGGGGCCAGCGCACGACGACCTCGTCCGCCTCGGGGAACCGCTCGCGGGTGGCGAACGCCGCCCGGGCGTCGCAGACGGTCACCCGGTAGCCCACCTCGGCGGCCAGCCGGGCCAGGGAGGCGGCGAACGCGTTCGAGCCGAAGATCACGAGATGCGCCGGGGCCGTGAAGCTCCGCACGGCATAGTCGGACGGCGGACCGCCGGCGGGACTCGGGACGGTCACGACGCCGGAGCGGGATTCCCGCAGCAGGGCGGCGGCCTCCTGGAGGCGCTGGTCGGGTTCTGTTCCGGATGCCATTCCGGACTCGGTTGAGGAGTCGGTCGCGGTCACGAGAGCGCGCCACCCCACGTCCGGGCCCGGCAGCGCCGTGACGGTCGCGACTGGTTCACCGGAGCGCACGGCCCCGGCGAGGACACGGAAGAAGTCCAGGTCCGCCGGGACGACGCGTTCGAGGAACACCCGGAGCGAGCCGCCACAGGTCAGCCCGACGTCGAGCGCCGCTCCGTCGCTGTAGCCGTAGTCCCGGACCAGCGCCCGGCCCGTGACCGCCACCTCCTGGGCGTGGGCGTGGACGTCCGCCTCGATGCAGCCCCCGGACAGGCTGCCGATGACCGTGCCGTCCTCCAGGACGGCCATCTGCGTGCCCGCCGGTCTCGGCGCACTGGAGGAGGTGGAGATCACCGTGGCCAGCACGAAGCCGTCGTCACGGTCGAGGACCGGGGCCATCCCCCGCCACAGGTCGTCACGCTCGGACATCGGCCTCCGTCCGGTGGCTGAGCCAGTGGAGCTCCTGCGGGGTGTCCACGTCGCGGCCCGTGGCCAGGTGCCCCACGTCCACGACGTCCACCACCTCCGGGTGGCTGCGCAGCCAGACCCGGCCAGCCGCGTCCCCCGCCGCCTGGGCGGCCGCCTCCCGGGCCCAGGGCCGGGGGAAGACCACCGGATGACTGCGGACCACCCGTCCCTGCGCATCAGGGTATCCGGCGGCGATCACCCGGGCGCCGGCGGCGGCGGATGTGGCGGTCGCGGAGGTGGAAGCGGTAGTGGAAGCGGCGTCGGCGGCAGCGCCGTCAGTGGTGCTTGCCGTGGCGCAGACGGAGTCCAGCAGGCAGCGCACCACGGCCTCGTCGACATCGGGCTGGTCCACCAGGGCCACCATGATCGAGCCGGCCGAGGGGCCGGAGGGGGCGAGCATGCGATCGGCGGCCTCGATCCCGGTTCGGAAGGACGATCCCAGACCCGCCTCCCAGCCCGGGTTCATCACGATCCACACGCGCCGGCCCTCGACGGTCCCGCGCAGCATCACGTCCAGCACCCTGCGCACCTTCTCACCCGCGGCGCCGGCGACCACCACCACCGCGTCACAGCCGCCGCGCAGCAGGGCACGCGCCATCCGCACCACCTGGGGCGTCCCGTCCACGGACAGCAGGGCCTTGGGCCCTCGGCCGAGGCGGCGGCCCGCACCGGCGGCCAGCAGCACGCCCAACACCGGTGCGCCACCGGGGAACGGGCCTGCCGGCAGCTGCGGGCCACTCGCCGCGACGGGCCCGGGACTCAGCGGAGGACGCGTGGGGCTCACAGGAAGGCGTCGGAGGTCGCGGGCAAGTGCCGCACCCGGACACCGGTGGCGTGGTAGGCGGCGTTGACCACGGCAGCCGAGGTCCCGACGATGCCGATCTCCCCGATGCCCCGGGAGCCCATGGGGGTGGCCCGCTCGTCCACGTCGTCCAGCCACTCGACGCGCAGGTCACCGATGTCCGCGTGCGAGGCCACGTGGTAGCTGGCCAGGTCCTGGGTGACGAAGTGCCCGAAGCGGGGGTCCCGCACCGACTCCTCGAACAGGGCGGCCGAGAGTCCCATGACGAGCCCGCCCAGGAACTGCGAGCGCGCGGTGGTCGGGTTGATCACGCGGCCGACGGAGTAGACGCCCAGCATCCGCGGAACGCGCACCTCCCCGGTCCAGCGATGCACCCTCGCCTCGGTGAACACGGCACCGAAGGAGTGCATCGCCAGATGCTCCGTGTCCGGGTACGACTCGGCGGTGGAGGTGGTCTCCACCCCGGGATCCGGGTCCTCGCCGTGGTCGGCCCGGAACTGCTGTGCGGCCTGGGTGATGGCGGTGCCCCAGGACCCGGTGCCGGAGGAGCCGCCGGCCACGGTGGCGAAGGGCAGGTCCGTGTCGCCGATCGCCAGGTCGATCTCGGCCACGCCCACCCCCAGGGCGTCGGCCGCGATCTGCAACAGCGCGGTCCGGGCGCCCGTGCCGATGTCCACGGCACCGATGGCGACGGCATAGCGCCCCCGCTCCAGGGCCGTGACGCGCGCGACGTTCCCCGGGAAGAAATTGGCGGGGTAGGTGGCGGAGGCGACGCCGGTCCCCACCCACCAGTCCCCGTCCAGGGTGGCACGGGGTGCGGCGGGCCGATCCGCCCACCCGAACAGCTCCGCGCCGCGGTACAGGCAGTCGACCAGGCGCCGATTGCTGTAGGGATTGCCGCTCCCCGGGTCCACCGCGGGCTCGTTCCGCACGCGGAGCTCGACCGGATCGACGCCGGCGGCCACGGCGAGCTCGTCCATCGCCACCTCCAGGGCGTGCATCCCCGGCATCTCTCCGGGGGCCCGCATCCAGGACGGCACGGGGACGTCGAGGGAGGCCACCCGGTGGCTGGTGCGCCGGTGCTCCCCCGCGTACATCATCCGGGCCGGGACGGCGGCGTGCTCCACGAACTCCTTGATGGCGGAGGTCTGGACGGTGACGGCATGCTCCAGCGCGATGATCCGGCCGTCCGGCTCCGCCCCGAGGCGCAGGTCGGAGACGGTCTGGGTCCGGTACCCGGTCAGCGGGAACATCTGCTGCCGGGTCACGGCCAGCTTCACCGGCCGTCCCTCAGCCCACATCGCAGCCAGGGCCACGGCCACCTCCGGGCCGTGGGGCGGGCCCTTGCTGCCGAAGCCGCCGCCGACGTACGGCGCCCGCACCCGGAGCCGTTCGGGCTCGATTCCCAACATCGGGGCGAGGGTCGCGGCCACCCGGTGGACCCCCTGGGTGGAGTCCCACATCGTCAGCGTCCCGCCCTGCCACAGTGCGGTGGCGGCGTGCGGTTCCAGGGGATTGTTGTGCTCGTGCGGGGTGGTGTAGGTGTGCTCGACCCGGACCGGGGCCGCCGCCAGGGCGACGTCCACATCGCCCTGCTCGGTGTCGGTCTCGGAACCCACGCTGGACGGATCGGGCCGGTAGGTCTCGGCGCCCTCCAGCGTGGCCGAGAACGGTTCGGCCTGTTCGTGCACCCGGACCAGCCGTGCCCCCTCCCGTGCGGACTCGGGGGTCTCCGCGAGCACCAGGGCCACGATCTGGCCACGGAACCCGATCCGGTCGTCCTGCAACACGGACAGCTCGCGGTCCTCGGTGGAGGCGAGCCGCGGTGCCGTGGTGTGGTCCAGGACGGTTACCACCCCGGGGTGGTCCAGGGCATCGCTCGCGTCCACGCGCAGCACCCGCCCCCGGGCCGTCCTCGAGGTCACCATCCACCCGTGCAGGGGTGGCTGGCCCAGCTCGGCGTCGTTCTCCATGGCGTAGGCCGCGCCGCCGGTGACCTTCTCCCGGCCGTCGACCCGCTCCATCGCGGTGCCCATGGCCACGGCCCGGACGGGGTTCGCGGTCATCGTGATCCCTCCCCTGCCGAGGTCGCGCCTGGCGTGCCATCCGGTGTCCCGTCCGGCTTCCCGTCCAGTCCGCCGAGAAGCCGGGACAGGGCCGCCGTGGTGGCGCCCCGCAGCAGCGGGCGCTTGTACTCGGTGTCCGGGCCGAAGCCCGCCCCCTGCAACTCCTCCTCCACGGCCGCGGCGATCAGCGACTCGCCCGGCCGGCGTCCCCGTAGGCCTGCCTCGGCCCGGGTGGCCCGCCACGGTTTGTGGGCGACCCCGCCCCAGGCGAGTGCGATGTCCGCGACCGCGCCGTCGTCGTCGAGGGTCAGGGCGGCCGCGACCGAGACGAGCGCGAAGGCGTAGGAGGCCCGGTCCCGGGTCTTGACGTAGGTCGAGCGCCGGGCCAGCGGCGTGGCCGGGAGCTCGACCGCGATGATCAGCTCACCGTGGGACAGCGTGGTCTCGATCTCGGGGTGGTGTCCGGGCAGGGTGTGCAGGTCCGCCATCGGGACCCGCCGCTCGCCCTCGGGTCCCAGGACCACCACGACGGCGTCCAGGGCGGTCAGGGCGACGGCGAGGTCCGAGGGGTGGGTGGCCACGCAGGCCTCGCTGGCCCCGAGCACGGCGTTGTACCGGCCGTACCCCTCGAGCGCCGAACAGCCACTGCCCGGTTCCCGTTTGTTGCACGGGGTGGTGATGTCCTGGAAGTACACGCAGCGAGTGCGCTGCAGCAGGTTTCCTCCGGTGGTGGCCTGGTTGCGGATCTGACCGCTGGCTCCGGCCAGCAGGGCCCGGCTGACCCCGGGCCAGCCGCTGCGCAGGAGCGGATGTGCAGCGAGGTCGCTGTTGCGCACGTTGGTGCCGATCCGCACGCCCGCCTCGGTCTGCTCGACGGTGTTCAGCGGCAGCCTGCTGATGTCCACCAGCCGTCCGGGCGTGCTGACTCCGAGTTTGAGGTGGTCCACCAGGTTCGTTCCGCCGCCCAGGAATCGGGACTGCGGATCCTCGCTGACGGCCCTGACGGCTTCCGCCGCGGTGGCGGGGGCTGTGTAGGTCAGTGGTCTCATCGGCCCGCCGACTCCCGGATGGCACCGAGGATGCCGGCGTAGGCGCCGCAACGGCACAGGTTGCCGCTCATGCGCTCGCGGATCTCCTCATCGGTGAGCTCCATGTCCGCCTCGAGGTCGGCGGTCACGTGACTGGGAGCGCCCCGGCCGGCCTCCTCAAGCATCCCGACGGCGGAACACACCTGACCCGGCGTGCAATAGCCGCACTGGAAGCCGTCGTGCGCGATGAACGCCTGCTGGACCGGGTGGAGGTCCCCCTCGTCTCCCGGCCCGGCCAGTCCCGCCGCCGTCACGATCTCGGCGCCGTCGTAGGCCACGGCCAGGGCCAGGCAGGTCAGGTGGCGGCGCCCGTCCAGCAGGACCGTGCAGGAGCCGCACTGTCCGTGATCACAGCCCTTCTTGGGCGAGGTGTTGCCGGCGCGTTCTCGCAGGGCGTCCAGCAGGGTGGTGCGGGTGTCCACGGTCAGTGCGTGGTCGGTGCCATCGATCCGGAGGGTGATGCCCTGCTCCGGGATGTGGTCGGCCGCGTGCTCTGAGCTGTGATCTGCGGTGTGCGGTGACTCATGGTCCGGACGGTGTGCTGCGACGTGTTCCAAAGGCCCTCCCTGGCCGGCAGTGTGCGGTGCTGCTGCGCACACAGTACCGAGGGGGCGGACCGCCTGGCCACACCCGCGGTCCCGTAGGAACGGCCCGATCAGGGCGGGGTCCTCAGCTCCCGGACCGGGCGGAGTACAGCCCGATCGCGTCCCGCATGGCCTTGCGGGCCCGGGAGCGGTCCCCGGAGGCGTCATACCCGAGGGAGAGCCGGTACCAGGACCGCCAGTCCTGCGGGGCGGCCTCGGCCTCGGCACGGAAGGTCTCGAACTGGACGTCCGCCGCGGCACGGTCGATGCGCCCGGCCGCCGAGCGGGGCAGGTTGTCCTCGGGCAGCCCGCCCTCGGCCTCCAGAGTGCGGCCCATCTTCTCCATCGTGAGGCCGAAGCGCAGTTCTCGCCACAGCGTCCACACGCCCACGGCGACCACGCAGACCACGGCCACGCCGAGGATCTTGGCGATGGGCTGTGGTGCCCGCAGGAAGCCCACGGCGGACACGACGGCCACGACCGCGAACAACAGCATGAGGGCGGCGATCGCCACCACTCCGATCTTGGTTCTCATGGTCTTCCGTTCCGGCTCAGTCGAGATCCAGGTAGGCGTCCAGGCCGTAAGCCAGGCCGGGCCGGGAGGCCACGGTCCGCAGCCCCAGCAGGACGCCAGGCATGTACGCCCCGCGGTCGAAGGCGTCGTGGCGGAGCACGAGCTGCTCCCCCGGTCCGCCCATCAGGACCTCCTGGTGGGCCTCCAGCCCGCGCAGTCGCACGGCGTGCACGCGGATCCCGTCCACCAGGGCCCCGCGGGCGCCGTCCGGATCATGGGTGGTCGCGTCCGGGGAGGGCCCGACGCCGGCCGCCTGGCGGGCGTCCGCGATCAGTCCCGCGGTGCGCACCGCCGTGCCGGACGGCGCGTCGACCTTGTCCGGGTGGTGCATCTCGACGATCTCCACCGAGGGGAAGTGACGGGCGGCCTTCGCGGCGAAGGCGCTGGCCAGGACGGAGCCGACCGAGAAGTTCGGGGCGATCAGCACGCCCACCTCCGGGTGCGCCGCCAGCTGCCCCGCGAGCGTCTCCCGTCGCTCGGCGGACCAGCCGGAGGTTCCGACGACGGCGTGCAGACCGTGTTCGACGGCGAACGCGACGTTGTCCGGGGAGACCTGCGGCACGGTGAGGTCCAGCAGGTGGCTCGCGCCGGCGTCGAGGACGGCCGAGACGGAATCCCGGGAGTCGAGCTCGGCCACCAGCTCCAGATCAGGGGCTCCGCCCACGGCCGCCACCGCGTAGCGGCCCATCTTGCCGGTGGCCCCGAGGATGGCGACCCGGATCGGTGCGCCGCTGAGGTCGGCGGGGGGGTCGGTGCGGGGTTCGGTCTCGGGCGCAGTCATGACCTCCAGTTTAGGCGCCGGCGGAAGCCTCCGGCGCCGCCCGCTCATCCGTCCGTCCGCCGTTGCCCACGGTGAAGGTCAACAGGAACGCCACGGCCGCGAAGGCGGACAACAGGATGAGCCCCACGAAGTAGCTCTGGTGCTCGGCGTTGTACGTGGCACCCATGACCAGCGGCGGGAAATAGCCGCCGAGGCCGCCGGCCGCGGCGATGATGCCACCGATCGTGCCGACGTCGCGCGGGGCGGCGGCACGTCCCACCCACGCGAACACGCCGCCCGTCCCGAAGCCCAGGAACACCGCCAGGAGGAGGAACACCGGTCCGTAGACGCGTTCCGCACCGGGTTGGAACGCCACGATGACCGCCAGGACCGCCGCACCGGCCAAGGAGGCGAGGGTCACCGTCCGTGGGCCGATCCGGTCCGCCAGGATGCCGCCGACCGGGCGGGCGATGACCGCCGCGACCGCGAAGCCGGCGGTGCGCAGGCCGGCGTCGGTGGCGGAGAAGTCGTAGACGTTGCCGAGGTAGGTGGGCAGGTAATTGGAGAAGGCGACGAAGGCGCCGAACACGACCCCGTAGAGGAAGCACAGCTGCCAGGTGACCTTCTGCCGGAACGCCCGCAGGATCCGCGGCAGCGCCGGCTGGGGTGCGCGACCGCTGTTGGCCGGGGACTCCCGCAGGAGCACCCAGCAGGCCAGGGCGGTTACTGCCACCAGCACGGCCACGAGGACGTGGGTGCCGAGATAGCCGATCGAGGCCACCAGCCTCGGTGTCGCGAAGGCGGAGACCGCCGTGCCGACCATGCCGGCACCGAACACGCCGGTGGCGAAGCCCTTGCGGCTCGCCGGGTACCAGGCGGAACAGAACGGGATGCCGATGGAGAACACCGCCCCGGCGATGCCGAGGAAGAACACCACGATCAGCAGGGGCACGAATCGGTCCAGTTGGCCCACGAGGCCGGTGAGGAGCACGAGCGGGGCGGTGGCGCCGAGCAGGGCCGTGAACATCAGGCGCCCGCCGTAGCGGTCCGTCAGGGCCCCGACCGGGATGCGCGCGATCGAGCCGACCAGGATCGGCATGGCCACGAGGACGCCCGTCTGCGTGGGGCTCAGGTCCATCGCCTGGGTGTAGCGCCCGGACAGGGGGCCGACCATGGTCCAGGCCCAGAAGCCCACGGTGGAGGCCAGGGTCGCCACCAGCAGGTTCCGGGTCTGGCCGTGGGCGAGCTGGGCCTCGGTGGCGGCCGGTGCGGTCGGTGCGGACATGGTGGTCCCTCTCTCCTCCGTCGTCTGGTCTCTAGCGGCGGCGGCCGCCGGTCCGCTCGCGGGCCGGGGTGCCGATGGGGTCCCAGCCACGGCGGACCGGGGTGGAGCCCCCGGCCTTCCGGCCGTCACGGGAGCGGTACACGATGTACGGCCGGAAGAAGTAGTGCAGCGGTGCGGTGAAGGCGTGCACCAGCCGCGTGAAGGGCCAGATCATGAACAGGGCCAGGCCCCACAGCACGTGGATCTTGAAGGACAGTCCGGAAGCGGCCATCGCGGTCACGTCCGGCTGCAGGACCCAGATGGAGCGGAACCAGACGGAGACCGTCTCGCGATAGTTGGTGACCGAGTGGTCGAACACGGAGATGACGGTGGTGGCCAGGCCCGCCAGGATGGCCCCGACCAGCACCACGTACATGAACTTGTCGTTGTTCGTGGTGGCCATGAACACCGGTCCGGTGGTGCGCCGGCGCCAGATCAGCAGCACGATGCCCACCAGCGTGCCGACGCCGGCCACCGCGCCGATCCCCAGCGCCATCACGTGATACATGTCCTCCGTGATCCCCACGGTGTCCGTCCACGATTTGGGGATGACCAGGCCCACGATGTGCCCCACCAGCACGGCGAGGATGCCGAAGTGGAACAGCGGTGAGCCGATGCGCAGCAGCCGGGACTCATAGAGCTGGGAGGAGCGGGTGGTCCACCCGAACTGGTCATAGCGGTACCGCCAGATGGTCCCGCCGATGACGATGACCAGCACGAGGTAGGGCAGCACGCCCCACAGCAGGACGTCCCAGACCCCCGCCCCCGTGGATTCAGCGCCGTCCATGATCCGGTTCTCCGTTCAGTGAGCCGCGGGGATCCGGCGGGCCGCCGCCGGCGCCGACCGGGCTGAAGGGCAGCAGCCGCGGATCGGAGGGGTCCAGCCCGACCGTCTCGGAGGGCGGCCCGTAGCCGGCCATCGCCTGCACCGCGGCTCGATCCGCCGGGGAGGGCCCGGGCAAGGTGGAGCAGATCAAGGCGAGGAGACCCGCGTGGGGCAGCTCGGCCTCCTGCAGGGCCAGCCGCAGCAGTTCCAGAGAGGGCCGGTACCGCTGGAGCATGTCATAGCCGGCCTCGGCGTCCACCCGGGCGGCGAACTCGAGGACGAGCGGCAGGTAGTCCGGCAGCTCCGCGTCGTCCAGGGCGCACCCGGCGGCCCGGTAGACCTCCTTGAAGGCGGCCAGCGCCTCCCCGCGGCGGCGGGTGTCCCCATCGGTCCAGTAGGTCAGATGCAGGCTGTGCCGGTGGGAGAGATCGAACTCCTGGACGTAGTCCGCCTGGACCTCGTGCAGATCCCGTGCGGTGAGCCAGCCCGCGAGGGGTTCCACCAGTGCGGCGTCCGCGCCCACCTCCGCGAGCGCCGCGCGGACCTGCCCCAGCCGGCTCAGCATCTGCTCGTCCGGGTAGGACAGCAGCACCGCTCCGGCCTGGCGGATCACGGCGCTGCGCACCGGGTCCGGGTCCGTGTACTCCCCCGGTTCCAGGGAGCCCGGACCGGCCTTGCCGAGGAGTCTCTCGAGCAGTCTCATGCCGTCTCCCCGCTCCGGGTGCGGGTGCCGTCCGCGGGACCGGCCGGCTCCGACACCTGGCCGACGTCCCGGGCGCGGCGGGCCGACTTCTCCGGGAAGAGGCCTTCCGGGCTGCCGTTGCCGTCCCAGTTGAGCAGGTTGACCCGGCCGGCCAGCTGGGTGTTGCCGGTGGGGTCCTCCGCGGTCTGCCGGGCCTGCAGTGCCCTGAAGTTCTCCTGGGCCACGGGGGTCGGCCGGCCGGAGGCCTCGCCCAGGCCACCCAGCTGGCCCATGCCGGGACCCCCGTCCACATCGAGGGAGCAGCCCAGCTCCTCGAGATTGTGGGCGTCCTCCACGTGGGCCGAGGGGATGACGTAGCGCTCGTTGTACTTGGCGATGGCCATCAGCCGGTACATTTCCTGGACCTGGGAGCCGGTCATGCCCACCGCCTCCGCGATCGACTCGTCCGCCTCCCGGCCGAGGGTGATGTCCCGCATATAGGAACGCATGGCGGCCAGTTTCCGCAGCACCCCGGTCACCAGACCGGTGTCCCCCGCGGTGAACAGTTCGGCCAGGTACTCGACCGGGATCCGCAGGGACTCGATGGCCCCGAACAGGTTGTCCGCGTCCTCGCCGTCGTGGCCCTGGTCCTTGAGGAGGTCCACCACCGGGGACAGCGGCGGGACGTACCAGACCATCGGCATGGTCCGGTACTCGGGGTGCAGGGGCAGGGCAACCCGCATCTCCTTGGCCAGCTTGTACACCGGCGAGCGCCGGGCCGCCTCGAGCCAGTCCTCGGGGATGCCCTCGGCGCGCGCCGCCTCGATCACCTGCGGGTCGTGCGGATCCATCATGAGATCGAGCTGGGCCTCGTAGAGGTCCTGCTCGTTCGGGACGGATGCGGCCTCGGTGACCCGGTCGGCGTCGTACAGGAAGATGCCGATGTACCGCAGCCGGCCCACGCAGGTCTCCGCGCAGACGGTGGGGATGCCCACCTCCACGCGCGGATAGCAGAACGTGCACTTCTCCGCCTTGCCGGACTTGTGGTTGTAGTAGATCTTCTTGTACGGGCAGCCGGTGACGCATTGGCGCCAGCCGCGGCAGCGGTCCTGGTCCACCAGCACGATCCCGTCCTCGGCACGCTTGTAGATGGCGCCGGACGGGCAGGCGGCCATGCAGGACGGGTTCAGGCAGTGCTCACAGATCCGTGGCAGGTAGAACATGAAGGTCTGCTCGAATTCGAACTTGACCTTGTCCTCGGACTCGCGCCGGACCTTCTCCACCATCGGGTCGAGGTGGCCCCGCTCCGTGGTGCCGCCCAGGTTGTCGTCCCAGTTGGCGGACCAGGTGATCTTGGTGTCCTGGCCGGTGATGAGCGACTTCGGCCTGGCCACCGGGAAGTCGTCCCCGGCCGGGGCGCTGATGAGGTTCTGGTAGTCGTAGGTCCAGGGCTCGTAGTAGTCGGCGAGCTTGGGCTGGACGGGGCTGGCGAACAGGCCGAACATCTTGGCCAGCCGGCCACCGGACTTGAGCTTGAGGTGGCCCCGACGGTTCAGCTCCCAGCCACCCTTCCAGGTCTCCTGGTCCTCGTAGCGGCGAGGGTAGCCCTGGCCGGGGCGGGTCTCCACATTGTTGAACCACACGTACTCGGTGCCGGCACGGTTGGTCCAGGCCTGCTTGCAGGTGACCGAACAGGTGTGGCAGCCGATGCACTTGTCGAGCGCCATCACCATGGCGGTCTGGGCCATGATCCTCATCAGTACTGGACCTCCTGGGAGCGTTTGCGGACCACCGAGATGATGTCCCGCTGGTTGCCGGTGGGACCGAGGTAGTTGAAGGCCCAGGACAGCTGGGCGTAGCCGCCGATCATGTGGGTGGGCTTGACCAGGATGCGGGTGACCGAGTTGTGGATGCCGCCGCGCCGGCCCGTGGCCTCGGACTTCGGCACGTCGATGGTCCGCTCCTGGGCGTGGTGCACGTAGACCACTCCCTCGGGCATCCGGTGGCTGACGATGGCCCGGCCCACGAACACGCCGTTGTTGTTGACGCATTCGACCCACTCGTTGTCCGCCACCTCGATCAGCCCGGCGTCCTGGGGGCTCATCCACACGGAGGTGCCGCCGCGGGAGAGCGAGAGCATGAACAGGTTGTCCTGGTACTCGGAATGGATGGACCACTTGTTGTGCGGGGTCAGGTACCGCAGCGAGATGGACAATTCCCCGCGCTCGCCCAGCTTCGGCTCACCGAAGAGCCGGTGCATGTCCAGCGGCGGCCGGTAGGTCGGGAGCATCTCCCCCATGTCCTTCATCCAGTCGTGGTCCAGGAGGAAGTGCATGCGGCCGGTGAGCGTGTGGAAGGGTTTGAGGCGCTCGATGTTCACCGTGAACGGCGCGTAGCGGCGGCCGCCGGTCTCCGAGCCGGACCATTCCGGCGAGGTGATGACCGGCACCGGCGCCGCCTGGGTGTCCGCGAAGGTGATGCGCTTCTCCTGGGACCCGGCGGCCAGGTCCGCCAGTTTCACCCCGGTGCGCCGCTCCAGGGTCTCGAACCCCTGCACCGCCAGCTCGCCGTTGGTGGTGCCGGAGAGCATCAGGATGGCCTCGGCCATCCTCGCGTCCGTGTCGATCGCCGGCCGCCCGGCCGCGGCCCCGGAGTCGAAGACACCGTGCAGCCGGCCCAGTCGCTCCACCTCCTCTGTGACGTCGAACGTGATGTTCTTGGTGGTCAGGCCCAGCGTCTCCGCCAGGGGCCCGACGGCGGCGTACTTGTCCCCGATGGCCGTGAAGTCCCGCTCCACCACCTGCAGATTCGGCAGGTTCCTCCCCGGGACCGCCGGCCGGTCGGTGCCCTTCCAGTCCGGAACGTGGCCGCCGGGCTGGGCGATCTCCCCCGGGGTGTCATGCTGCAGCGCCGTGGCCACCACGTCCCGGCGCACCCCCAGGTGGGTGGCGGACTGCCGGGACACCTCCTCGGCCAGCAGCCGGAACAGCTCGTAGTCCGTCTTGGCCTCCCACGGCGGTGAGATGGCCGGGGTGAACGCATGCACGAACGGGTGCATGTCCGTGGAGGACAGATCGTGCTTCTCGTACCAGGTGGCGGCCGGGAACACCACGTCGGAGAGCAGGGTGGAACTCGTCATCCGGAAGTCGGCCGAGACCAGGAGGTCGAGCTTGCCCTCCGGCGCCTGGTCATGCCAGGCCACCTCCTGGGGCCTGGACTCACCGTGATCGGCGCCCATCACGTTGTGGTGGGTGCCGAGCAGGTGCTTGAGGAAGTACTCCTCCCCCTTGGCCGAGGAGCCGAAGAGGTTCGACCGCCACAGCACCAGCGTGCGGGGCCAGTTGGCCTCGGCATCCGGGTCCTCGACCGCCAGCTGCAGGGACCCGTCCTTGATCCGCGCCGCGATCCATTCCGCCTCCGTGGTGACCTCCCCGGTCCCGACGGCGGCCGCGGCCTGGTCCGCCACGTCCAGGGGGTTCTGGGTGAACTGGGGGTAGAACGGCATCCAGCCCAGCCGGGTGGACTGCGCGATGACGTCCGCGGTGTGTTTGCCGGCCAGGTGGCCCTCCGCCAGCGGGGACTGCAGGGAGTCCGAGGAGTATCCGTCCGATCGGAACTGGTCGGTGTGCATGTACCAGTAGGCGGTGCCGATCATGAACCGGGGCGGGCGGGTCCAGTCCGAGGCGGCGGCCATGGTGGCCCAGCCGGTGATGGGACGGGCCTTCTCCTGGCCCACGTAGTGGGCCCAGCCACCGCCGTTGCGGCCCTGGCAGCCGCACAGCATGAGCAGGGCGAGGATGGCACGGTAGGTCGCGTCCCCGTGATACCACTGGCAGATTCCGGCGCCGAGGATGATCATCGACCGTCCGCCGGAGTCCTCCGCGTTCTGCGCGAACTCTCGGGCCGTGCGGATGGCGGCCTCGGCCGGCACCGAGGTGATGTCCTCCTGCCATGCCGGTGTGTAGGGGGTCAGCGGGTCCTCGTATCCGGCGGCCCAGTCGCCGGGCAGCCCCTCCCGGCCCACCCCGTACTGGGCGAGCATGAGGTCGAAGACCGTGGTGACCTTCTTCCCGGCGACCACCGTGCACGGCACCCCCCGGTGCACCACCGAACCCGAGCCGTCCGCGTCGGTGAAGGCGGGCAGCGCGACCGGGCTCGTGCCGGCGTCGTACCCGGTGGTGTCCGCGATGGACAGCGCGGGGCGCACGCCCTGCAGGTCCAGGTTCCAGCGCCCCTCGTCCTGGGCGTTGTACCGGAAGCCGATCGAGCCCTGCGGGACCACGGGGGTGCCGGCGTCGCGGTCCAGCAGGACCGTCTTGAACTCAGGATCGGAGGTTCCGGTCCCGGCGTCGTCAGGACCCGGATCCAACGCGGCGAGGTCCGCCGCCGTCAGGAACTTGCCGGGCACCACGGTGCCGTCCACGCGTTCGTCCAGGGAGACGAGGAACGGCAGGTCGGTGTACTGCAACACGTAGTCCTCGAAGAAGGGGACGCGGCGGTCCACGAAGTTCTCCCGCAGCACCACATGGCCCAGGGACATGGCGAGTGCGGCATCGGTGCCGGCCTGGGCGGGCAGCCACTCGTCCGCGAATTTGGTGTTGTCCGCGTAGTCGGGGCTGACCGAGACCACCTTGGTGCCGCGGTAGCGGACCTCCGCCATCCAGTGGGCGTCCGGGGTACGGGTCACCGGGACGTTGGAGCCCCACATCATGAGATAGGTGGCATCCCACCAGTCACCGGATTCGGGGACGTCGGTCTGGTCACCGAAGACCTGGGGGCTGGCCACGGGCAGGTCCGCGTACCAGTCGTAGAAGCTGTTCATCACCCCGCCGATGAGATTCATGAAGCGCGCCCCGGCGGCGTGGGAGACCATGGACATGGCCGGGATGGGCGAGAAGCCGGTGCAGCGGTCCGGTCCGTAGGTCTTGATGGTGTGCACGTGGGCCGCGGCGGAGAGTTCGACGGACTCCTGCCAGCTGGCCCGGACCAGCCCGCCCTTGCCGCGCGCCTGCTGGTAGGCGCGGCGCTGCGCCGGATCATTGACGATGGACTGCCAGGCCAGGAGCGGATCGCCGCCGGTGGCCTTCTTCGCCCGGCGGTACATCTCCAGCAGCGTGCCGCGGACATAGGGGTACCGGACCCGTGTGGGCGAGTAGGTGTACCAGGAGAAGGCGGCGCCGCGCGGGCAGCCGCGGGGCTCGTACTCGGGGCTGTCCGGACCCACCGAGGGGTAGTCCGTCTCCTGAGCCTCCCACGTGATGATGCCGTCCTTGACGTACACCTTCCACGAGCAGGAGCCGGTGCAGTTCACCCCGTGGGTGGAGCGCACCACCTTGTCATGGCTCCACCGGTTGCGGTAGAAGGAGTCGCCCGTGCGGCCGCCCTCGCGGAAGACGGCTCGGCCGTCCTCGGTCTCGTCCCACCGGGTGAAGAACCTGCCGAGCGAGAGCAATGCCTGCGAGGCCGGACCGTCCAATCCGGGCTTGACCGGGGTCGTCATGGGGTCACTGTAAGCAGGAAAAGGCCCCCGGTGGCAGGTCCTCTGTGCGCCTTTGACCACCGGGGGCGAAACCTTCACCTGCAGGTCGGAATCCGGAAAGATCGTGGAATTACACCGTTTCCGTCATCCGATTCCGAACCATTGTTCTGCGCTAATTCCGGTCCCCGGCCGGTTTCACCGGGGCCCGCCCGGTGTGCGTGCGGGAGGATCCGACCACGTTGCCGGACTTCCAGTCCGCCCAGCCCGGCCGGTCCACCATGAAGGCCTCGATCTCGGCGGTACTGGCCACCAGCTTCGGATCGTGCTTGAGGTAGTGCTTCGTCTCCCGGGCGATCAGGCCGGAGAGGATGAGCAGTCCGATGAGGTTCGGCAACGCCATCAGGCCGTTCATGATGTCGGAGAAGCTCCAGACGATGGCCAGCGGCACCGTGCAGCCGACGAACACCACGAGGGAGAACACCACGCGGTAGGGCATCACGAGCCGCTGGCCGAAGAGGCGTTCCACGTTGCGCTCACCGTAGTAGGACCAGCCGAGGATGGTGGAGAACGCGAACATGATCAGGCCGATGGTGACGATCCAATGACCCCACTGTCCCGGCAGGCCGTTCGAGAAGGCCTCGCCGGTCATCAGAGCAGCGGAGATCTGTTCACCATTCTCGTCGGTGTGGTTCCAGGTGCCGGTGGTGATGATAACGAGTCCGGTGAAGGACACCACGATGATCGTGTCGATGAAGGTCTGGGTCATGGACACCAGTCCCTGGCGGACCGGGTGCGAGGTCTGGGCCGCCGCGGCCGCGATGGCCGCCGAACCCAATCCGGATTCGTTGGAGAACATGCCGCGGGCCACGCCGTACTGAATGGCGATGATGAGGATCGAGCCGGTGAATCCGCCGACGGCGGCGGTGCCGGTGAAGGCATCGGTGAAGATCAGGGCGAAGGCGGCGGGCACCGCGGTGATGTTGACGGCCAGTATGAAGATCGCGGCGGCGACGTAGAAGACGATCATGACCGGCACGAACGCGGACGTGACCTTGCCGATGGATTTGATGCCGCCCACCAGGACGAGGATGGTCACGACAGTGAGGATGATGCCGGTCACCCACGGCACCACCCCGAACGACTCCTCCACATTGGCGGCGATCGAGTTGCCCTGGGTCATGTTGCCGATGCCGAAGGACGCCAGGAAGGCGAAGACGGCGAAGGAGAGAGCCAGGATCTTGCCGAACGGCCCCTTGATGGCCTTCTGCAGGTAGTACTGAGGGCCTCCCGATTTCTCGCCCGCCTCATCCGTCGTGCGGTAGCGGACCCCGAGATAGGCCTCCGAGTACTTCGACGCCATCCCGAGCAGACCGGTGACCCACATCCAGAACAGGGCCCCCGGCCCGCCGATGCCGATCGCCGTGGCCACGCCCACGATGTTCCCGGTGCCGACCGTAGCGGCCAGGGCCGTGGTCAGCGCCTGGAATTGGGAGATGTCGCCCTCGGTGTCCGGATCCCGCCGGCGGATGATCCCCAGGTTCAGTGCCGGGAGGAGCTTGTGGAACTGCAGGAACCCCAGCCGGATCGACAGATAGAGGCCGGTGCCCAACAGCAGAGGGATGAGGAAGAACGGACCCCAGACGAACGAGCCGATGTTGTCCAGCACTGTTTGCAGTTGTTCCATGACGGTGAACCGGTCTTTCTGTCCGTGGTGCGGTGCCCGACCCCTCGGGCAACGGATCGGCCTGTGAGAGGTCGATGCCGTCCAGACTGTTGCACACGCCACCGCGAGTCAAGCGACTCCCCGGGGGAGGCGCGGATGGAAACGTCCTGGACACACTCAGCTGCCGGAGAGTCCGTCCGCCGTCAGGTCTGGGCCGACGATGACCGTGGCCCGGGGAGACGCGGCCAGTCGCTGGGCCACCGTCTGCACCTGGCCGGCCGTCACGGCCCCCAGCCGCTCCAGGGCACCGTCCAGGTCCACGAACTCCCCCGTGACCAGCTCGGCCCGGCCCAGGCGGGACATCCGGGAGCCGGTGTCCTCCAGCCCGAGCACGGTGCCGCCGGAGAGCTGGCCGCGGGCGCGTTCGAGCTCCTCGTCCGTGATCCCGTGCTCGGCCAGGCGCTCCAGTTCCGAGACCATCAGCTCGGCCACGGCGCCGGCCTTCTGCGGGGAGCAGCCGGCGTAGAGCCCGAAGTAGCCCACGTCCGAATAGGCGGCGGAGAAGGAGTAGGTGTTGTAGGCCAGGCCGCGCTTCTCCCGGATCTCCTGGAACAGGCGCGAGCTCATGCCCCCGCCCAGGGTGGAGTTCATCAGGGCCAGCGCGAACCGGTCGGGGTCCAAGGAGTGGACGGAGCGCCCGCCAACCAGGATCGAGGACTGTTCCACCGGCCGGGCGATCCGGTGCAGACCCTCGGAGATCTTCGCCCCGGTGTTCACGTGGCTGCGCCGTGGGGCAGGAGCGGCGCCGTCCGGCAGGTCCCATCCCGAGCGTTCCAGCGCCTCGACCACGAGCCGGCACACCTCCTCATGGTCCAGGCCACCGGCGGCGGTCACCACCAGTTCGTCCGGGCGGTACCACTGGCGGTAGTGGTCCAGCACGCGCTCACGGGTCACCGCGTTGATGGTTTCGTTGGTGCCGCCGATGGGACGGCCCAGCTCATGCCCGTCCAGCAGCGCCGCAGCCAGGGCCTCGTGCGCGGTGTCGATGGGGTCGTCCGCGTCCATGGCCAGTTCCTCGAGGATCACCCCGCGTTCCGTCTCCAGTTCGGACGCGTCGATCAGGGCGGAGGTGACCATGTCCGTGATGACGTCGATGGCCATCGGCAGGTCGGTGTCCAGCACTCTGGCGTGGTAGCACGTGGACTCCTTGGCCGTGGAGGCGTTGGACTCCCCGCCGACGCGATCAAAGGCCGTGGCGATGTCCATGGCCGACCGGGTGGGGGTGCCCTTGAACAGCAGGTGCTCCAGGAAATGGGTGGAACCGAAACCACCCTCCGCCTCGTCCCGTGAGCCCACCGCGATCCAGAAGCCGATGGTGACCGAGCGCTGATCCGGCATCGCCTCGGTCAAGACCCGGACGCCGCCGGGCAGCACGGAACGCCGGACCACGGAGCCGTGGCCGGCGTCCTGGATGGTTCCGGTGAAATCAGCGGGGATCGGCAGCGTAGGACTCATGTCTCCGAAACTACCAGCGCCGCCGTGGCTGGTCTCACCAGGGCTTAAGCCACCCGTGGGCCCC
>NZ_JALDXU010000164.1:0-2714 GCF_032154715.1 Citricoccus sp. | reverse complement strand
CCGCCACCAAGCACCAGCGCGAGGTCGGCACCGGCTACTTCGATGCCATCTCCACGGCCCTGAACCCGGACGCCTCCACTCTGGCCCTCAGCGGGTCCACGGAGGCCGGCCAGTTCTGATCCCACCGGATCACCGCGACGCCGGCCCCCCACCGGACGCCCGGCGTCGCCCCCTCTTTTCACCCCGCACACACCCTGGGGCTCTTCCACCGACCTTTTCGACCCCGCGCGACCTTCACCACGCGCACCCCGTCACGGCCCGTGCGGCCGCCGCAGACGACTTGCTTCAGGAGGCTCCCATGTACCCCACCGACCAGCCCATCACCCTCAACGGCGTGACGATCACCGGCCCGCACCTGCCCCGGCAGGAGGAGATCCTCACCCCCGACGCCCTCGACTTCCTGGCCAGCCTGCACCGCCAGTTCAACGGCCGCCGCCTCGAACTGCTGACCAAGCGGCAGGAGACACGCCAGCGGATCTCCGACGGGGCAACCCTGGACTTCCTGCCGGAGACCCGCACCATCCGCGAGGACGGCTCCTGGCGTGTGGCGCCCCTCGCACCGGGCCTGAAGGACCGCCGCGTGGAGATCACCGGGCCGGTGGACCGGAAGATGACCATCAACGCGATGAACTCCGGCGCCAAGTGCTGGCTGGCCGACTTCGAGGACTCCTCCTCGCCGTCCTGGGAGAACATGCTGAACGGCCAGGTGAACCTGCGGGACGCCATCCGCCGGCAGATCGACTTCACCACCCCCGAGGGCAAGGAGTACACGCTCGGCGGGGTTCAGCTCGTGGACCGCCCGACCATCATCGTCCGCCCGCGCGGCTGGCACCTCGACGAGGACCACCTGGTGGTGGACGGTGAGCCGATGGCCGGCGCCCTCGTGGACTTCGGCCTGTACTTCTTCCACAACGCCAAGGAGCTGCTGCGCCGCGGCCGTGGACCGTACTTCTACCTGCCGAAGACGGAGAACCACCTCGAGGCCCGCCTGTGGAACTGCATCTTCGTGGTGGCCCAGGACCACCTCGGGATCCCCCAGGGCACCGTGCGCGCCACCGTGCTGATCGAGACGATCACCGCGGCCTTCGAGATGGAGGAGATCCTCTACCAGCTGCGCAACCACGCGGCCGGCCTGAACGCCGGGCGGTGGGACTACATCTTCTCCATCATCAAGAACTTCCGGGACCGCGGTGAGGCATTCGTGCTGCCCGACCGTGCCGACGTGACCATGACCGCCCCGATGATGCGGGCCTACACCGATCAGCTCGTGCGCGCCTGCCACCGGCGCGGTGCCTCGGCGATCGGCGGCATGGCGGCCTTCATCCCGAACCGTCGCGACCCCGAGGCCAACGCCGCCGCCTTGGAGAAGGTGCGGGCGGACAAGACCCGTGAGGCGTCCGATGGCTTCGACGGCTCCTGGGTGGCCCACCCGGACCTGGTGCCGGTGGCCATGGAGGTCTTCGACTCCGTGCTGGTGGACCGGCAGAACCAGATCCGCGCCAACCGCCGCGATGACGTGACGCCCGACGCCGCGGCGCTGCTGACCGTGTCCGAGACGCCGGGCTCCATCACGGAGTCCGGGGTGCGGATGAACATCGAGGTCGGCATCCGCTACGTGGAGTCCTGGCTGCGGGGCAGTGGCGCCGCGGCCATCCACAACCTCATGGAGGACGCCGCCACCGCGGAGATCTCCCGGTCCCAGATCTGGCAGTGGATCAACGCCGGGTCCTCCGCCGAGCTGACCGGGGGTGGCACCCGCACCGTGACCCGCGAGTGGGTGCAGGAGCTGATGGATGAGGAGTTCGCCCGCATCGAACGCTCTGAGGGTGACCGCTTCGACGACGCCCTCGAGGTCTTCGCCGGCTCCGCCCTGGCGGAGGAGTACCCGGATTTCCTCACCCTGCCGGCCTACCGGACGTTTCTCTCGGCCACCGCGCCGGCCCGGCAGGTGCTGGCCGGCACCACGGTCTGATCCGTGACGACGGCGGTGCCGGGACGCAGGTAGATGTACTCGGCCCCCGCCCGCGGTTCTACCGTGGCCCCATGGACATGAAGATCGAACTGGTGGCGATCCCGGTCACCGATGTCGACCGGGCGAAATCCTTCTACGTGGATCAGGTCGGCTTTCACGCCGACCATGACTACGTCCTCTCCCCCGAGCTGCGCTTCGTCCAGCTCACCCCGCCGGGATCGGCCTGCTCGATCGTGCTGGGCGTGGGCATCACCGAGATGGCGCCCGGCACGCAGGATGGCCTTCAGATGGTCATCGAGGACGCGGATGCCGCCCTCGCTGAACTGTCCGGCCGCGGGGTGGAGTGCAGCGGTGTGGACGAACAGGACTGGGGCCGGTTCGTCTACTTCGCCGATCCGGACGGCAACACCTGGTCGTTGCAGCAGATGCCGCCGCGCTGAGTTTCCGGCGGCATTGTCCCGCGGGCCGCTGGAGTGGCTGCGCCTGCGACCTTGCCCGCGCTTCAGCGGGTTGCCACACTGAAGTTCCCGAGGATGAAAGGAGTCGCCGTGGACCACGTGAATCCCGAAGTACCCGAAGAGGACCGCCTCGACGAACCGCAACCACAGCTCTCGGGTGACGAGGCCCTGATCGAGCCGCCCGTCGCCGACGATCCTGTGGAGACGGCCGCACACCGCCACGATGAGGAACTGGCCGAGGAATGGGAGAACGAGTCCTTCCCTGCCTCGGACCCGCCATCCAA
>NZ_JALDXU010000079.1:0-15625 GCF_032154715.1 Citricoccus sp. | reverse complement strand
CGCTGATCCTGGGCGTCTCCGGCATCCTGGCGCTCCAGGGTGAGGAGTCCACCGGACGATCGGAACTGCTGCTCGTCTCCGGTCGCCCGCGGTCCGGTTACCTGGCGGGGTGGTCGGTCACGGTGGGTATGCAGATGGTCGCCCTCGCCCTCCTGGGAGGCCTCGGAGTCGGTGTGGGGGTCTGGGCGGGCACCGGTGAGCTGCACTGGGTGGGCGAGATGACGCTCGCCGCCGCGGCCTACCTGCCGGCCCTGCTGGTGGCGGCCACCCTGGCCCTGGCCCTCTTCGGATTCCTGCCGCGGTGGACCGTGCTCGCCTGGTTGTTCGTCGTGTGGATCGCCCTGGTCCTGTTCCTCGGCGACCTGCTCCAGCTGCCGGACTGGGCCCTGAACCTCTCCCCCTTCACCCACACGCCGGCCCTTCCCGCACAGGACGCCGAGGCGGCCCCGCTGCTGGCGACGACGGCCATCGCGGTGGCACTCACCGCCGTGGGATTCCTCGGCTACCGAAGGCGGGACCTCGCGTCCAGCTGAACAACACTGTGCCTGCTCCAGTTGGACAGGTCACCTAGGCGCCCACATATTCCGCCAGATGCCGTCCCGTCAGGGTCTCGTGCTTCGTTCCCGCCCCGGCCACCAGCTCGGCCGGCGTGCCCTCGAAGACGATCCGGCCGCCGTCGTGCCCGGCACCCGGACCCAGGTCGACGATCCAATCCGCATGGGCCATCACCGCCTGGTGGTGCTCGATGACGATCACGGTCTTTCCGGAGTCCACGAGGCGGTCCAGCAGACCCAGGAGATTCTCGACGTCGGCCAGGTGCAGGCCGGTGGTCGGCTCGTCGAGGATGTAGACCTCACCCTTCTCCCCCATCTCATTCGCCAGCTTGAGCCGCTGCCGCTCACCGCCCGAGAGCGTTGTGAGGGGCTGGCCCAACTTGACATATCCGAGCCCGACGTCGGCCAGGCGCACCAGGATCTTGTGGGCCGCGGGAAGGCGGGCCTCGCCTTCAGCGAAGAACTGCTCGGCCTGGGCCACGGACATGCCGAGGACCTCGGCGATGTTCTGGCCACCGTCAGGGCCGAAGCGGTACTCCAGGACCTCGGCCTGGTAGCGCTGGCCGTCGCAGTCCTGACAGGTGGAGGCCACCGTGGACATGAAGCCCAACTCGGTGTAGATCACGCCCGCACCCTTGCAGGTGGGGCAGGCACCCTCGGAGTTGGCGCTGAACAGGGCCGGCTTGACCCCGTTGGCCTTGGCGAAGGCCTTGCGGATCGGCTCCAGCAGGCCGGTGTAGGTGGCCGGATTGGATCGTCGGGAGCCCTTGATGGCCGACTGGTCCACCACCACCACGCCCTCACGGCCGGCCACCGAACCGTGGATCAGCGAACTCTTCCCGGAGCCGGCCACCCCGGTGACGGCCACCAGCAGACCCGTGGGCAGGTCGACGTCGACCTCCTGCAGGTTGTTGGCGTCCGCCCCGCGGACCTCGAGGTGACCGGTGGCGGTACGCACCGATTCCTTGAGGCGGGCACGGTCATCCAGGTGCCGTCCGGTCAGGGTGCCCGAGGTGCGCAACCCGTCCAGGGCGCCCTGGAAGGTGATCTCGCCGCCCTCGGTGCCGGCCCGCGGACCGAGGTCCACCACATGGTCGGCGATCCGGATGGTCTCCGGCTTGTGCTCGACCACCAGGACGGTGTTGCCCTTGTCCCGCAGCTCGAGCAGAAGCTGATTCATCTTCTCGATATCGTGCGGGTGCAGACCGATCGTGGGCTCGTCGAAGACGTAGGTGACATCGGTCAGCGAGGAACCCAGGTGGCGGATCATCTTGGTGCGCTGGGCCTCACCCCCGGACAGCGTGCCGGCGGGGCGGTCGAGGCTGAGGTAGCCCAGGCCGATGTCCACGAAGGAGTCCAGGGTGTCGGTGAGGTTCGCCAGCAACGGGGCGGCGGCGGGCAGGTCCAACCCCCGGAGCCACGCGGCGAGGTCGGAGATCTGCATCTGACACAGCTCGGCGATGTTCTGGCCGTTGATCCGCACCGAGCGGGCCTCCTCTGCCAGCCGGGTGCCCTCGCAGTCCGGGCAGGTGGTGAAGGTGACGGCCCGGTCCACGAAGCGGCGGATGTGCGGCTGCATGGCATCCCGGTCCTTGACCAGCATGGACTTCTGGATCTGCGGGACCAGGCCGAGATAGGTCAGGTTGATGCCCTCCACCTTGATCTTGGTGGCCTCGCGGTACAGCAGGTCGTGCAGTTGCTTCTTCGTGTACTTCTTGATCGGTTTGTCCATGTCGAAGTACCCGGACCCCTCGAAGATCCGGCCGTACCAGCCGTCCATGGAGTAGCCGGGAATGGTCAGGGCCCCCTCTCGGAGTGACTTCTCCTCGTCGAACAGGGCGGTGAGATCGAAGTCGGTGACCGAGCCCCGCCCCTCGCAGCGGGAGCACATGCCGCCAAGCCGGTTGAAGCTCGCCTTCTCCGCTATGGTCTTGCCCCCACGCTCCACCGTGATCGCCCCGGAAGCGGAGACCGAGGGCACGTTGAAGGAGAAGGCGTTGGGCGGGCCGATGTGGGGATCACCGACCCGGCTGAACAGGATCCGCAGCATGGCATTGACGTCCGTGGCCGTGCCCAGGGTGGAGCGCGGATTGGCGCCCATCCTCTCCTGGTCCACGATGATCGCGGTGGTTAGCCCTTCGAGGACATCCACCTCCGGTCGGTCCATGCTCGGCATAAAGCCTTGCACGAAGGACGAGTACGTCTCGTTGATGAGTCGCTGCGATTCGGCCGCGATGGTGCCGAAGACCAGGGAGCTCTTACCGGACCCGGACACTCCCGTGAAGACTGTCAGCCGCCGTTTCGGCAAGTCAACGCTGACGTCCTTCAGGTTGTTCTGCCGTGCACCGACCACGCGGATCGTGTCGTGTGAGTCGGCTTCGTGAACCGTTGCTGTTCCGGTCGACTGGTCAGTGGACGAGCTCATGTGGACTCCGATGCGGGACGTGAGTGCTGGACGGGGACATGCTGTGGGGATGAGGGGCCCGCCACGGTGGGATGCTGATGCGGTGGGATCAGCTGGACTGCTGGACGCGAACCATATTTCCGGATGGATCACGGAAGGCGCAATCTCGCAGGCCGTACGGCTGTTCGATGGGCTCCTGGACCACGTCCGCCCCGGCGGCCTGGATACGCTCGAAGAAGCCGTCCAGGTCGTCGGTGGCGAGGTTGATGCCGGCGTAGGTGCCTTTCGCCATCATCTCGATGATGGCCTGGCGCTCGGTCTCGCTGAGTCCTGGGTCCACCGTCGGCGGGGTCAGCACGATCGCCGTGTCCGGTTGGCCGGCCGGGCCGACGGTGATCCACCGCATGGTGCCCTCGCCCACGTCGAGGCGCACCTCGAATCCGAGCAGGTCACGGTAGAAGGCCAGGGAGGCCTCCGGGTCGGTGTGGGGCAGGAAGCTGGAGTGAATGGTGATGGTCATGGGTTCAGCGTAGGACGCGGCCGGATCCGGGGGCTTCTCGATTCCTGACCGGATTCCCCTGCCGGTCCCCCGTCGCCTTCTCGGCCGCATCACCCGGCGGCTTCCGCAGAGGCCGGGTGGCCTGGCGGACCACGCAGGTGGGCAACCCGTCCGGGTCGTGGTGCACCCGGTCGCGGTAGGCGCTCGGGGGCATGCCGACCAGCTCGGAGAAGCGGGTGCTGAAGGTGCCCAGGGAGGAGCTGCCCACCTCGAAGCAGACCTCCGTGACGCTCAGACCGACCTGGCGCAGCAGGGACATCGCCCGCTCGATCCGCCGGGTCATCAGATAGGAGTACGGAGATTCGCCGTAGGCGCGCTTGAATAGCCGGCTCAGATGGCCTGCGGACATGGCCTCGCCGCGAGCCAGTGCCTCCACATCGAGCGGCTCCCGGTACTCTCGGTCGATCCGGTCCCGGACATGGCGCAGGCGCACCAAGTCCTCCACCGGGATGCGGCGGCTGGCAGAACTCGAGGTGCGGGGTGCGGTGGTGGACCCGCGCAGCGGCCCGTCGCTCATCATGCGTCTATCCGGGTGTCGCCCGGCATATCCCCTTCGACACCCGGATGTTCGGATGACGAATTGGACAGCCCGGAACCCGGCATCGGCTCAGGCGGGTTCGTCCGTGTTGAGGCTGAAGATGATGCCGCCGCCACCGGGCCAGGTGGCCCACAGCCGGCGGGATTCGGCGAGGTGCTCGGACCCGGCCGTCTCCGGGTCAGAGACCACCCGGTGGACCTGGACCCGTCCCGGCTGTTCGGCCAGGGGGCCCAGCACGGTCACGCTCACCTCGTCGGCCTCGTGGCCGATGTACTGGCCGTCCTCCTCATAGAGATGCACCTCGGCCTGCTGCTGCAGTCCATCGAGAGCCCGCTGGAAGCAGGCGGTGGCCACCGGGTCCGCCATGGCGTCGTAGACCCAGCGCTGTCCGAGCACGGAATGGTCCACGGTGCCGATCAGATAGGGCTCCGCGCCCTCGAGCGGCGCGCCGCGGTAGGACATGGGCACGTGCAGGACCTGCTCGCTGCCCTCCCGGTGGACCAGATGTCCCTCGACTCCCACCTCGCCGTCCGGATCGTCATAGCGGTAGGCACCCACCCTGACCAGCTCGCCCTCACCGGACCACGGTTGCTGGGTCAGCCAGGACTCCAGGAGCTCCTGCTTCGAGGGCACCAGGGTTGCTTGGTAGACGGTAGCCATGCGCCCCAGTGTACGGGGAGGCAGGCGGGGGCCGCAGGCCGTCAGAGCGCCGCGGCCACCCGCGTCGCCTGCTCGATGGCGCGTTTGGCGTCCAGCTCCGCGGCCACATCGGCTCCGCCGAGGAGCACGACGTCGGCCCCGGCGGCTCCCAGCGCGCCGTACAACTCGCGCTGGGAGACCTGTCCGGCGCACACCACCACATCGTCCACCTCAAGCACACGCCGGGTGCCGTCGACATCCAGGTGGAGACCGTCGTCGTCGATCCTGACGTAGCTCGCGCCGGTGATGAAGTCGACACCGCGGGCCTTCAGGGCCGCGCGGTGGACCCAGCCCGTGGTCTTGCCGAGGCCCGCCCCCATCTTGGTGTCCTTGCGCTGAATGAGGTGGACGGTCCGGGCCGGTGCCGCCGGCCGGGCCGGTGCCAGGCCGCCGCGGCCGGAGAACCCCGGATCCACACCCCATTGCCGCTGCCACTCCCCAAGGGATGGGGCACCGACCAGGGCGCCGGGTTCGCCCCGGTGCGGCTCGGTCAGCAGTTCGGACACGTCGAAACCGATGCCGCCGGCACCGATCACCGCCACGCGCGGACCACACCGCACCCGGCCGTCCACCACGTCCGGGTAGGCGTGCACGTTGGGCCGGTCCGACCCGGGGAGGTCCACGGTGCGGGGCACCACACCGGTGGCCAGCAGGATGCGGTCGTATCCGCCGTCGAGCAGTTCGGTGGCACTGGCCGGATGGGCCAGGCGCAGGTTCACCCCGGTCTCCATCAGCTGACGCTCGTAGTAGCGCAGGGTCTCGGCGAACTCCTCCTTGCCGGGAATCTGCCGGGCGAGTCGGAACTGTCCGCCGATGGTGTCCGAGGCCTCGAACAGGTCCACGTGATGATCTCGGGCGGCCGCCTGGGTGGCGGCCGCCAATCCGGCAGGGCCCGCGCCGACGACCGCCACGCGTAACGCCGTGACCGGGGCACTGGTGGCAGCAGCCGGCATCGAGTCAGCCTGCCGAGCGCCAGGGGCCGGAGGAACGGCGGACGAGGAACGGCCCGTGGCCACCGGGGTCAGTGGCAGGAGGGCCCGGTCCGGCAGCGGCGGGAACGCGGGATCGGTCTCCCGGCCGGCGCGCGGGTTGACCAGGCAGGAGGCGGGCTTGTTCTGGAACGTGTGGTCCAGGCAGGCCTGGTTGCAGCCGATGCAGGAGTTGATCCGGTCCGGCGTCCCGGCATCCGCCTTCCGCACCCAGTCCGGGTCGGCGAGGAACGGCCGGGCCATGGTGACGAGGTCGGCTTGCCCTGCGGCCAGGATCCGCTCCGCCGTGTGGGGCATGTTGATGCGGTTCGAGGCGGCCACGGGAACCGAGACCGCCTCCCGCACGCGGCCCGTGAACTCCGCGAACGCGGCGCGGGGAACCGAGGTGACGATGGTCGGCACCCGCGCCTCATGCCAGCCGATTCCGGTGTTCAGCAAGCTCACGCCGGCCCGCTCGAGCTCCCGCGCCAGGTCCAGGGTCTCCTCAAGGGTCTGGCCGTCCGGGACCAGGTCCACCATGGACATCCGGAACATGATGATGAAGTCCTCGCCGGCGGCGTCGCGGATGCGGCGGACGATCTCCATGGCGAAGCGGCGGCGCCGTGGCGCCGAGCCGCCCCACGCATCGGTGCGGGAGTTGGTCCGGGGTGAGAGGAACTGATTGATCAGGTACCCCTCGGAGCCCATGATCTCCACCCCGTCATACCCGGCCTGGCGGGCGTACCCGGCAGACCGGACAAAGGCCTCGACGGTACGCTCCACCGCCCGGCTCGAGAGGGCCCTCGGCGGGAACGGGGTGATCGGGGACGGAGAGGTCCCGGGGGCGGCCGAGAAGGGGTGGTAGGCATACCGGCCGGCGTGCAGGATCTGCAGGGCGATCCGCCCGCCCTCGGCATGCACCGCGTCGGTGATGACCCGGTGGGCAGCGGCATCCCGTCCCGAACGCATGGTCCCGGCGAAGGGGGTGAGGCGGCCGGTGAGGTTGGGCGCGTAGCCGCCGGTGACGATCAGTCCCACTCCCCCGCGGGCCCGCTCCGCGTAGAACGCCGCCAGCTTGACCGCGTCGGCGCGACGGTCCTCCAGGCCCAGGTGCATGGAGCCCATGATGATCCGGTTCGGCAGGGTTCCCCCGAGGACCTCGAGGGAGCGGAACAGGTGTGGGTACGGCGAGGACGGACTGGCCGGGGAGGTCTCGGCGGAGAGGGTCATGCGTTAATACTACTCATCAGTAACTTATAGGGCGAGGTGCCGGTCCCACCACCGGAGGAGATGTTCGAAGCGCACCCGCCGGTGCCAGGGGGTTCCGGACCGGGACAGCTCGTGGTCCTCCCCCGGGAAGATCAGCAATTCCGCCTCCACTCCCTGGGCCCAGAGGGCCTGGTAATAGCGCTGCGCGTGCTCGATCGGGCAGCGCAGGTCATCCTCCGAGTGGATCACCAGGGTGGGGGTGCGGACCCGGTCCACGTGATGCAGCGGACTCTGCTGCCGCAGGTGTTCGCGATCCGTGCCCATGTACTGCTCGCTGAAGAACCAGCCGATGTCGCTGGAGCCCAGCGCCGAAACGGGGTCCAGGTATCCGCGTTCCACGACGGCAGCGGTGAACCGGTGGTCGTGGGCGGTGATCCACGCGGTCATGTAGCCGCCATAGGATCCGCCCTGGACGCCGATCCGCGTGGCGTCCAGCTGGCCACTGCCCGCGGGGCCGAACTCCTCGAGGGTGCCGTCCAGGAAGGCGGTGATGTCCTGGTGGTCGACCGTCCCCAGGCGCCCCTGGATGGAGGCCCCGTGGGCGGAGCCGTAACCGTCGGATCCGCGGGGATTGCACATCACCACGGCGTAACCGGCGGCCACGAGCACCTGGGTCTCGTCGAACCAGGACCAGGTGTACTGCGCGTACGGCCCGCCGTGGATGGTGAGGATGACCGGGTGGGGCCCCGGCCCCTCCGGCAGGAACACCCAGCCGTGGACGGCGGGCTGGTCCGGACGGTGACCACGGGGATCACCCGGGCCGCCGTACTCGCGCTCCAGCCCGGCGGCCGGTGGGAGGTCTGCGCGCCAGGCGGCGTTCGGGTCGAAGAGTTCCCGCAGGCCGCCGCCCCGGCGCTGGACGCCCACCGCGCCCGGAGAGGCCGCGCTCGTGGAGGACACGGCGAGCGTGCCGCCTGCCTCGCAAGCCCCTGTCACCTCACCCTGCTGGTCCACCAGCACCTCGGGGTGGGCATCGTGGGACACCTGCACCAGCACCGTCCGGCCGCGGCTCGCACCCAGGGCCAGCGCCTGGTCCTGGCCGGAAGGCCGGACGGGGCCGGTGAAGCCCAGGGCCGCTGGATCCGTCAACAACCGCGGTTCCAGGCCGGCCGCGGGACGGTCCCATCCGGTGGTGGCCTCTCGCAGGGCGTTGGCCGCCGGGAGGGCATACACGGCACCGTTGGACGCCACGAACTCCAGGCCGGACTCCCCCAGGTCCTGGCCCAGCAGATAGAGCCACTCCCCATTCCGGGACACGCACGGGGACCCGAAGCCGACGCGCACCTCGGTCCCGCCGGCCACGAGGCGCACGGGGCCGGCGTCGGGCTCGGTCGAAGGACCGGGGACCGCCGGTCGCGATACTTCGGCAGCATGGTGGCGCGCCTCCACCACGGCGACGGCGGTGCGCAGGCTCCGGCCGAATCCCGCCTCCGGGGTGGTGGCGAAGAAGACATGGCGGCTGTCCGCGGCATAGACGGGGTCGGAGGCCTCCCGCTCTCCCCCGGTCAGCGGCCGGGCCGCGGGCGAGGACGGCGGACCCGCCTGAGCGTCCTGCGGATCGGCCATCCGGCCCCGGGCCGCGAAGACCGGTTCCTCCTGCGGATCGGGCACCTCGATCTCGAAGAGACGGGGACGCTGGTCCGCCGTGTACCCCTCCCCGTTCAGCCGGTGGTCCGGGCCCGTCACCAACCGTGGGTCCTCCTGCCCTGGCCCGACGCCGGCCACGGTCCCATAGCGGCCCGGTTCCGGTTCGGGAGAGGAGAACGTGATCCAGCGGGAGTCCGGAGACCAGGCGAATCCCGTGACGCCCAGCCGACGATCGGTGACGATCCGGCCCTCACCGCCGTCCACCGGGATCAGGGTCAATTGTGGAGCGGACGGTGCTCCGGGGTCGGAACCGGGCGCCGGAGACCGCAGGAAGGCCACGGTGGTGCCGTCCGGGGACAGCTGCGCCGCGGCGTCCCGGTAGCCCTGGGTGAGCCGCCGCGGCGGGGCGGATCCGTCCGTGGGCATCACCCACAACTGGCCGGTGTATCCGTCCGTCCTGAAGTCCGGGTGGGACGTGCCGACCACGAGCCGTCCGCCGTCCGGCGTCAGCGTCGGGGCATCCACGGTGGTGAGAAGATCCAGTTGATCAGGTCGCATGTCCATAACCTACGTTGTCCCCGGCCCGTTGAGCAGGCAGGATGGGGGGAGAAGGCTAATCGAGGAGGCCGCAGTGATCGAATGGGTGGGTGACAACCTGTGGGTGCTGTGGCTGAGCCTGGCCGTGGTGTTCGCCGTGGTCGAGACCATGGTGCTGGACCTGGTCTTCCTGATGCTGGCCGCGGGTTCCGCCGCCGCGCTGGCCACCGCCCTGGTGGGCGGCGAGGCCTGGTTGCAGATCGTGATGTTCGCCGGGGTCTCCCTGCTGATGCTCGCGGCGGTCCGGCCCACGGCGCTGAGGCAATTGAGGAAGGGCTCAGCGGACCAACTGACCAACGCGGACTCGATGCCCGGCCGCACCGTGGTGGTCCTGGAGGACACCGGATCCACCGCGGGCCTGGCGAAGATCGACGGGGAGACCTGGACGGCACGCTCGGCCACCGGCGTGACCATCCCCGCCGGCAACGAAGCGGAGATCGACGAGGTGGACGGCGCCACGCTGATCATCCACCCGAAGGCCGCCATTGACTGGGACTCCGGCACCGCCGGACTCCCTGAAGGAACCTGACGCCGCGACCGCCGCGGCACAACGTCTGCACCACCAGCAGACTCACAACGTGGCCCCACGGGGCCGCAGGAGGGAGCATCGGCGTGGAAGTCCTCATCGTGCTCATAGTCGTCGCGGTCCTCGTGGCCATCATCCTGATCCGAGCGGTGCGCATCGTGCCCCAGGCGCGGACCGGCATCGTGGAACGCCTGGGCAAGTACCAGGCCACCAAGGGCGCCGGTCTGACCCTGATGATTCCCTTCATCGACCGCATGCGTCCGCTCATCGACATGCGCGAACAGGTGGTCTCCTTCCCGCCGCAACCGGTGATCACGGAGGACAACCTCGTGGTGTCCATCGACACCGTGGTGTATTTCCAGGTCAACGACGCCAAGGCCGCGACGTACGAGATCAACAACTACATCCATGCCGTGGAGCAGCTGACCACCACCCCGTTGCGCAACGTGGTGGGCGGCATGAATCTGGAACAGGCCCTCACCAGCCGTGACTCGATCAACAACCAGCTGCGCGGGGTGCTGGACGAGGCCACCGGCAAGTGGGGCCTGCGCGTCTCCCGCGTGGAGCTCAAGGCGATCGATCCGCCCCTGTCCATCCAGGACTCCATGGAGAAGCAGATGCGTGCCGAGCGTGATCGCCGCGCCGCCATCCTGACCGCGGAGGGCACCAAGCAGGCCGAGATCCTCACCGCCGAGGGTCAGCGCCAGTCCGCCATCCTCGAGGCAGAGGGCGACGCGCAGTCCCGCATCCTGCGGGCCAACGCGGAGGCCGAGGCGATCCACGTGGTCTTCGAGGCCATCCATGAGGGCCGTCCGGACCCGGACCTGCTGGCTTACAAGTACCTGGAGACCCTGCCGAAGATCGCCGAGGGCGATGCCAACACGATGTGGGTGATCCCGGCTGAACTCACCGATGCCATCGGTCGCCTGGGCGACGCCTTCGGCGGGTCCGGCGCCGCCGGCGGCGCGGGGGCATCCGATCAGTGGTCCCGGTCGTCCGGATCCGGCGCCGTCGACGGTTCGGATGAGGCGGACGAGGCGGACGAGGCGGACCGCCCGGGCGAGGTGACCGCCGGCGCCCGGCGCCGTCGTCGGGAACCCCTGCCGACCACGGCCGCGGAGCTGAACGAGTCGAGCCAGAGCGTGGCCAAGATCGTCGACACGCCGCTGGAGGAGGCGCTGGCACCGCCCGCCATCCTCGAGGACGAGCACTCGGAGACGGCGGAACGTGCGCTCCGGGCGACGTCCGACCCCGCCGGCCTTCCCTCCCGGCCGGCACGGACCTCCGCTCAAGACACCGGACAGGATCCGGAGCACCCACCGGAGCCGGAACCGGGCCGGGGCGGCACCCCGGCCTGACCTTGTGACCACGGTGGTTGGCGCCCCCGCGGCGGGAACAAAACCCGCCGCCGGGGCGTTGGCCCGGAGAGCACACCCACACCCACTAGACTGGGTGGTCGACGTTGTACCGCCCCGCCGACGGGGCCGGAAGGAGATCGAATGAGCGACCGTAGCCTGCGCGGCATGCGCCTTGGTGCCCAGTCCATGGAGTCCGAGGCCGGAGTCGAGCCCGCACCCCGTCAGCGGGTCGAGTACCGCTGTGAGGACGGGGAGAAGGTGCTCGTGACCTTCGCCACGGACGCCGAGATTCCCCCGACCTGGACCTCCAAGACCGGCAAGGTGGCCTTCCTCGTAAACGGCGACAAGCCGGACGAGTCCGATGCCAAGCCCGTGCGCACCCATTGGGACATGCTGCTCGAGCGCCGCAGCATCGAGGAGCTGGAGGACACCCTCAAGGGGCAGCTGGACAAGTTGCGTGAACGCCGCGGCGAGAAGGTTTCCTGACCCTCCCGCCACCCCGCGTGAACGCCAGAGCCCCCGACCGAATGGTCGGGGGCTCTGGCGTTGGTGGTGGTCATCGGCCGCTCGTGCCGGCCGGTCAGAGGCCGAGCTTGCCCTTCAGGACGTTCCAGCGGGCCGCCAGTCCCCACTGGGTGACGGAGGTGACGGCCTCGGTGATGATGTTGCCGCTCATCTTGGACTCGCCGTACTCGCGCTCCACGAAGGTGATCGGCACCTCGACGATCTTCTTGCCGAGCAGGGCCGTCCGGAAGGTCATGTCCACCTGGAAGCCGTAGCCCTTGGACTGCACGTCGTCCAGGTCGATGGCCCGCAGGGTGTCCGCACGGTAGGCCCGGTACCCGGCGGTGACGTCGGTCAGGTTCAGGCCCAGCATGATCCGCGGATACAGGGACCCGCAGATCGAGATCAGCTTGCGGTGGGCGGGCCAGTTGACCATCTTGCCCCCCGGCACACGGCGTGAGCCGATGACCAGGTCGGCACGGTCGATGGCCTCGATCAGGCGGGGCAGCTGTTCTGGCTGATGCGAGCCGTCCGCGTCCATCTCCACCAGGACGTCGTAGCCCTGCTCGAGGCCCCAGTGGAAACCGGCGATGTAGGCTCCGCCGAGACCGTTCTTCTGGGTGCGGTGCAGCACATGGATCTGCGGATCAGCCACGGCGGCGCGGTCGGCCCAGTCACCGGTCCCGTCCGGTGAGGCGTCGTCCACCACGAGGACGTCTGATTCCGGCACGGCGACGCGCAGTCGGTCAAGCGTGCGGGGCAGCGATTCGATCTCGTTGTAGGTGGGAATGATCGTCAGCAGGCGCATAGGCGAAGAAATCCTTTGGGTGTCCGAGGGCATCGGGGGTCAAGTATAGGCCGGTCGGCGGCAGGCAGGTCTGCGCGGCGCCGTTCAGGCCCACGCCGGGGAGCGGTAGACCTCGGTGCCGTCCACCAGGGTGGCCAGGCATTCCGGTGCGGCGGTTCCTGCCTCCAGAACGGGCAGCAGGGGTGTGCCCGCCCGGGTGTCGGTGCTCCACGCGGCCACCCGTCCGTCCGGTGCCTGGACACTGAGGGCCTCGGCCGTCCAGACGCCGAACGTGGCCGGGGAGGAGGGGGCGATCCGCCCCGCCATCGAGAAGCCCGCGCCGATCGACATCGGGAGGGCACGGAGTCCGGCCTTGGTGGCGGCCGTGAACCCGGAGCGGGCGGAGATCCGCTGGTCCGGATCTGCATGTTCGAGGCTCGCTCGGATGGCGGACCACAGATCCGGGATGTGGGAGCCGCTGCCGAAGGACACGGGGACGGCGTTGGACAGGAGGGAGGCGATCGGGGCGGTGAGCGCGCCGTCGGCGTCCGGGACAGCCGTGAAGGACACGCTGTTCGCCGCCAGGGTCTGGATGGCGTCGTGCTCCACCGGGCCGTTCCAGGACAGGCGGTGGCGGACCATGCCGAGGGCGGCGGTGCCCTGGGCCTCGGCCGTGGACCGGAGGGCGGAGATGACCGCGGCCAGGGCATCCGGGTCCTCGGGCAGCAGGTACACCTGGATGCCGGCGGCGGTCGCCGTGGAGGCCAGCCGGGCCACGGCCGCGGCGTCCAGTCCCCCGGGCCCGACGACGGCCGACAGCCCGGCGACCGCGTCGGCGGACACCAGTGCCGCGAGGTCCTGGGCCGTGCCGGCCGCCTCATGCGCGCCAACGGCGCGATAGTGGATGACCTGGGTCCCGCGTGCATCGGCTGTCGCATCGGCATCGGCCGCCGTCCCGCCGGTGACGGACAGGAAGACGCCGGCAGAGCCGGCGTTCTCAACGTGCGTGAGCGGGCCGGCGTCAGTCGCTGGAGGGCGGGCGGGACTCGAAGGCAGGACGAGGGAGTCCACGAAGGCGGGCACCACGAGGGCGCCGTCCAGATCCACGACCTGCCAGTCGGCTCCGGAGCGGGCGCGCATCGAGGCCGCCGTGTCCTCGGCGCCCACCCAGGCCACGGACCCGGAGTCCACCAGCATGGCGGTGGCATACGGATCGGCGGTGGAGTGGAGGGTCCCGTTGACGAAGAGGGTGCTCATCCCTCCAGACTATCCACACCCGAGTAGGCCACGACGCCGCGACGGACGAGATCCGTAGCACGTCGGCACTGGCCGGAGAGACCGGGGCGGCCGGGCACCTTGGCCAGCTGGTCCAGTAGGTCGATCACCTGGCGGGCCCACCGGACGAAGTCTCCCGCCGCGAGGTCGGTGCCCTTGAGAGTGTCCCGCAGGTTCCGGCCGCGGGCCCAGCGGTGGATGGGCCACACCAGTCCGGGATCCGGCTCCGCAGTCGGTTCCAGTTGGGCTCCCCGCTCGGCCAGCTGCAGCTCGTACCAGTGCTCGGCGGTGCCCTCCAGCACGTGCTGCAGTGCGAGGGTGGGCATCTGCGGGATTCCGACGTTCTCGGACCCCTTGGACTGGAAGACCAGCAGGGCGGCGAGGCCGGCCATTTCCTCCGGGTCCAGCCCGTCCGCCAGCCCGTCCTCCAGCACCAGGGAGGTCAGCAGGTCCCGTTCACCGTAGATGCGCCGCAGGGTCTGCCCGGCCGCGGTGACGCCGGGCGAGTCCTCGGTGCCGGCCACGGCGCCGGGCACGGTCCGGGTGCCGTCCCCGACGGCCACGTAGCCGTAGGAGGTCAGCAGGCCCACGAGCCGGTCGAAGGCCTTGGCGATGGTGTTGGTGCGGCCCTGGATCCGGGAGGTCAGCTGGTCGATCTCGCGACGCAGCTTCCACCAGCGTTCGGCCCAGCGGGCGTGGTCCTCGCGGTCCTTGCAGCCGTGGCAGGGATGGCGCTCGAGCTGGCGCCGCAGGTCTTCGGCGCGTCCGGTGCTGCCATCGTCCTGGAACCTGAACCCGGCCCCGGGACGTTGTCCCGGTGCCGGCCGGTGCTCGCGCAGGGCCGTGCGCATGGCGGCGGCGATGTCCTTGCGCTGTGTGGGGGTCTTGACCTGGATGGTCTGCGGCAACCGGGCCCCGCCGACCGGGTCCACGGGATCCGTCACGTCATCCGTGCCGATCCGGCGCAGTTGCGCCTCCTGGGTGATGATGCCCACCCGGGGGTTGGCAGGGTTCCCGGCGGGGAACACGACGACGGCGGTGCCCAGCCGGCGCGGGCCCGGCACCTCGATGATGTCCCCGGGCAGCAGGTTGGCGAGGGAGTCCTTGACGGCCCGCTGGCGGGCGCGGTTGCGGCCCTTCGACGAGTCCTTCTCCGCCTCCGAGAGCTCCTTGCGCAACCGGGCGTACTCCGTGAAGTCTCCGAGGTGGCAGCTCATGGACTGTTCGTAGCCGGACAGGGACTGTTCACGGGTCCGGACTTCCCGAGCCAGTCCGACCACCGAACGGTCCGCCTGGAACTGGGCGAAGGAGGACTCCAGGATCGCCCGGGAGCGCTCGAGGCCGAACTGGGCGATGAGGTTGACGGACATGTTGTACGTGGGGCGGAAGGACGAGTTCAGCGGATAGGTTCGGCGGGAGGCCAGGCCGGCCACGGCCGCCGGGTCCAGCCCCGGACGCCAGAGGACCACCCCGTGGCCCTCCACGTCGATGCCACGCCGCCCGGCACGCCCCGTCAGCTGGGTGTACTCCCCCGCGGTGATGTTCACGTGAGCCTCGCCGTTGTACTTCTCGAGCTTCTCCAGCACCACGGTCCGGGCGGGCATGTTGACCCCCAGCGCGAGGGTCTCCGTGGCGAAGACGACCTTGACGAGCCCCAGGCCGAAGAGCTTCTCCACCACCTCCTTGAAGGGCGGGAGCATCCCGGCGTGGTGAGCGGCGAACCCCCGGGACAACCCGTCACGCCAGCCCCAGAAGCCCAGGACATCCAGATCCTCTGCCGGCAGGGACTGACCGGCCTCATCCACCATCGCCTGGATCTGCTGCTTCTCCCCCGGCGTGGTCAGGTCCAGGCCCACGGCCAGGCACTGCTCCACCGCGCCGTCACACCCCGCGCGGGAGAAGATGAAGGTGATGCAGGGCAGCAGACCCTCCCGCTCGAGCACGCGGACCATGCCCGGGCGGGAGATGCGCAGCTGTCCGGGGTGGCGCTGGGGTTCCCC
>NZ_JALDXU010000078.1:0-15651 GCF_032154715.1 Citricoccus sp. | reverse complement strand
TTCCCGACGCCGGCCGGGGGGCTAGCGGACCTCAGCGGTCGCGGTCGACACCCATGCCCGGGGCATCGGCGCCGTCGGCGTTGGCCTTGACCGCGTCCTCGATGCGCTGGCCGATGATGGCGTCCACGTTCTTCCAGTACTGGAAGGCGTTGGACAGCACCGGCTCCTGGACGCCGTCGAGGGCGCCGGAGACGGTCTCCACGAACTGGTCGCGCTGGGCGTCGTTGAACACCTCGCGCACCAGGATTCCCGGCTGCACGAAGTCACCGTCGTCGCTGCGCAGGGTGTAGGCCTCGCGGGTCAGGGCGCCGTCGGCCTCCCAGCCGTTGTCCACTGGGCCGGTCTCGTCCGACCAGGAGTCACCGAAGGAGTTCGGGGCGTACACGCTGCGGGCACCGGTGTGCTCGTACCACATGTTGCCCTCGAAGTTGTAGGTGTGCACCGGGTTGATCGGCTTGTTGACCGGCAGCTGCTGGAAGTTGGTGCCGATGCGGTACCGCTGGGCGTCCGCGTAGGCGAAGTTGCGGCCCAGCAGCATCTTGTCCGGGGAGTTGCCCGTGCCCGGCACCATGTTGGCCGGGGAGAACGCGGACTGCTCGATCTCGGCGAAGAAGTTCTCCGGGTTGCGGTTCAGGGTCATGGTGCCGACCTTGTGCCGCGGGTAGTCCTTCTGGGACCAGGTCTTGGTCAGGTCGAAGGGGTTGTACCGGTAGGTCTTCGCCTCCTCGTACGGCATGATCTGGAAGTACAGGTCCCACTTCGGGAAGTCGCCCTCCGAGATCGCGTCACGCAGGTCGCGGCGGTGGAACTCGGCATCCGCACCGGCCAGGCGCTCGGCCTCGGCGTTGGAGAGGTTCTCCACGCCCTGCTGGGACTCGAAGGCCCACTTGACCCAGAAGCGCTCACCAGCGGCGTTGACGAGGGAGTACGTGTGGGAGGAGTAGCCGTTCATGGTGCGCCAGGACTTCGGCAGGCCCCGCTCGCCCATCAGGTAGGTCACCTGGTGGGCGGACTCCGGGTTCTGTGTCCAGAAGTCCCACTGCATGGTGCCGTCACGCAGGCCGGAGTCCGGCATGCGCTTCTGGGAGCGGATGAAGTGCGGGAACTTCATGGGGTCGCGGACGAAGAAGACCGGCGTGTTGTTGCCGACCATGTCGAAGTTGCCCTCTTCGGTGTAGAACTTCAGGGCGAAGCCACGCACGTCGCGCCAGGTGTCCGGGGAGCCGAGCTCGCCGGCCACGGTGGAGAAGCGGGCCAGCATGTCGGTCTTCTTGCCGCGCTGCAGGAAGTCGGCCTTGGTCCACTTCGAGATGTCCTCGGTGATCTCCAGGGTGCCGTAGGCGCCGGCGCCCTTGGCGTGCGGACGGCGCTCGGGGACGTTCATCCGGTTGAAGTGCGCCAGGGTCTCCACCAGGTGGTGGTCGTGCAGGACGATGGGGCCGTCGGCGCCCACGGTCAGCGAGTTGCGGTCGCTGACGGCGGGGATGCCGGCCTGAGTGGTGGAACCGGTACCGTGCGGGGTGGTTTCCGTCATCACGTTCTCCTTGGTCGGTTGGGTGTGGTGGGTGGATGGGATACCGGTCAGCCCTGGCGGGCTTCCCGGGGCTGGGTGGGGACCGCATAGGTCCCGGCGGGCCGGACGGGCTGCTCCGGCTGGGCGGACGCGCAGTCCGCGCAGAGTCCCTGATAGACGACGTCGGCGATCCGGATGGTCATTCCGTGCGTCTCGGAGGGGTGCAGGCAGGGGGCATGACCGACGGCGCAGGCCACGTCCTCGATGCGCCCGCACTCGGTGCAGACGGCATGGTGGTGGTTGTCCGCCACGCGGGTCTCATACCGTGCCGGGGAGTTGGCCAGGTCCAGCTGGCGGAGCAGGCCGGCGTCGGTCAGGGAGTGCAGCACGGTGTAGATGGACTGCACCGTGATCCCCGGCAGGCGCCGGCGCACGTGCTCCAGCACCGCGTCCGCCGTGGCGTGCGGGGAGTCATGCAGGGCGTCCAGGACGGCGAGCCGCTGCTGGGTGACCCGCAGCCCCGCCGACCGCATGCGGGCGGCCCAGGCCAGCGGGGCGGCTCCGGTGAGGGCTCGTCCTTCCTGGCCAGGGGTCTCGGCGGGGGTGCTCTGGGTCATGGCCTCAGTATTGCATATTCTGAGTTACTCATAATTACTCCACGGTCCGCACTGCCTCCACAGCGGCCCGTCGCCCGGCCCGGGTGGCCCCGATCGTCGAGGCGGATGCGCCGTAGCCCACCAGGAAGAGTCCGGGGCTCTTCACCACGGACACCCCGTCGGCCGCCATCACCACGCCGCCGCCGCGCTCGCGGAGGTGCAGGGGCGACAGGTGCTCCAGGGAGGCGCGGAACCCGGTCGCCCACAGGATGACGTCCACCGGGGTCTCCCACGTGGTCAGCGGGTCCTCCGCCGAGAGGGCGGTGCAGGCCCGCCCCGGCAGGACCGGCACCCGGTCCCGGCCGCCCGCCGCGGCGCCGCCCGGGGTGAGCAGCGCATCGGCGACGGGCCCCTGGGAGGGGACCGGGCCGCCGTCGGGCCCCGGGCCGTCCAGGACCACCCCGGTGGGGGTGATCCGCCGCAGGGGACCCCGGCTGAGGAGCACACCGGAGGCGAGGCCGGCGAGGTACTGGTCCGTGACCGGCAGGCCCGTGGCGGCCACCACGGACAGCGGTGGCAGACCCATGGTGGTGCGGGCCGAGACGGAGGCCTCCACGTTCACGCCCCACGAGGAATCGAGGAAGCGGTCCGTCCAGTCCGGTGCGCGGCGGGTGCTCCACACGGTGCGGGCGCCGGCCTCGTCCAATTGGAGGAGGAACTGCAGTGCGGAGGTGCCGCCACCGACCACGAGGACCCGTTGGCCCGTGAAGTCCTCGGCCGCCGTGAACCCCCGGGTGTGCAGCTGGCGGCCCGTGAACTCGGCGATCCCCGGGTAGTACGGGACGTAGGGGCTGTCCCAGGTGCCGGTGGCGTTGATGACCGTGCGGGTCCGCCACGTGCGCCCCTCCGTGGTGGTGACGGTGAAGGTGCCGTGGTGGCTCGGAGCCGCACTCGGAGTCAGACTCGGAGCCGGGCTCCGGGCCGTCTCCGGGGTGAGGGCGTTCTGCTCCACGTGGTGCACCACCGACTCGACCGTGGCGGGGCGGACCACCGGCAGGCCGTTGCCCTGCTCGTAGGCGCCGTAGTACCTCGACACCACCCGGCTGGCCGGCTCGGCCGGATCCGGGGTGCCCAGCGGCAGGCCGGGCAGATCGTGGATCCCGTGCGCGGCGTCGAAGGTCAGGGAGTCCCAGCGGTGGCGCCAGGCCCCGCCGGGACCGTCGTTGGCGTCGAGGACCACGAAGTCCTCCCAGGGGGTCAGGCCCTTGCGCAGGAGTTGTCCGGCGGCGCTCAAGCCCGCCTGCCCGGCCCCGATCACGACGACGGCCAGCAGCCCGGGCGCGGAGGAACTCTCGGGTGTGCTCACCTGAAGTGCAGCGCTCCGGCCGCTGTGCGTATTCCGGCGGAGTGTTCCGAGGCGGTGTTCCGGCCGGGCGCTCGCTGCCGGTCCCGCCATGGAGCCGACACGGGCAGACGCCCGCGCTACGATGGGGACGCAGGCCGCGACTGGCGAAGGTGGACCACCACCGGGAAGCGGCGAACACGGACACCGGCGGCCCCCAGATGCCGCCGGACCGTGCAGGCCTCCGGACCGCCCGCCTGGGTCCGGCGGCGGCCAACGAACGTGACTACGCCAGCAGGAGCCCCCCGTGACAGAGCCGAACACCGCGCCCTCCCAGTCCACCGCCACCCTCGGGGCCGGACTGAACACCCAGCCCCTGTCCGAGGTCGATCCCGAGATCGCCGCCGTCCTGGGCCAGGAACTCGGCCGTCAGCGGGACACCCTGGAGATGATCGCCTCCGAGAACTTCGTCCCGCGGGCGATCCTCGAGACCCAGGGTTCGGTCCTGACCAACAAGTACGCCGAGGGCTACCCCGGCCGCCGCTACTACGGCGGTTGCGAGTACGTGGACGTGGCGGAAAACCTGGCGATCGAGAGGGCCAAGTCCCTGTTCGGCGCGGAGCACGTCAACGTCCAGCCTCATGCCGGCGCGCAGGCCAACGTGGCTCTGATGACCGCCCTGATGCAGCCCGGTGACACCCTCATGGGCCTGTCCCTGGCACACGGCGGCCACCTGACCCACGGCATGAAGCTCAACTTCTCCGGCAAGACCTATGACATCGCCGCCTATGAGGTTGATCCGGACACCTACCGGATCGACATGGACCAGGTGCGCGAGAAGGCGCTGGAGGCCCAGCCCACCATGATCGTGGCGGGCTGGTCCGCCTATCCCCGCCAGCTCGACTTCGAGGCCTTCCGCTCCATCGCCGATGAGGTCGGAGCCAAACTCTGGGTGGACATGGCCCACTTCGCCGGACTCGTGGCCGCCGGGCTGCACCCGAACCCGGTGCCGTACGCCGATGTGGTGACCTCGACCGCGCACAAGACGCTGGCCGGCCCGCGCTCGGGATTCATCCTCTCCAAGGAGGAGTACAAGAAGAAGATCGACTCCGCCGTCTTCCCGGGCCAGCAGGGTGGACCGCTGATGCATGCGATCGCCGGCAAGGCCGTGGCCTTCAAGATCGCAGCCTCGTCAGAATTCGCCGAGCGCCAGCGCCGCACCATCGAGGGCGCCCAGATCCTCGCCGAGCGCCTGACGGCCGGCGACGTCACCGAGCACGGCATCTCCATCCTGACCGGTGGCACGGATGTGCACCTGATCCTGGTGGACCTGCGTCACGCCGAACTGGACGGCCGCCAGGCCGAGGACCTGCTGCACGAGGTCGGCATCACCGTGAACCGCAACTCCGTCCCGTTCGATCCGCGCCCGCCGATGACCACCTCCGGGTTGCGCATCGGCACCCCGGCGCTGGCCACCCGGGGCTTCGGCGCCACGGAGTTCACCGAGGTCGCGGACGTCATCGCCCAGACCCTCAAGCCGTCCCCGGACGTGCCGGCCCTGCGTGCCCGCGTGCAGAAGCTGGCCGAGGACTTCCCGCTGTACGAAGGCCTCGAGGGCTGGTGATCGCCGCGGCTCCCCGGCGGGAGCCGTGGCCAGCCGTAGTGTCTGGAGTGGCGCCGCCCTGGTGACAGGCGCCACTCCAATCACTATGGTGATAGGTATTCCGATTTGGTCGACCCCCGCAAGGAAGCGTGAACCGCCATGACCGCACAGAAGCTTGATGGCCGCGCCACTGCCGCCGCCATCAAGAAAGAACTCACCGAACGCGTCGAGGTCCTCCGCGGCCAGGGTGTGGTGCCCGGGCTGGGGACCGTCCTGGTGGGGGAGGACCCCGGTTCGCAGTCCTACGTGGCCGGCAAGCACCGTGACTGTGCCGAGGTGGGCATCACCTCCATTCGCCGTGACCTGCCCGACTCCACCACGGAGGAGGAACTCCTCGCCGTGGTCCAGGAGCTGAACGCCAATGACGAATGCACCGGTTACATCGTGCAGTTGCCGCTGCCGAAGCACATCGACACGGACCGGATCCTGGAGGCCATCGACCCGGACAAGGACGCCGACGGCCTGCACCCGATGAACCTGGGCCGGCTGGTGGCCTCCGTAGGCGGAGAGCTGGCCTCCCCGCTGCCGTGCACGCCGAAGGGCTGCGTGGAGTTGTTGAAGCACTACGGGATCGAGCTGGCCGGCAAGCTCGTGCTGGTCATCGGCCGCGGTGTGACCATCGGCCGCCCGGCCGGCCTGGTGCTGACCCGCCGAGACGTCAACGCCACCGTGGTCCTGGCCCACACCGGCACCCAGGACCTCAAGGCGGAGCTGGCCCGGGCAGATGTCATCATCGCCGCCGCGGGCGTGGCCCACATGGTCAAGCCCGAGGACGTCAAGGAGGGCGTGGTCGTCCTGGACGTGGGCGTCTCCCGGGTCACGGGTGAGGACGGCAAGGCGAGGATCACGGGTGACGTGGATCCGGCCGTCGCCGAGAAGGCGTCCTGGATGGCCCCCAACCCCGGCGGCGTCGGGCCGATGACCCGGGTGGAGCTTCTGGCCAACGTGGTGGAGGCCGCCGAACGCACCGTCGCAGCCCGGGGCTGATAGCCGAAGGCCCTGTTTTCCGGTTTCCTGCTTTAGCCAGGATTCCCACGGAGGACGTCGACGTGCACATGGTCGAGATGGCGCAGGATCTCGTTGCCGGGGGCCGGCGCGTCGTAGTCCCACCACTGCCCTTGTGCACTGCGCGCACTCCAGACCCGGTCGTCGAAGATGACGTACTGGACGTCCAGGTCTTCGGCATGGGCGACCAGCCAATGCGCCAGGAGCCACCCCTGGCGTCGGTTCTCCTCGGTCACGGGGCGGAAGAAGACGTCGATGGCGCGGCCGTCGTTGTGTGTCGACTCCCCAGCCCTGTTCACTCCGCCCGGGGCGAACCCTCCGAGGTCCTGGTCACCGAACACGTCGGCCATCGCCTCGCGGAGCCGCTCCGCCCGGGGCGTCAGGCCGGTGGGCGTCAGCTGCTGCTCCACCAGGTCGCTGGCAGCGGAGCCACGGCAGCTCAGGCTCGGGCCGGCATCCCCGGGCGGTCCCTCGGCCAGCCGCTGCAGTACCGCCTCATCGATACCGGCGGTGTCCGCCTCCTGCCCGCGGCCCCGGATCGCGGCCGCCGTCGTGGCCCGCTGCGCTTCCCCACGGTCGAGCCCGACCTCACCTCCGGCCGTCTGCACCACACACTCCGGCCCCAGCCAGGGAACGCCCTCCAGGGTGAGGCGACTGGACCAGCTGGGCCCCCAGACCACCAGCACTGCTGCCAGGGCCCCCAGCAGAACCAGGACCAGGAGCAGCCGGACGGGGCGGTGCGAACCACGGCGCGTCATGGGATGAGTGTCACCAACCTCGTGGCCGCATGCCCCTAGTCCTCCAGGACCAGGGTGCCGCCGCGGTACCGGCGGATGTAGTCGAGCACGCCCGCGACCAGGGTAACGGCCAGGAGTCCCATGACCACCAGCAGGGCCGTGTCAGCGGCGTCTCCATAGGAGACGGCCACGGCGGCCGCATCAGCGGCCGAGTCACCGGCACCGTCCGTGGCGGCGCCGGTGCCGGACGCGGCCAGGGAGGCGTAGAACGCACCGGTGACGGCGGCCAGCCCGGTGGCGGTCAGCACGCGCTGGGCCGTCTGGGAGACGCCGCCGGCGGCCCCGGCGGCGTGGGGTGGAACCTCGTGCATGGTCAGGACCTGGGAGCTGGTCATCAGCAGCGCCTGGGCCGGTCCGAAGGGGAACAGGCAGAGGGCCAGCGTCCAGAAGGGCCAGGCCCCGAGGGCGATCTGGTGGAACGCGACCATGCCCAGGGCCACCGCCCCCAGGGCCAGTACGGCTCCGGCCACCACGAACAGGGGCCCGCGTCGGTGGACGTGGCTGCCGATCCACGGTGAGAGGACCATGACCGCCAGCGCCGTGGGCAGCGAGGTCATCCCGGCGGCCAGCGCGGAGTGTCCGAGCCCCTGCTGCGTCACGATCGCCTGCACGGCCCACAGCCCGGGCATGGCTCCCAGCAGGAAGGCCGTGGCCACCGTGCTGTAGCTGAACGAGGGGATGCGGAACAGGGCCGGGTCCACCATGGGCGCGCGTCCGGTGGACGGGAACCGCGCCTTCATGCGCTGCTCCCACAGCCACCAGGCCGCGAGCAGCACCGCCGCCGCGGCCAGCAGGAGCCACGTGCCGGGCAGGATGAACGGGACCATCAGGCAGACGACGGCGGCGGCCAGGAGCACTGCGCCGACCGGGTCCAGGGCTCCCAGACTGCGCCGGGCCTCCTCGGAGCGGTCCCGTGCCGGCGGGCGGAGCCAGGCGGCGGCCAGGACGGCGGAGAGCACGCCGAAGGGGACGTTGACCAGGAACGTGGTGCGCCATCCCCACTCGGGGCCGAGGGCGCCGAGGATCACCCCGCCCAGGGTCGGCCCGATGGCCACGCCCAGTCCCACCACGGTGCCGAACAGCCCGTAGGCGCGCCCGCGGGCCCGGCCCTGGAAGACGTTCTGGATGATGCCGATGATCTGGGGATTGAGCAGTCCGGACCCCAGACCCGTCACGACGCGGGACAGGTTGAGCATGAGGGGGTCGACCGCCAGGCCTGAGGCCAGTGATCCCAGGGTGAACAGCAGGATGCCGGCGATGAAGATCGGCTTGCGCCCCCAGAGGTCGCCGGCACGGCCCGCAGCCACGAGGACCACGCCGAAGGACAGGGCGTAGCCGGCCAGGACCCATTGGAGGTCGGCGGAGCTGGCGTTCAGGCCGCCCTCGATCGCCGGCAGGGCCACGTTGACCACGCTGACGCTCATGAGGGACATGAACAGGGGCACCAGGAGCACCACGAGGATCTTGTTCCCGCCGGCGGGCTGGGCCGGCCGCGGCGCGGGGCGGTGTGCCGTCATGACCGCCCCCGGTGAAGGTGGCGCCCCTGGACCACCCAGTAGACCGGGACGAGCACCACCAGGAACCCTGCCAGGACCCAGTACAGGCCGGTGGTGCCCCACCACTGGACCAACGCCCCGGCGAGCAGCGGGCCCAGGCCCATGCCGGCGTCGATCCCCAGGAAGTAGGTGGAGGCCCCCATGCCGGCCCGTTCGCGGGGTACCTGGGTCACGCAGATGACCTGACCGGCGGACTGCAGCTGACCGTAGCCGAGGCCCACCAGGACCGCCGCGACCAGGAGTCCCGCCACGGTGCCGGCCACGGCGATGGTCGCCAATCCGGCCGCGAAGAGCAGGAACGCCGGGATCATCACGATGTTGGCGCCCCGGCGGTCCATCAACCGCCCCGTGAAGAGCCGGGAGGCCAGGACGGTGGCGGCGTAGACGGCGAAGAACAGGCTGGCCACGGTGCCGAAGTCACGTTCCGAGACCAGGGTGGCCAGGAAGGTCACGATGCCCGCGTAGCCCAGCGAGTACAGGGCCCCGATGGCGGCGGTGGGGGCGGCGCCGGGTTCCACGTAGCGGGCCCACCACGGGCGGGCGTCCTCGGGAGGTGCGCTGCCGGTCTGGGCGGCAACGGTCGCGGTGGCGGCACCATCGGTCTCCACCACGGCCGGAACCTCGGGAGCCGGCTCCGCCTGCCGGGGGCGCACATCCATGAACAGGGCGATGACGAGGCCGGCCAGGGAGACGGCCGAGGCGATGAGGGCCACGGTGCCGAAGCCCGTCCCGGCCAGGGCCAGGCCGACCATCGGCCCGGCGGCCACCCCGATCAGCGTGGAGGACGAGTAGTGGCTGGTGCCCTCGGACATCCGGGTCCCGGGCACGCGGTTCACGGCGGCCGCGGCGATGACGGAGGAGGAGACCCCGAAGGCCAGTCCGTGGACGGCGCGCACGAGCAACAGCGCCCAGACCGCTCCGGAGGCCCAGTAGAGCAGGGGTGCCACGATGAAGGCGATGAATCCCACCAGCAGCAGCAGGCGGGAACCGAAGCGCTCGATCAGGGGACCGGCCAGCAGCCGTGAGATGAGGGTGCCCACGATGAAGACGGAGGCCACGGCACCCCCCACGGAGTCGCCCACCGCGAACCGGGCCACCGTGTACGCGGCCACGGTGGACAGCAGGAAGTGCACGTTGAAGAACATCATGATGTTCGCCAGGCAGGCGAGGACGAAGCCCCGGTTCCAGAGCCCGCCGGAGACGGCGGGCCCGCCCGGAGTCAAGTCAGGACCCCCGTGGGCGAGGCGGCGCGGCGACTGGGACATGAGATCCAGACTAAGCCGGTGGCGATCAGAACCCCGCCGGAACACCACGCGCCGTCACATGCGGGATAATCGACCCATGGATGCAGTGGAGAGTGGAACCGACCGTCAGTCCGGCCGTCCCGGTGCCGCCAAGGGCAGGAGCTGGGGAGCGAAGGGCAGTGGCATCACGTTCGCCGTCATGGTGGTCGTGCTGCTCGTGGCGCTGCTCTTCGCCGCCAATCAGAATGACGTGATCGGATGGCTGCTGGTGGTCATCTCCGCCGGCTGGCTCGCGCTGGCCGCCCTGGTGGTTCTCGGGGTGCGGCGTGGTGCACGATCGGTGGACCGCCGGATGAAGGACCTCTCCGCCTCCCTCGCTCCGCGCGTGGGTGAGAAGGACATCCCGCCCGCGCCCTCCTCCACGTCCCGTGCATCGGGCCGGGCTGGAGCTGCCGAGGGCATGTCAGCCGACCCGATGCGGGACACCAAGCTGGACCACTCCTTCAAGATCGTCCAGGTGCAGACCCGCGTGGTCACCGAGGAGCTGTCCAAGGGCGCCGACTCGGACGCGGACATGATCGCGCGTGCCCTCGAGACGATCCACATCACCTCCGCCAACGCCCGGGAGATGATCAAGGAATCCGCGCCGACCTCGGGCCGCGCGGCCCAGTCCGGGACGGCCAGTGCCGCGGGGACCGAGGGACCGATCACCGGGGAAGTCATCAACTGATCTCCTCCTGCCCGCCGCAGAACCCACTGCGGGACGGATCGGCGATAGGCTGGCACGCGTGACTTCTGCCGATACCGCACCCCAGCTCGACCGCCAGACCGACAGCCAGCCCGCGCCCGTGGCCCACGCGAATGCCCACGCCCCCAAGGCGGACGGCGCGCTTCGATTGGCCACCGTGAACGTGAACGGCATCCGCGCCGCCCACCGCAAGGGCATGGGCGCCTGGTTCGCCGGCCGCGGCATCGACATCCTGACGCTGCAGGAGGTCCGCGCGCCGAAGGAGATCGTGGAGAACCTCCTCGAGGAGATCACCGGCCAGGACTGGCACGTGGTGGAGACCGAGGCCGCCGCCAAGGGCCGGGCCGGCGTCGCCATCGCCACGACCCTGGAGCCCCGTGAGACGCGAGTGGGCATCGGCGACCCGTACTTCGACGACTCCGGGCGGTGGATCGAGACGGATCTGACCGCACCGGACGGCAAGACCCTCACCGTCATCTCGGCCTACGTCCACTCGGGGGACGTCGGCACGCCCAAGCAGGTGGACAAGTACCGCTTCCTCGACGAGATGATCCGGTACCTGCCCGAGCTGCGGGCCAGCAAGGACTACGCCGTGCTCACCGGTGACCTCAACGTCGGCCACACCACGCGGGACATCAAGAACTGGAAGGGCAACACCAAGAAGGCCGGCTTCCTACCCGAGGAGCGTGCCTACTTCGACCGGTTCTTCGGCGAGGAGATCGGCTACGTGGACGTGGCCCGTCAGCTCGCCGGAGACGTGGAGGGGCCCTACACCTGGTGGTCCATGCGCGGCCAGGCCTTCGACAACGACACGGGCTGGCGCATCGACTACCAGGCCGCCACCCCGGAGCTCGCCGCCAAGGCCACCGGCGCCGTGGTGGACCGTGCCCCCAGCTGGAACACCCGCTTCTCCGACCACGCGCCCCTCGTGGTCGACTACCAGTTCTGAGGATCGCCCGATGACCGCAATTCCCACTCCGGCGGATGTCCTGGCCCAGGACACCGCGAAGACGGCTCACCTGGCCGGCGCCGGGACCCGCCACCGCGTGCTCTCCGGCATGCAGCCCTCCGCGGACTCGCTGCACCTGGGCAACTACCTCGGGGCGCTGGTCAACTGGGTGACGGTCCAGGACGACTTCGACGCCTACTTCTTCATCCCGGACCTGCATGCCATCACGGTGCCCCAGGACCCGGAGGCCATGGTGAAGCGCACGCGCGTGGCGGCCGCCCAGTTCATCGCCGGCGGGATCGACCCGGAGCGCTCCACCCTGTTCGTGCAGTCCCAGGTGCCCGAGCACGCCCAGCTCGCGTGGATCCTGATGTGCATGACCGGGATGGGCGAGGCCCAGCGGATGACGCAATTCAAGGACAAGGCGGCGCGGCAGGGCGCGGAGGCGGCCGGCGTCGGGCTCCTGGCCTATCCCATGCTGATGGCCGCGGACATCCTGCTGTACCAGCCGCACGGCGTCCCCGTGGGTGATGACCAGCGCCAGCACGTGGAGCTGACCCGGGACCTCGCCCAGCGGTTCAACACCCGCTTCGGCGAGACCTTCGTAGTGCCCACCGGTTTCTACCCGGAGAACGGGGCGCGCATCTACGATCTGCAGAACCCCACGGCCAAGATGTCCAAGTCGGCCGAGTCCCCGAACGGCCTCATCAACCTCCTCGACGACCCGAAAGTCATCGCCAAGCGGATCAAGTCCGCCGTGACGGACGACGGCACCGAGGTCCGCTTCGACCGCGAGGCCAAGCCGGGGGTATCCAACTTGCTCTCGATCTTCGCCGCCTTCAGCGAGCGGACGGTCCCTGAGCTGGAGGAGGCCTACATCGGTAAGATGTACGGGCACCTCAAAGTGGACCTGGCCGAGGTTGTCGTCGAGCGGCTGGCCCCGATCCGGACCCGCGCGCTGGAGCTGCTGAACGACCCGGCCGAGCTGGATCGCCTGCTGGCCCAGGGGGCCCTCAAGGCCCGCGAGGTGGCCGGACCGGTGCTGGCCGACGTCTACGCGAAGATGGGCTTCCAGCCGCCCAGTCGTTGAGGGGCGTGCTGGCCGAGCGCTGAGACGTGTCACGGGCAGCCGTGACACGTGTCATCAGTTCGGGCGATTGCCCGTTGCGGCACCGTCCGGGCGGGAGTGACCTGACATACTGGCGTGGAAACTCACCCAGATGATAGTCGCCACGAAAGGTCACCCATGTCAGCACCCGTTCTCGAGACCGAGAACCTGGTCAAGGTCTACGGTCGGGGCCAATCGCGCTTCGACGCCCTCAAAGGCCTGACGTTCGAAATCCACGAGGGCGAATCGGTGGCGATCGTCGGCAAGTCCGGCTCCGGCAAGTCCACCCTGATGCACCTGCTGGCGCTGCTCGACGAGCCGACCTCCGGCGTGGTCGCCATGGGGGGCCGCCCCGTCAGTCAGCTGAAGCCCGCCCAGGTGTCCGCCCTGCGCAATGAGACCTTCGGGTTCGTGTTCCAGCAGTTCTTCCTCAACGCCAACCAGACGGTGCTGGAGAACGTCATCCTGCCGCTGAAGATTGCCGGCGTCTCCGCCTCCGAGCGCAAGCGCCGCGGCATGGAGGTCCTGGAGCAGCTGGAGATGGCGGACAAGGCCAAGAATAAGGCCAACGACCTCTCGGGCGGACAGAAGCAGCGCGTCTGCATCGCGCGTGCCCTCATCAACTCACCGACGGTGCTCTTCGCCGATGAGCCGACCGGCAACCTGGACACCGCCACCGGCGAGGTCGTGGAGGACATCCTCTTCGGGCTGCACCGTGACCGGGGCATCACCCTGGTCGTCGTCACCCACGACGACGACCTGGCCGCCCGCTGCGACCGCCGCCTGCTGATGCAGGACGGTCTCATCGTCGCCGACGACCGGGGCGAGGCGGCCAAGGCCGCCGGGGCCGGCGTCGGGCAGGCCTCCCGTGAGGGTTCCCGCCAGGTGGGCGGACACGGCAAGCACGCCGCGCCCGCGCCGGTGGACGGGTCACCCGCCCCCGGTCGGGACGCCGAGACGGGCATCGAGACCGAGGAGGGGCAGGCATGAGGAACGTCGACGTCGTCCGCACCGCGCTGGGCAACACCATGCGGTCCAAGACCAGGACCTTCCTGACGGTCATCGCGATCGTCATCGGTGCCTTCACCCTGACCCTCACCTCGGGTCTGGGCGCCGGCATCAACAAGTACGTGGACTCCATGGTCGCCGGCTTCGGCCAGACCAACCAGATGTTCGTCATGCCCGGGATGGACCCGTCCCAGCAGATGCCGACCAACGGTGAGCCGCAGGAGTACGACCCCGAGGAGGCGGGCGCCACCGGCGATTTCGGCATGCAGATGCTGACCGAGGACGACATCGCCACGATCGAGGGCATCGACGGGATCACCGATGTGGAACCCATCGTCTTCGTCACCGCTGACTACCTGGAGACCGCGGACGGTGACCAGTTCGTGCTGCAGTCCCTGGGCTTCCCCTCGGACGCCGCCGGCATGGAGCTCGAGGCCGGGACCACTCCGGACCCGCAGGCCATGGAACTGACGGTGCCGGAGACCTGGCTCTCGGCCTTCGGCACGGAGGACCCGAACGAGGTCATCGGCCAGACCGTCACGATCGGGCTCAAGGACCTGGCCCAGCAGGAGCAGACGGTCGAGGCCGAGATCGTCGGCGTCTCCCAGCAGGCCATCTCCGGAGTCGGCGGCAGCCCCCTGCCCTCCAGCGCCCTGAACCAGGAGCTGAACGACGTGCAGACGTCCGGGCTGGATGTGGAGCAGCCGAAGAACTTCGTCCAGGCCGTCGCCACCGTGGATAACCTCGAGGCCAACGAGACTGCCATCAAGCAGGCCCTGAGCGACGAGGGTCTGATGGGCCTGACGCTGGAGGACCAGCTGGGTGTAATCACCGGGATCATCGACACCGTCACCTGGGTCCTCAACGGCTTCGCGCTGATCGCCCTGCTGGCCGCCAGCTTCGGCATCGTGAACACCCTGCTGATGTCGGTACAGGAGCGGACGCGGGAGATCGGCCTGATGAAGGCCCTGGGCATGGGGCGCGGGAAGGTCTTCGGGCTCTTCTCCACCGAGGCCGTCATGCTCGGCGTGATGGGCTCGGTGATCGGCGTGGGTCTCGGCGTACTGTTGGGCGTGATCGGCAATGCCGCCCTGGTCAACGGTCCCCTGAGCGGTGTGGCGGGGCTGAGCCTGTACGCCGTGGACCCGGTCTCCATCATGCTGATCGTCGCCTTGATCCTGGCGATCGCCTTCCTGGCCGGCACCATGCCGGCCGCCCGTGCCGCGAAGAAGGACCCGATCGAGGCCCTGCGGTACGAGTAGCCCGCCGGTTGTTCGTTTCCACCCAGCCAACCGTTCGAACCAGTCGAAGAACAGTGTGGCCGCCTCGGTGGCCACCGCAACGAGAGGGGAAATCTCATGACCGACAACCCGCAACAGCCCCAGGGCACCCCGGGCTCCCAGCAGCCCGGCCAGCAGCCGGGGCAGCAGCCGCCGGCCGCGCCGGGTCCGCTGCCCGATGGAACCCCGGCCCAGCAGCCCTACGCCGCTCCCGGCCAGCAGGGTTCCAAGTACGGCACGGGCAGCTACAACCCCGGTGAGGTCGGCCAGACCATGGGCGAGCCCACGAGCTGGGGCCGGCTGAAGATGCTGACGCTGGCGTCCCTGGCGATCTACGTGGTCTCGGGAGCCCTCGGCATCTTCACAGCCGGCAACGCAGATCTCATCGACGCCCAGCTTGACGCCCAGGCGGAGACGATGGGCATGTCCCGGGATCAGCTGGAAGCCGGCGCCGAGTTCGGCATGGCCGTGGGCATCGGCCTCAGCGCGCTGATGCTGGTCATTGCCATCGTGTTGTACCTGGTCGTGTTCTTCGGCCTCAAGAAGGTCAAGAACTGGGCCCGGATCCTCGGAACGGTGCTGACCGCGCTGGGCACGCTCTTCACTCTGTGGGGTCTGACCGGTATGGGCCTCATGATGTCCGTGGCACCGACCATGGGCATCATCAGCATCGTGATCACCGTGCTCTTCGTGCTGGTGAACATCTGGTGGCTCGTCACCGCGTTCTCCAAGGACAGCAACGCGTACGTGAACTCTCGCCGCTGATCCGCCACTGATCTGACCCTGACCGCGGCTGACCGCGGCTCGAACCGCTTTGCGGGCAATCCCGACCGGTCGGGATT
>NZ_JALDXU010000077.1:0-15748 GCF_032154715.1 Citricoccus sp. | reverse complement strand
CGGAAGCGTGCCGCCTCGGGCATGTTCGCCAGCACCCACGAGCCGCCGGCCCCATGGTCCACCAGCAGATCTCCCGAGCGGCTCATCCTCTGGCCGCGGCGCTGGCGCAGGCGCACGTCGTAGACGGAGAGCAGGTGCAGGGAGCGCTCCCTGGACGCGCCGATCCCCGCTCGTTGCAGGATGCGGCGCGTGGTGAGCAGGGTGCGGCGGTTGAACCAGCGCCAGGCGGGGCGCAGGACTCCTAAGAGCACGGCTACGGCGGCCAGGATCCAGGCCACGACCGCCAGCCAGCTGCGGGACTCCACCAGAAAGTCCGCCAGGTTAGGCCGGGCGAGGAAGCCCTGCACGTAGCCGGTGGCCAGGGCGATCAGCATCAGGCGCAGGACGGGCATCGTCAGGGCACGCGGGTGCGAGCGGGTACGCACGCGTACCTGCTCGCCGGGTGCCAGCCTCAGTCCCACGTCGGGCCGTCCTCTCCAGGAATCGTCGGGTTGCCTCGGACTGCTGCAGTCCGTCAGCGGCGCAGGTGCACCACGTCAGCGGCGGAAACCTCCAGCAGGTCGCCGCGTCGAGTGGTGCCGGGCACCGCTGTGTCCATCTTCCCACGGTCAGCCGGCTCCACGAGGAGGGTACCGCCCGGCCCCAACGCCCTCGCGGTCCCCGTCAGGCGGGAATCGTCCGGCAGGTGCACGGTCACCTCAGTGCCCAGGGTCACCAACTGGCCCACGACGCCGGCCGCGGCCGGGTGTGCTCCGTCCACCTCTCCGGGGTGGTCGCGGACCGCGCGGGTGAAGTCGTCCAGGCGCGCCGACAGCGCGACCAGCACGGCATCCAGCAGGTCCGGCGCCGAGGGCACGGTGCCCTCGGGCACCCACTCGGCGACCGACGTCGCCGTGGGGACCGGGGGCCCGCCGCGGCCGAAGTCCAGGTTCAGGCCGAGCCCCAGCACGATCCCGGACTGGTCCGGCAGCACCGAGGCGAGGATGCCGCAGAGTTTGCGGCCGTCCTCCGTCAGCACGTCGTTGGGCCATTTCACCTGGGCCGGGACGCCGAGACTCCGCAGCTCTGTACAGGCGGCGGCGGCCGCCACCAGCGTGACCCAGCTGAAGTGCTCCACGGGCAGATCCGGGCGCAGGACCACGGAGACGGACAGGGCCGTGCCGGGAGCAGTGGTCCAGCCGCGCCCCCGGCGGCCGCGGCCCGACCGCTGGTCCAGGGTCGCCAAGGCGGACAGGTGCGGCCACCGGTCCGGTTGGGCCGTGGCCTGGTCGATGAGCTGTTCCTGCGTCGAGTCGGCCTGCTCCAGCCACGTGATGGTCATGCTTCTAGATATAGCGGGTGGTACTGGTCATTCGCTGGACCAATCCGGGGGCCACCGGTCTCAATCTTGTGCGGTTCCTACAAGTGGCTGAGGTCCGGGCGTCACTAGACTGGGGCCTTGGCCGTGATGTTCACGGGGCATGCCCCGAAACCACCGGCACACCGCTTGTATGAAAGTTCCAACCGACGGAGGACCTGTGACCGAACCGGATCTGACCACCACGGCCGGCAAACTGCAGGACCTGGAGCGCCGCCGGGCCGAGGCCGCCCTGCCGTCCGGCCAGGCCGCCGTGGACAAGCAGCACGACCGGGGCAAGCACACCGCCCGCGAGCGCGTCGAGCTGTTGCTGGATCCGGGATCGTTCGTCGAGTTCGATGCCCTCGCGGTGCACCGCACCACCGCCTTCGGCATGGACCGGAAGAAGCCCATCGGGGACGGGCTGGTCTCCGGCTACGGCACCGTGGACGGCCGCATGGTGGCCGTGTACTCCCAGGACTTCACCGTCTACGGCGGCTCCCTGAGCCAGGTCAACGGCGAGAAGATCGTCAAGGTCCAGGAGTTCGCCGCCCGGAACGGCTGCCCGGTCATCGGGATCAACGACGGCGGCGGGGCGCGGATCCAGGAGGGCGTCGCCTCCCTGGCGATGTTCGCGGACATCTTCCGCAACAACGTCATGTCCTCCGGCGTGATCCCGCAGATCACCCTCATCATGGGGCCCTCGGCCGGTGGCGCCGCCTACTCCCCCGCGCTGACCGACTTCATCATCATGGTGGACAAGACCTCCCACATGTTCATCACCGGCCCGGATGTGATCAAGACCGTCACGGGCGAGGACGTGGACATGGAGACGCTCGGCGGCGCCCGCCAGCACAACGCCTCCACGGGCACCGCCGCCTACCTGGCGGCCAACGAGGAGGACGCCCTCGAGTACGTGCGCGAGCTCCTCGAGTTCCTTCCCTCCAACAACCTGGCCGAGGGACCGGTGGACCCGTTCGAGGAGGAGCTGGAGGTCACCGCCGAGGACCTCGAGCTGGACACGCTGATCCCCGATTCGGCGAACCAGCCCTATGACATGCTCACCGTGATCGAGCACGTGGTGGACGATTCCCATTTTCTGCAGGTCCAGGAGCTCTACGCTCCCAACGTGATCTGCGGACTCGGCCGGGTCGAAGGGCATTCCGTGGGGATCGTGGCCAACCAGCCGATGCAGTTCGCCGGCACCCTGGACATCAACGCCTCGGAGAAGGCCGCCCGCTTCGTCCGGTTCTGCGATGCCTTCAACATCCCGATCATCACGCTCGTGGACGTCCCCGGTTTCCTGCCCGGCACGGACCAGGAGTTTTCCGGGATCATCCGCCGCGGCGCCAAGCTCATCTACGCCTATGCCGAGGCCACCGTGCCGAAGCTGACCGTCATCACCCGCAAGGCCTACGGCGGCGCCTACATCGTCATGGGTTCCAAGAAGCTCGGCGCGGACCTCAACCTGGCGTGGCCCACCGCCCAGATCGGAGTGATGGGGGCCCAGGGAGCGGTCAACATCCTCTACCGCCGGGACCTCAAGGCCGTCGAGGATTCCGGGGGCGATGTGGAGGCCAAGCGTGCCGAGATCGTGGAGGGCTACGAGGCGGAACTGCTCAACCCCTACCAGGCAGCCGAGCGTGGCTACGTGGACGCCGTCATTTCCCCGGCCGAGACCCGGACGCAGATCGTGCGCGGCCTGCGGGCCACCTTCCACAAGCGCGAATCGCGGCCCGCCAAGAAGCACGGGAACATCCCCCTGTGAGCGGCCGGGACACCCTGGACCAGGCAGTGATCCTGCCAGCCACAGAGACGATAGTGACGGACACGACCCGGGAGGCCATGATGGACCAGCAGCACCCCACCCCAGACGCCGGCCGGGCACCGGAGCCGGCCCTGCTCGTCAAGGGCAACCTCGATGCGGAGGAGACTGCCGCTCTGACCGCGGTCATCCACGCCGTGGCCGCCCAGGCCGACCAGCACCGGCGTGAGGGTGCCGGCCGCACCGACCGGGACCGCACCCTGGACCGCCGGCGCCGACTCGGACTGTGGGCCCGCCCCGGCTCCGGCTCCTGGAAGCACGCCGCCGGTCAGCGCTGAGCGGCGGTCGTACCTCCTCGTCGTTCAGCTGGGCAACGCGGACGGCGCTTTCCGGACCTGACGCTTTGCTCAGCCGATCGGTACCGGTGCCCCAGGGACGCGCCAATGGGGCCGCGCAACGCTGGCGGAGAGAGGGACGACGCTGTCGTACTGGACCTGAACCGCCCAGAAACCGTCGCCGACGTGCGATCAGCCACATCATTCGCCTCGTCCTCTGCAGATACAGAGCCCGGTCCTGGACATCGCAGTGTCATTCAATATCCTGTTGGTGAGGGGACCAGATCACCCATGCGAGAAGAGGACAGTCTCGCCGTTGTGCGAAGCAACTTCGTCACCTCTAAGGGTAGGACGGTGTCGATCTGGAAGATGATCTCCAGAAGCGTGGTCTACAGCATCTCTTCGTCTCATCGACGCCTGTGCACATCGATCGGAGTCCACCGTGACCATCCCTTCCACCAACGATGCGACAGTTGATCCGGCCGCCAACGAACCGGTCCCAAGCCGTCGCCCGTCGAGGCTGAGTTCCCTACGACGAGTGCCGGGGACCCTTGCTGTGGTGGGCGCTGTTCTCCTGGTCGGCTTGGTTGGCCAAGGACTTTGGTCCCCGATCACGTCCCGCACATGGTGGGAAACCGTGGCATACGGGCTGCCCTCGCTTCTCGAAGGACGCTGGTGGACTCCGTTGGTCGGGTCGTTCTTCGTGGTCAGCCCCGCAGTGTACGTGCCGACTCTCGTGAGCTTCGCTGGCATGGCGTTACTAGAGTGGCGGCGCGGCACTCGCGTCGCGTTGCTGTACTTCGGCCTGGGGCAACTGATCGCGGTGCTGGGCACCTCGGCGATCGTCGCCGTAGCAGCGCAGTGGTCGTGGCCGTGGGCTGACTCCTTGGCGGTCGCCCTTGACGTTGGCCCGTCCGCCGGCACACTCGCTTGTATCGCTGCATGCTCAACCCTGCTGGCATCCCCCTGGCGACAACGGCTGTGGGTTGCTGTGGTTGCCTATGTGACAGTCGGAGTGCTGTTCTTCGGGTCGCTGGCGGACCTCGAGCATGCCATAGCGGTGATCTTCGTCCTCACGGTCACTCGCTCCTTCCGCATTCACCGAGCAAGTCTTCGCGACCGGCGGCTGCTCGCCTTCGCGATCAGCCTCGCTCTGGGCGTCGTCCAGATCCTCTCACTTCTCATCCCGACGAACGGGCCCTTCGGGCCCACGAACGCGTTCGATGGACCGTGGATCGACGTGCTCATCGACAGCATCCTGATCTTGGTCGTCACGAACGCTCTACGGCGTGGGCGCCGATGGGCATGGGTGCTGACCCTCTGCGTAGGCTCTCTCAACATCGTGGTCGCGGGCTTGTACGTCACGGTGATCGCGATTGACCCGGCCAGTGTGCAAGTAGACCTAGACGTTGCTCGTCACGCTGTCCTGAGTGCGACGTTGTGGCTCGGCTTCCTGGTCTACCTGTTTGCGACGCGAAGTGCGTTCCGAACTCGTCGGCGCCGTCCACTCGGCGCTGAGAATGGCAGGAACGCACTGCCGCCCTCCACGGTTGAAGACGTCCGAGCCCTCATCAAGACCGAGGGAGGCGGGACACTGTCATGGATGGCCACGTGGGACGGCTTGGAGTACTTCTCGACCCGGACGGGCATCGTGCCCTTCCAAAGGCACTACGGGGTGGCGATCGCGTTAGCAGATCCACTCGGGCCGGCCGAAGGACAGCAGTCGAGCATCACAGAGTTCATCGAGGCGTCCGAGCAAAACGCACTCGTGCCATGCTTTTTTAGCGCCGGGGTGCACACTCGTGATGCCGTCCCCCCATCGTGGCGAAGTCTCGCCATCGCCGAAGACACGATTGTGGACCTCCCTGGCCTGACCTTCGCTGGGAAATCCTGGTCCCACGTCCGTACAGCACTGAACCGTGCACAACGCGAACAGGTCGCCTTCCGGATGACGAGACTCGCCGATGAGTCTTGGGGCATCAAGCAGCAGTTGCGAGCCATCTCCGAATCCTGGGTGGGCGAAAAGGACCTTCCCGAGACGAGGTTCACCCTCGGCACCATGAACGAGGCGCAAGCCCCCGAGGTCCGCCTAGCTCTAGCGGTATCCGCAGCCGGAGATGTCGAAGGATTTCTCAGTTGGCTCCCCGTCTACGGTCCCGCCGGCAAACACCTGGGATGGACACTCGACCTGATGCGCCGCCGCGAGGGCGGTTTCGGACCGGTCATGGAGTTCCTCATCGCTTCCTCGGCCAGCACCTTCGTCGAGGAGGGAGCACAAATCCTGTCCCTCTCCGGTGCACCCCTCGCACACGATGTCAGCGGCGAAACCGATCAGATTGCGCACCTGCTCAGCCAACTCGCTGGAATCCTCGAGCCGGTCTACGGCTTCACGTCCCTGCACCGGTTCAAGCAGAAATTCAATCCACGATACGAGCCGATCTACCTGCTATACCGCGACGAAGGAGATCTCGCCCGCATCGGGCCCGCGCTCATCCGGGCCTTCCTACCGGAGGCTTCACTACGCCAGTTCGCGGCAGCCGGAATCGACATGGTCCGCAAGGAGTAGACCAAACCTGTGAGGACTTGACGCTGGCATCCCGACCTGAGCTTTGGAAAGGCACGACCAGTGTCGGCAGAGTCCAAGGCAGCACACCCCCCCCGGGTGGACGCCCTGCCGGGCGGAGCGAAACGACGACATCTCAGTAGTCGCGCGTCTCATCCCGACGGATCGACTCTCCCGTGCGCGGGTCCCGCACGGTCCTCGACTCGCTCACCCTGCGGTTGGCCGAGCTGGCGACCCCCATCTGGACGAGGGACACGATGAACAACAGGGCACCGGCTGCGATGAGGATGTAGCCAGCCATCGTCAGATCGAACCCGGCGATGGAGTCCTGGACCGCGAAGCTCAGGATGGCCCCGAGGGCCATGAGGACAATGGCAGAGCCGAATTTCATGGGTCTCCTTCTGGCCGGTCAGGGCAGATCGTCACGGTCGTCGTTCGCGTCACCCTACGGGCACAGTCGCACTCTCTCAAGGCGCTCTTCCCGCGTGACCACAGCACGAAGGTTCATGACCCCGAGTAGGGTTCTGCCATGACCGACTCTGCACGTGAGACTCGCCAGCCCAGTGACATCGACGCCCTGGCCAACCGCTATTTCGCCGACCTCCTCGCCTTGCACCCCGAGGAGGCCACCGCGCTGGGCCACCCCGGTCACGAGACCGAGTACGCGGACTACTCCCCCGCGGGCTCGGCCGCCGAAGACGAGCTGAACCGGGTGCTGCTGGAAGACCTGGACCGGCTCTCCCCGGCCGATGACGTGGACCGGGTCACCGTCGCTGCCCTGCATGAGCGGGTCGGGCTGCAACGGCGAATCCATGCCACCGGCCGCACCGAGCTGAACAACCTGGCCTCCCCGGCCCAGGAGATCCGCAGCATCCTGGACCTGATGCCGATGGAGACCGAGCAGGACTGGGCCCAGATCGCCGGCCGGCTGGCCAATCTGCCCGCTGCCCTGACCGGGTACGCCGAGTCTCTGCGGGCATCGCGCGACGCCGGCCAGGTCGCCGCCCAGCGCCAGGTCGACATCGTCATCGAGCAGGCCGAGGCCCACTCAGCCCTGGGAGGCTTCTTTCCTGGGCTGCTCGAGCGTGCGTCCGCGGCCGGCGTCGTGCCCTCCTTCCTGCGCACCGAGCTGGAGGCCCAGGCACTCCGGGCCGGGACCGCCTACCAGGGGCTGGCGAGCTTCTTGAAGGAGGAGGTGCGGGGCAGCGCTCCGGAACAAGACGCCGTCGGGCGGGAGCTCTACGAGCTCTACTCCCAGGAGTTCCTGGGCGCCCGGATCGACCTGGAGGAGACGTACGCGTGGGGGCAGGAGGAGCTCGCGCGCATTGTCGAGGCCCAACAGGCCGACGCCGAGCGGATCCGGCCCGGGGCCACCATCGATGAGGCCCGGGCGATCCTGAACGAGGATCCGGCCCGCCGACTGCAGGGCACCGCGGCGCTGCGGGACTGGATGCAGGGCGTCACCGACACCGCACTGCAGGAGATGACCCGCTACTTCGAGATCCCGGCGCCGATGGACCGGGTCGAGTGCATGATCGCCCCCACGCAGGAGGGCGGTGTCTACTACACGGGCCCCTCGGACGATTTCTCCCGGCCCGGCCGCATGTGGTGGTCCGTGCCCGCCGGGGAGGACTCCTTCACCACCTGGCAGGAGACCACCACCGTCTACCACGAGGGCGTGCCGGGCCATCATCTGCAGATCGGCACCGCCATGCTGGCCCAGGACGAGCTGAACGACTGGCGGCGCAACGGGCTGTGGACCTCCGGGCACGGTGAGGGCTGGGCCCTGTACGCCGAGAAGCTCATGGACGAGTTCGGTTTCCTCACCGATCCGGGCGACCACCTCGGCATGCTGGACGCCCAGCGGATGCGTGCGGCCCGGGTGGTGTTCGACATCGGCGTGCACTGCGGCTTCGAGGCCCCGGCGTCCGAGGGCGGCGGCGTGTGGACCCCCGAGCAGGGGTTCGCGTTCCTGACGAAGCACCTCAACGACTCCCCCGGCCAGATCCGGTTCGAGTTCGTCCGGTACCTCGGCTGGCCGGGGCAGGCACCCTCCTACAAGGTCGGCCAGCGCATCTGGGAACAGATCCGCGCCGAGCACGCCGACCGCGCCGCGGCGCAGGGTCACGCGTTCGACCTGAAGGCCTTCCACACCCGGGCCCTGCGCCTGGGCTCCATGGGGCTGGACACCCTGCGCCAGGCGATGGCATGAGCGGTGATGCGGGCGCTCGGGTGAGCGCCGCTCCGGCGCCCGGAGCTGAGGCCACCGAAGGCCAGGAGCACGACGGCGGCGCACCGGTACCGCGGCTGGTGCTGGCTTCGGCCTCGCCGTCCCGGGCCCGGATCCTCGAGGCCGCCGGCCTCCCGTTCACCGTGGTGGTCTCGGACGTGGACGAGGACGCGATCGCCGCGGAGTATCCGCTGGCCAGCCCGGCCGAGACCGCCCAACTGCTCGCCCGGGCCAAGTCCGAGGACGTCGCGGGGCACCCCGAGGCGTCCGGCGCCCTGGTGATCGGCTGCGACTCGGTGTTCGAGCTGGACGGCGTGGCCTACGGCAAGCCCTGGGAACCCGAGGTCGCCCTGGAGCGCTGGAGGGGACAGTCCGGACGCACCGGCCACCTGCACACCGGCCACTGGGTCGTGGACAATCGTGACATCGCCAGCCGTGACGTTGCCGAGACCGGCGCCCTGTCCGGGACCGACGGCGGCGCCCCGCTCGCGCGCCCGGCCACCGGCGCGCTGTCCAGCGCCGCGGTGAGCTTCGCCGACGTGGACGAAGAAGAAATCGCCGCGTACGTGGCCACCGGCGAGCCCCTGCAGTGCGCCGGGGCCTTCACGATCGACGGCCGCGGAGCCGCCTTCGTCACCGCGGTGGAAGGGGACCCGAATGCCGTGATCGGCCTGTCCGTCTCCACGCTGCGCAGCCTGCTGGCCGAGTTCGGGGTCTCGTTGGCTGCCCTGTGGGAGACCGGCCGCGCCTGAGCAGGACCGCGCCGGCTGATAGCGTGGCCGTCATGTCAGCAGCTTCCGCGGCCTCCTGTGCCGCAGTGACCAGGGCGCCCCGCTAGCGGCGGGGCCTCTTACAGACTCTCTTCGAGATGCCCAGCCGCTTCGTCGTCAGACCGGAGCGGCTTCCATGATGCTGCCCGGGAACTTCTCTTCTGCAACGGAGTACCTGGTGTTCTCAACCCTTCATTCCTCTCGCGGGTCCCGCCCGTCCCCGGCACGCGCCTGGCTGGTGCTGGGCGCCATGTCCATGCTGCAGTTCTTGATCGCGGTCGACGTGACCGTGGTCAACATCGCGTTGCCCTCGATCGGTGCCGACTTTGATGTCGACGCCCACTCCCTGACCTGGGTTGTGGTGGGCTACACCATCACCGGTGGCGGGCTGCTGATGCTGGGTGGGCGTCTGGGCGACCTTCTGGGCCGACGCCGCACGCTGCTGACGGGCACCGCCGTATTCGGCGCCGCGTCCCTGCTGGCAGGCTTGGCCCCGTCCTTCGCGTTGTTGGTCTTCGCGCGCCTGCTGCAGGGTGCCGGCGAAGCGATCGCGCTGCCGGCCGCGATGGCCACCATCGTGCTGATGTTCCCCGAAGGGGACCGCCGGTCACGGGCGCTGAGCGTGTGGGCCGCGGTCGCCAGCTGCGGGCTCGTGCTCGGGTTCGTCCTGTCCGGCATCATCACCGCCCATCTGGGGTGGCGGTGGATCTTCCTGATCTCCGTGCCCTTCATCCTGGTGGTGCTGCTGGCCGGGGTCTTCCTGGTGGAGCGAGACCGGCCGGTACGCCGCGGCTCCACGCCGCTAGACGTGCCCGGCGCCCTGCTGCTGACCGCCTGCCCGCTGCTGTTCACCCTTGGGGTGGTCGAGGCGGGAGATCCGGGGACCCCGGAGTGGCTCGCTCCGGCGGCCCTGGCCGGGGCGGTGCTGGCCTGCCTGGGCTTCGTGCGGGTGGAGTCGCGCTCACGCCACCCGCTGCTGCCACTGGACTTCTTCGCCCACCGCGCCCGGGTGGGGGCCAACCTGACCACGATGCTGCTCAGCGGTGCGCTATCCACCTCGTTCCTGCTGTTCACGCTCTATCTGCAGGATCGGCTGGGAATCGGGCCTCTGGGTGCCGGGGTGACGATGCTGCCGCTGGCGGTCGCCCTGATCGCCTGCTCGATGCTCGTGCCCCGCCTGTTGGGCCAGTGGGGAGCGCGGGCGTGCGTGTTGGCGGGGCTGACCTTCACAGCAGCCGCGATGGGCCTGATCGCGCTGGTGGCCACCCTGGGCGCGGGTGCCGTGGCGTTGGTTCCGGCGATGCTGCTGATCGCGGCCGGCATGGGCTTCGGCCTGGTAGGCCTGCAGTACATCGCGGTCAGCGGCGTGACCGACGACGACGCCGGGACCGCCTCGGGCGTGCAGCGCGCGGCCGACCAGCTCGGCGGCTCCAGCGGAGTGGCCATCTGCGTGGGCCTCGGCTTCTCGCCCGCCCTGCACGCCGGCGACCCGTTCCTGGTCGCGACCGTGCTGGCCGTCGCTGGGCTCCTGGTGGGGGTCCTGGTCGCCTGGCGGCTGCCAGCGACGGTGGCTGCCTGACGGGAGTGCTCATTCTCACAGGCGCCGAACGGCCTCGCAGGGTGCATCGGCATCGGTCGTCGGTCTAGCGTGGAGGGTCTGCGGGTCATCCCGCTGAGCCGAGGAGGGCGACGATTCTTCGTCGCCCTCCTTCGCGTCTGTGCCCTTGACCGATCCATCCCCTCAGGAGTCCGCCTTGACCGTGACCCGCAGCAGCGAGGTAGCCACCACTGGGTCCATCCATGGCGCCGCGCGCCAGCCGTCGAGTCCCACGCCGGCCACTGCCCGGCTGGCCATCTTCGCGCTGGCGATCGGCGCATTCGGCATCGGCACGGCGGAATTCGCCACCATGGGCCTGCTGCCGTACATCGCCGAGGGATTCGACGCCACGATCACCGAGGCGAGCCACGCGGTGTCCCTCTACGCGATCGGCGTGGTCATCGGCGCACCGCTCATCGCCGCCCTGACCGCCCGGATGGAACGCCGGCGCCTGCTCCTGGCACTGACCGCCCTGTTCATCATCGGCAGTATCGGCAGCACCCTGGCACCGTCGCTGCCGTGGATGCTGGTCTCCCGCTTCGTCACCGGGCTGCCCCACGGAGCCTTCCTCGGCATCGGCGCCGTGGTCGCCTCCACCCTGGTCTCCCCACACCGCCGGGCCACCGCCATGGCCCGGGTCATGCTCGGGCTGACGGTGGCCAACATCGTGGGCGTGCCCGCGGCGGCGGCCCTGGGCGCCCAGTTCGGCTGGCGGACCGCCTACGGCCTGGTCGCCCTGATCGGCATGCTCACGCTCCTGGCAGTATTCGCCCTGGTCCCGCGCAGCGCCCCGGGGCTGACCCCGTCCATCCGCGGAGAGCTGCGCACACTCAAGCGCCCCCAGGTCATCCTGACCCTGGTGGCCGGTTCCATCGGCTTCGGCGGGATGTTCGCGGTCTACACCTTCATCTCTCCGACGATGACCGATCTCACCGGATTGTCCGAGTCCGCCGTTCCCTGGGTGCTCGTCTGCTTCGGTGTGGGCATGACCCTCGGCTCCCTCATCGCCGGCCCGCTCGTGGACCGCTCGGTCGAGAAGTCCGCCGTGGGCGGCGTCCTCAGTCTGGGGCTGGTCCTGCTGGCCTTCGCCACCCTGGCGCACGTCCCCGCCGTCGCCATCGCCTGCGTGCTGCTGCTCGGTGTCGCCGGGTCCCTCTTCACCACCGCACTGCAGGTGCGGCTGCTGCGCGAGAGCGGCGATGCCCCCTCGGTCAGCGCGGCCATGAACCACGCCGCGTTCAACTTCGCCAACGCCCTGGGCGCCTTCCTCGGTGCCGTGGTGGTGGACGCCGGGCTCGGATACCGCTCGCCGGCGTTGCTCGGCACCGGTCTGACCGTGGTGGGCCTGGCCGTCATGATCGTGGCGGTGGCAACGCACCGGCGCGCTCGCAGCGGGGCCGCACTGGCGCCTGGGCGGTAACAGCAGGATGTTTGTGGGATTCCTACAACCGATGCCACGCGGCGCGGGGAAAACGCCCCGGATCCTGTAGGAAACCCACGGCCGCGTCTAGGCTCGGCAGGTGGGCTGCCCCGGCGTCAGGTCGGGTCCGGCCCCTCGCAGACCGCCTGCGCCGACGCTTATGAAGGAGTCCCGCCCCGATGTCCCAGCCGACGCCGACCGCCACCACCGCAGCCCGCCCGTTCTCGCGGGTGCTCGTGGCCAACCGCGGGGAGATTGCCGTCCGCATCATCCGCGCGGCACATGACGAGGGACTCACCGCCGTGGCCGTCTATGCGGAGCCCGACCGCGAAGCCCTGCACGTGCGCATGGCGGACGACGCCATCGCCCTGGGCGGGTCCTCCGCCGCCGACTCCTACCTGGTGGTGGACAAGATCCTCGCCGCCGCCCAGGCCTCCGGCGCCGATGCCGTCCATCCCGGCTACGGCTTCCTGTCGGAGAACGCCGACTTCGCGCGTGCGGTCGAGGCCGCCGGACTGGTGTGGATCGGCCCACCGGCCGCCGCCATCGAGCAGTTGGGGGACAAGGTCTCCGCCCGTCACCTGGCCCAGAAGGTCGGCGCCCCGCTGGTGCCCGGCACCGCCGACCCGGTGGCGAACGCGGACGAAGTCCTCGCCTTCGCCGACACCCACGGACTCCCCCTGGCCATCAAGGCCGCGCACGGTGGCGGCGGCCGCGGCATCAAGGTGGTCCGCAGCCGCGAGGACATCCCCGAGATGTTCGACTCCGCGGTCCGGGAGGCCACCGCCGCGTTCGGCCGTGGCGAGTGCTTCGTGGAGCGCTTCCTGGACGCCCCGCGCCACGTGGAGACCCAGTGCCTGGCCGATGCCGCCGGCAACGTGGTGGTGGTTTCCACTCGCGACTGCTCGCTGCAACGCCGCAACCAGAAGCTCGTCGAGGAGGCACCGGCCCCCTTCCTGACGGCCGAGCAGCAGCAGCGGCTGTACGACTCCTCCAAGGCACTGCTGGTGGAGGCCGGCTACGTGGGCGCGGGCACCTGCGAGTTCCTCGTGGGCACGGACGGCACCATCTCCTTCCTCGAGGTCAACACCCGTCTGCAGGTGGAGCACCCCGTCTCCGAGGAGGTCACCGGCCTGGACCTGGTGCGCGAGCAGTTCCGCATCGCCCGCGGCGAGGAACTGGGCTACAACGATCCCGAGGTCCGCGGCCATTCCTTCGAGTTCCGCATCAACGGCGAGGACGCCGGCAAGAACTTCATGCCCTCCCCCGGCACCCTGACCCGCTTCCGGCTGCCCTCCGGCCCGGGCGTCCGCGTGGACGCCGGCGTGGAGGAGGGCGAGACCATCACCGGCGCCTTCGACTCCATGGTGGCCAAGCTGATCGTCACCGGCACCACCCGGGAGCAGGCACTGCAGCGATCCCGCCGCGCCCTGGCCGAGATGCAGGTCGCCGGCATGCCCACCGTCCTGCCGTTCCACCGTGCCGTGGTCTCCGACCCGGCCTTCGCGCCGGCAGACGGAGCCCCGTTCACCGTGCACACCCGGTGGATCGAGACTGGTTTCGAGAACACCATCGCCCCGTTCGCCGGGGCCCCGGGCACCCCCGGGGACGCCGAGGAGGAGCACGAGGACCGCCGCTCCGTGACCGTGGAGGTCAACGGCAAGCGGGTCGAGGTCACCCTGCCCGCCATCCTGGGTGCCATCTCCACCGTGGCCACCGGCGCCAAGGCCGGATCCCGCCGCCGCAAGTCCCGCGGCGCCCGGGGCGCCACCGCCACCGGGGCCAACGGGGACACCCTGACCTCACCGATGCAGGGCACCATCGTCAAGGTCGCGGCCGGCGTCGGGGATGCCGTGGCCGAAGGCGACCTGATCGTGGTGCTCGAGGCGATGAAGATGGAGCAGCCCCTGACCGCACACAAGTCCGGGACCATCACCGAGCTGAGCGCCGAGGTGGGCGCCACGGTCACCGCGGGTGCGGCGATCGCCGCCATCGCGGACTAGAGCTCCCGAGACCGTGCTCGCCCGGCCGGGGTCGCTCCGCGCACCGGCTCACTCGCGCCTGATCCGGCCAGGCAGGATGGCAACCGACCTGACGACCGCCGCATGGCAAGGTCGTCTCATTATATGGACCTCATGTCCGCATGATGGCGCCCCCGCGTAGAGTCGTCGGGTCGCATTTCGCGCCGGCCGGAAGCCGGCACGCCACTTTCGTTGCATTGCATTGCATGAGGAGCAACCATGTCCACTGACCTGTCCCAAGGCAGCTCAACCCCGGACCCCCGGGCCGGCTCGGTCCCTGTCAAGGACGACGGCACTCAGGAACTGGGTGTTCCCCGGTCCCGCGTGGTGATCGCGTCCCTGATGGGCACCACGATCGAGTTCTATGACTTCTACGTCTACGCCACGGCGGCGGTCTCGGTCTTCCCGCTGATCTTCTTCGCGGCCGGTGACGAGGGTGCAGCCCTGCTGGCCTCCATGGCCACCTTCGGTGCAGCCTTCGTCGCCCGCCCGGTCGGCTCGATCCTGTTCGGCCACTACGGTGACCGCGTCGGCCGCAAGGTCACGCTGATCGGCTCCCTGCTGACCATGGGCATCGCCACGTTCCTCATCGGCCTGCTGCCGACGTACTTCCAGATCGGCCTGTGGGCCCCGGTGATGCTGACCATCCTGCGCTTCTGCCAGGGCCTCGGGCTCGGCGGCGAGTGGTCCGGCGCAGCCCTGTTGGCCACCGAGACCGCGGCGAAGGGCAAGCGCGCCTGGGCGGCCATGTGGCCCCAGCTCGGCGCCCCCATCGGCTTCCTGCTGGCCAACGGCCTGTTCCTGATCCTGACGCTGAGCTTCAACCACGACTCCACGAACCCGGACATGGACGGCGCCTTCCTCACCTGGGTGTGGCGCCTGCCGTTCCTGCTGTCCCTGGTCATGGTGGCCGTGGGCCTCTACGTCCGCCTGCGCCTGCAGGAGACCCCGGTCTTCCAGCGCGCCGTGGACAATGACGAGCGCGTCAAGGCCCCCCTGAGCGAGGTCTTCCGGAAGAACTGGAAGGAGCTCATCCTCGGCACCTTCATCATGCTGGCGACCTATGTGCTCTTCTACCTGATGACCACATGGATCCTCTCCTACTCCATCAGCTCCCCCGACGTCAGTGGCCTGGGCGTGCCCTACGCGGACTTCCTCGTGTTGCAGCTGATCGGCATCCTGTTCTTCGCCGCCTTCGTGCCCGTGGCCGGTTGGCTGGCGGACAAGTTCGGCCGCAAGCCCACGCTGATCGTCATCACCGTCCTGCTGATCCTCTTCGGCCTGACCTTCGGCTGGTGGCTCAGCGCCGGCTCGATCGGCCAGGGCAACGAGCTGAACACCACGCAGATGATGATCTTCCTGATCGTCGGCATGGCCCTGATGGGCCTGACCTTCGGCCCCATGTCCGCCGTCCTGCCGGAGCTGTTCCCCACGAACACCCGGTACACCGGCTCCGGCATCGCCTACAACGTGTCCTCGATCCTCGGCGCCGCCCTGACCCCGTTCGTGGCCCAGTGGCTCGTGTTGAACTTCTCCGTGGCCCACGTCGGCTACTACCTGTCCTTCGCCTCCGTGCTGACGCTGATCGCCCTGATCATCGCCCCGGAGACCAAGACGAAGTCCCTCGACACCGAAGCAGAGACAGTCACCCTGCCCTGACGTGAGCTGACCCGATCTGACCGGCCACGCCGGTCAGTGAGCACGACGCCGG
>NZ_JALDXU010000076.1:0-15918 GCF_032154715.1 Citricoccus sp. | reverse complement strand
GGGCGTGGGTGGGACGGGGAGCCAGGCGGTGGGTCAGTTCTCCGTCCGCGGCGGTACGGCACCGCCGCTGCGGTTCGCGGCCAGCAGGTCGCGGATCTCGGTGAGGAGGACGACGTCGTCGGAGATCGCCACGGCGTCCGGGTCGATGCCGAGCTTCTTGTTGCGCATCGCGATCATCTTGTTCATGGGCATCACGATGACGAAGTAGACGGCGGCGGCGATGAGCAGGAAGTTGACGATTGCGGTCAGCAGCACCCCGAACCGGATGTCATTGCCGTTGAGGGTGACCACGGCGAACGAGTCGAAGTCCGGTGATCCCACCACGCCGGAGATGAACGGCATGAGCACGGAATCGACCATGGCGGTGACGACGGCGCCGAAGGCGGAGCCGATGACGACGGCAACGGCGAGATCAACGACGTTGCCCTTCATGATGAAGTCTCTGAATCCCTGGAGCATGGCCCCAACCTAAACCGGCCGGGCCCCGGCGGTCGCCACGTGAGGGGGTGACACGCCGGGGACGTCGGTCTTTCTATCGCAGAGACGTGCAGGTCAGGGGCATCACCACCGGTGCGCCACGTCCACGACGAGCCGCGAGCCGGAGCCCGGGCCGTCGAGAATCATCACCCGGTACGGCAACTGGGCGCGGTTGCCGATGCCGAAGACGGTGTGGCCCTCGAAGCTGCCGCCGTAGGCCACCTGCCGGAAGGTGGAGTACCCGGCCACGTTGGCCACGCTGTCCCAGTTGGACGGGTTGTAGGTGGGCCGGCCGGTGGAGGTGTAGGCGTTGGCGTAGACGGTAATGCTCAAGTCCCGTCCGATCATCGGGATATGGGTGCCGGTGCCGACCTCCTGGATGGATCCGTAGCGCGTCGCATAGCCCTTGACCTTGTAGTTCAGGTCCACCACCAGCCGGTCGTAGCACTCGTGCCGCCCGGTGCGGACCCGGGTGACCTGGGCGCTGGACATGGTGGAGACGGACTTGGCGGTGGAGCCCCACGTGATGCCGCAGTACGGGGCTGCTGCCGCAGGGGGTGGGGCGGCCGCACTCATGCCCGTGGCGAGTCCCACGGCGAGGATGAAGGTCCCGAGGGTTGCAAGTGGTTTCTTCATGGCCGTGCCTTCTTCCCGGGGCACCGCAATTGCAGCGCCAAGTGGAAGAATTGTGCGCTCGGCGGCGGTGGAGGGACAGTGTGGGCGGGCTCACTGAGCGTTGCGATTCGGCGCCCAAATCCGTCCACTGGCCGGCGGTTGGCTACGGTTTGGTCAAGGGGTGGTGCCGCGGCGGCGCACCGCTCCGGCACCGGTCCCGGCATGACACGAGTCATGCGCTTCGGTGACCGGCGCGCACTACCGGTGGCCGGCGTCTGCGGGGAGCCTGTTAGCAGCCAGGAAGACCCGGATGAAGGGGGAACATGATCATGCGCCAGTTTGAGATCGGTGACGGTGTCCGCACGAAGGGCGGCCCACTGAAGGGCATCTACGGGGTGGTGGTCTGGTACTACGGGGAGAAGGACCAGTACCTGGTGCGCTTCACGGGCGCGCAGCAGATGTACTACGCGGACGAGGAGCTGGAGCCCTGGACCTGAAGGGACCGGCAATCGGGGCCACCCGAATGACCCGTTGATCGCCGCCGGCGGGCGTCAGTAGCCGGGAGCCGGGGCGAGACCCCAGGCGGTCTCCAGCACTCCGCCGGAACGCACGACGCCGGCCGCGGCCTCGGTGCCCACGTACCGCAGGTGCCACGGCTCGGGGGAGTACCCGGTGACGTCCTCGGCGCCGTCCGGGTAGCGGATGATCCATCCGTGCTCGGCGGCGTGCTCGGCCACCCAGGCGCCTTCCGGGGTGTCCCCGAAGCACTGCTCGAGCGTGCAGGCGCCGTCCGCGGCGCCCACGTCCATGGCCAGGCCGGTCTGGTGCTCCGAGTAGCCCGGTCGGGCGGAGATGCGGTCTGCCTCGGCCTGGCCATAGCGCTCCACCCAGCCGCCGTAGGTGCCCTGCTGGTAACCGTAGGAGCGGTAGGCGCTGACCAAGGTCAGGTCCACGCCGTCGTCGGCCGCCGCGGCGAACAGTTCTTCGGCCGCTGTGGCTGCCTCGTCCCGGAGTTCCATCGAGGCCTTCGACGCCGGCACGTCCGGCACGCGCAGGTCCTGCGGTGCGTAGTCGGCTGGTTCCAGGGGATGGAGTTTGTTGACCATAACGTGGAGCGAGTCGGGGGACCCGTGGTCCATCGTCGACTCGTCGGGCACGGCGCTGGCTGTGGGCGTCTCCGGCGAGGCGGACGAGGTGGCCGGGCTCGACATGACCGGCGGCGAGACGGACACCGTTGGGGCAGCTGTGGCGCTGTTCGACGTGGAGACTGTGGGACTGCTAGTGGCGGACCCGCTCGGCGGCTCGTCCGTCGTCGAACAGCCGGTCAGCAACAGGGCCAGGACGCCGACGGTCAGGAGAGAGCGGCTGTTGTGCATGGTCAGACCTTCCGGAGGAGCACGCGGGTGACGGTGTGGCCCACGTCCTTGGTCATGACCAGCTTGGCGCGGCCGCGGGTGGGCAGCACGTTCTGGGTGAGGTTCGGCCCGTTGATGCGGTCCCAGATGTCCGAGGAGGTGGCGATCGCCTCGGCGTCGGACAGGGTGGAGTAGCGGTGGAAGTAGCTCTTCGGATCCGCGAAGGCCCCGGAGCGCAGGCGCATGAACCGTTCGGTGTACCACTGGCGGATGGCAGTGGTCTTGGCGTCCACGTAGATGGAGTAGTCGAAGAAGTCGGAGACGCTCAGGCCCGCGGTGCCATCGGAACGGACCCGGGGCGGGGCGAGGACGTTGAGTCCCTCGATGATGAGCACGTCCGGGCGGTGCACCACCACTTCCTCGTGCGGAAGGATGTCATAGGTGAGATGGGAGTACATGGGGGCCCGGACCTCCGGGGCACCCGACTTGATGTCGGCCACGAAGCGCATCAGCCGGCGTCGGTCATAGGATTCCGGGAATCCCTTACGCTGCATGAGGCCACGGCGTTCCAGCTCGGCATTGGGGTAGAGGAAGCCGTCCGTGGTGAGCAGCTCCACGCGGGGGGTGTTGGGCCAGCGGCGCAGCATCTCCTGGAGCACGCGGGCCGTGGTGGATTTCCCGACGGCGACCGAACCGGCCACGCCGATCACGAAGGGCGTGCGCCGGGTGGACTCACCGAGGAACTCGTTGGAGGCCCGCCGCAGATGGGCGGCCGCATCCACCTGGATGCTCAGCAGCCGGGAGAGCGGCAGGTAGACCTCGGCGACCTCACGCAGGGAGAGGTGCTCGCCGATGCCACGCAGCCGCTCGATGTCAGACTGGTCGAAGGGCTGTTCCATCTCATTGGCCAGCCGAGCCCAGGTGTCCCGCTCCAGCTCCACGAAGGGGGAATAGTGGTTCTCGGAGTCGGCGGGCTCCGGTGGGGAGCCTGCCCAGCTGGCGGGGCCGGTCGGGGTCACAGGCGTGGCCTGTGGGAGTCCGGAGCCGGCGGCGTCGGGTGGATTCACCCACCCATTATCCATCCTGGGCGGGCCGGACCGTGTCCTGGGTCATGGCGCGCCCCGGCCGGGGCTCCCGTGAGTGAGCCGGCCAGGGCCGGGCAGGAGCTCTACCGGTCATTGGCCAACAGCGCCAAGTCGACGGCCCGGTCCAATTCCTCACGGCTGAGGAGGCCACTCTCCTGGGCGACGTCGAGGATGCTCCGATGCTCCAGCAGCGCGACCTGGGCCAGTTCGGCCGCTTTTCCATACCCCAGATGAGGCGCCAAACCGGTCACCATGCTGACCGACTCGTGCATGCGTGCGGCCAAGACGGGCCTGTTCGGTTCAATGCCCTCAACGCAGCGCATCCGGAGTTGGCGGCAGGCACTGGTCAGGAGCCCAACACTTTCGAACAACTCGTGGACCATGAGCGGCTCGAAGGCGTTGAGCTGCAGTTGCCCCGCTTCCACGGCCATCGTCACGGCAGCGTCGGCACCGACCACCCGGAAGGCGACCTGGTTAACCACCTCGGGAATCACCGGATTGACTTTGCCGGGCATGATCGAGGATCCGGCCTGCACGGCTGGCAGGGTGATCTCACCGAAGCCGCCCTGAGGCCCGGAGGACAGCAGCCGAAGGTCGTTGCAGATCTTGGAGAGTTTGACCGCCGTACGCTTGAGCATCCCGGAGATCAGGATGAAGACGCCGGCGTCTGACGTGGCTTCCATCAGATTCTCAGCGGAGACCACAGGAAGTCCACTGACCCGGCGCAGCTCACTGACCACCAGCTGGCGGTAGTCCGGGGAGGCGGTGATGCCGGTGCCGATGGCGGTCGCCCCGAGATTGGTCTCCAGCAGGTACGCCCGGAACTCTCCGAGCCGGGCGTGGTCTTCCCGCAAGGTGGCCGCAAAGGCCCGGAACTCCTGGCCGAGGGTCATCGGCACAGCATCCTGCAGCTGAGTGCGTCCGACCTTGTAGATTCCCTTGAACTCACCGGCTTTGCGATCGAAGGCCTCGCTGAGGAGCCGGTGCTCGGACTGAAGTCCCTCGATCTCGACCGCCAACGCCATCTTCGCCGCCGTCGGATACACGTCGTTGGTGGACTGGCTGCGGTTGACGTGGTCGATCGGATGGACCACTGCGTAGTCGCCCTTGGGGCGGCCGAGGATTTCCAAGGCCCTATTGGCCAGGACCTCGTTCGCGTTCATGTTGGTGCTGGTGCCGGCACCGCCCTGGATGAGATCGACGACGAACTGGTCGTCGTGCAGTCCCCCCATCACCTCTTCGGCGGCCGCACGGATCGCCTGTGCCACCGTGGCGGGAAGCAGGTTCAGTTGCTCGTTCGCGGTGGCTGCGGCGTGCTTGATCGTTCCCAGCGCCCAGACCATCGAGCGCAGTGTCCCGACGCCTCGCCCCGTCATGGGGAAGTTCTCCACCGCCCGTAGCGCGGAGATTCCCCAGTAGGCTTCCCGCGGCACGTCCCGGGTGCCCAGGCTGTCCCGCTCGGTCCGGGTGTCCGGCGCGCGGCCGTCCGTTCGTGGGTGCTCCATGCTCATGACCGTCCTGACTCAGCGATGTAGTCAATCGCAGTGAGGGCCAATGCGGTGGCACCGTCCGTGATAGCCCGGTTGGCGGCCTCGCCCACGCAGTGGGCCGCGAACTCGGGCTGGTGGTTCGAGGCCGGGAAGCAGCCCAGGCCGATGTAGGGGTGGATGGCCGGCACCACCTGGGACACGTTGCCCATGTCCGTGGAGGCGCGGTTCATGGTCGCCTGCTCCGGCGGGGCGTCGAAGGTCCGGCCGAGGGCGCGAGCGTGCTTCACGTACAGCTCGAGCGCGCGCTCGTCTGTGCGAAACTCCGAATAGGGTTCAGATTCCGGCGAGATGCTCAGCTCGGCGCCCGTGGCGTGGGCACCGGCCTCGAAGCAGCGCTCCACCCGCTCCTGCAGCTCCTGCAGGTCCTCGAGGTTCTCCGCGCGGACATACCAGCGGCCCTCGGTGACCTCCGGGATCGCGTTGGGGGCCTCTCCGCCGCGCGTCTGCAGTCCGTGCACCCGGGTTCCGGCCGGCAATTGCTGCCGGAGCAGACCGATCGAGACCTGCGCGATCACAAAGGCGTCGTTGGCATTGACACCCCGGTGCGGGTAGGCCGCCGCATGGGCCGACTTCCCGTGATAGCTGACGTGGGAATGCGCCACCGCGTAGGGGCGGGCCTCTGCGGAGTCGACGGGGCTGGGGTGGGCCATCATGGCCAGATCCAGGCCGGCGAAGGCTCCCTTCTTGAGCATCTCGATCTTGCCGCCGCCGCCCTCTTCGGCCGGTGTGCCATAGACCTCGATGGTCAGGTCGCGTTCCGCAGCAACGCCGGCCAGCGCGATGGCCGCGCCGACCGAGGTCGCGGTGATGATGTTGTGTCCGCAGGCATGCCCCAGACCGGGCAGCGCGTCGTATTCGGCCATCAGACCGATGCGGTGACGTCCCGTCCCCACCACGGCGCGGATCGCCGTCGGGAAGTCGAGGTAATTCCGGGTGACCTCGAATCCGTGCGCGGCCAGGACGTCGGCGGTCCACGCGGCCGCCTGATGTTCCTGCCACCCGAGCTCAGGGCTGGCGTGCAGCCGTTCGGACAGGGCGATCAGCTGCGGCGCTACCTCGTGGACCCGGTCACGGACACGGGAGTCCGCAGCCTCGGCGGTCTCAGCGGTCGTCACCGGGTACCCCGTATCCGATGGAGGCTGCCGGGTCCAGGCCGCGGACCACATAGTCCTGGCGTTGCGGCAGCCAAATCTGGAGCAGCCGGCCGAGTTCGCCGATCGGATCCTCGTGCCAGTCCACCCGCAGGTCGGTGTCCCGCCAGCCGTGGCCGGAGACCACGGAGAGGCCGGCCGAACGGACGGGCCCCTCTTCGCCGCCGGCTTCCACTCCTGCCACGAGTCCAGCCATCAACCGTGTCTCCAGGTCCCCACTGGTGCGCGCGAACGCGTCGCAGGCAGCGTGCGGGATGTCCTCGTTCGCCAACATGTTGCCGGCACTGACGCAACCGGCCCCGGAGGCGTCGGCATGGGTACCCAGGGTGTGCGCGCCGCTGTGCACGGCGGACCGGCCGGCGGCATCCAGCACCACGAGTTGACGGTACTCCCGCGTGGATTCGCCGGCCACCAGCGCCTCCAGTGCCTCCGGGGCCGCGTGGCCCTCCTCGAGCAGGGTCAGCAGGGCGCCACCGAGCCGGGGGTCGGTGATGTTCTGCGAACTCACGGCGCCCACCCCGTCACGCAGGTGGATGCACCGTGCCGCCACGGCGGGGGAGGACGAGGAGACGGCCATGCCGAACCGGCCGGACCCGTCGGTCCCGGCGATCGAGAAGGTCACTTGGATCCCTCCTCGGACAGGACGGCGGTGGCGTCGATCTCCACGAGCCACTCGGGCCGGGCCAGTGCCTGAACCACGATCCCGGTGGAGACGGGGAAGACCCCCTTGAGGTAGGTGCCCATGGTGCGGTAGACGGTCTCGCGGTAGCGGACATCCGTGAGGTACACGGTCACTTTGACGATGTCCTCCATCTCACCGCCGGCCTCTTCCAGGAGCATCTTGATGTTGTCCATGGCCTTGACCGTCTGGGCCTCGACGTCGCCGATACCCACCGACTCGCGGGTGTCCAGGTCCTGACCGATCTGTCCCCGGAGATAGACCACGCCACCGGCCACCACGGCCTGGCAGAGGTCATTGTCGAGATTCTGTTCCGGGTAGGTGTCCCGGGTGTTGAAAGGACGGATGCGCGTGTACTTCATGGATGTGCTCTCCTGGTGGACTCAAGCGGGTGTGGGGTGCGGACGGTGGGGTCAGGCGCCGACGCCGGCCGAGACCGGCCGCGCGGCAGACTCGCCCGTGGTGGGTGGTCCAGAGGGGCGATAGGCGCTGTAGTCACGCTGAATGGCGATGTGGTCCGCGAGGTACTTGGCGTCATGCCAGACGCCCCAGATGAAGCTGGAGCCGCGGCGGGACTGCCAGGGCAACCCCAGGAAGTACACCCCGGGCTCCGCCGAGACGCCGCGCTGATGCACTGGCTTGCCGTGCTGATCGAAGGCATCCGCGTGCAGCCAGCCGTAGTCCACGGAGAACCCGGTGGCCCAGACGATCGAGGTGATGCCAGCGGCGTCGAGGTCCAGTTCCCGCAAGGGATGCTCAACGCAGTCAGGGCTGGACCCGAGGTGGCGTGCCTCCGGCTCCTCGGGAAGGTCCAGGCCATTGCGTTCGATGTACTCGTCGGCCTCGTCAAGTAGCGCCAGGTAGTTCGCATCGCCATGGGCGATGTTCTCCGCGAGGTCCGCACCGAAATGCATGACACCGTCCTGGTACGAGGTGGCCCGGCCCACGAGGGTGATCCCACTGTGGGCCAGGTCGCGGAAGTCCACCGTGTGCCCACCGTCGGCGCCGCTGACGGCAATCGTGACGTGCTCCGCGCCCTGTGGCGGCGCGGAGGCCTCCCACTTGTTCAGCACGCCCAGCCACCACACGAAGTCGCGGCCGCGGTAGCTGCGCGGGGGCCGGTCATGGGGCCCCACGGCCAGGTAGGTCTGCCGTCCGGAGGCCCGGAGCTCGGCCGCGATCTGCACGCCGGAGGAACCCGCGCCGACCACCAGCACGCCTCCCTCGGGCAGCTGCTCGGGGTTGCGGTAGGAACTCGAATGGATCTGCGTGAGGCCGGAACTCTCCGGGACCACGGCGGGGATGACGGGCTTCTGGAAGGGGCCGGTGGCCGCCACCACGTAGCGTGCCCGAACGGTGCCGATGGACGTTTCGGCCGTGAAGCCTGGCCGGCCCTCGTTCTTGCGGACGGCCGTGACCTCCACCCCGGTGCGGATCGGTGCGTCGAAGCGCTCGGCATAGGACGCCAGGTAGTCGGCCACCTGCTCCTTGGTGGCGAACCCATCCGGGTCCACGTCCTGGAACTCCATGCCGGGGAAACGATCGTGCCAGACCGGCCCGTTCGCGACGAGGGAGTCCCACCGTTCCGTCCGCCACCGTTCGGCGATGCGATGGCGTTCCAGGACCAGGTGCGGGACGCCCTGGCTGGTCAAATGTTCGCTCATGGCCACGCCGGCCTGACCGGCCCCCACGATGAGTACCTCGGTGTCTTGGGTCGACATGCATACCTCCGGTTGACTGACCCCACTCAAGTGATGAGGACCACGGTTTTCGCTGCTGAGTGGTACTCAGTCTCCGAAGGGTCCACATCGATAGCAAATACTCGTAAGTGAGGATCTGCATCGGATAAACAGATTCAGTGACGTGCGCTGCATCGTTTGCGCGGATCTGGGAGGGGAGCGGTCAGCCGAGAATTGAACGGCAGGCCTCGATGAAGACCTCGCCCTTGCGGGACAGCGACTCGTCGGCGCGATGTGCCACCCCGATCTGCAAGTACGAGCGCACGCCGTCGATGGGCAGCCGGACGATGCGGCCGCCGTCGTTGGTGAGGTCGTGAGCGGGGCGCTGGTTCAGGATGGTGTATCCGTGACCGCGAGCCACCATGGAGCGCACCACCTCGAAGCTCTCGAATCTCTCGTGGACCCGGGGCTGCAGGTGCGCGTCCTGGAAGATCGACAGGAAGTAGTTGGCGCTCTTGCCCATGTTCAGCAGGATGAGTGGTTCGTCGGCGAGCTCTTCGAGCGACACCGTGGAGCGGCCGGCCAGGTGGCTGCCTTCCCCCACGGCCGCGTACACCGGTGCTTCGCTGAGCCGTTCGAAGTCGATGCTGCGGCCGTAGTCGAAGCTGTAGGTCAAGGCCACTTCCAGTTCCCGGCGGAGAAGGAGTTGCTCCACCTGGTCGCCGGTGACTTCACGGAGCCGGACGTCGAGGGCCGGATGTGCCGACGTCAGGTCCTCATAGATCGTCGGCAACCAAAAGGGTGCCAGGGTGGTGAAGCATCCGGCTGCCAGCTGCCCCGTGAGTCGTTCAGGGCTGAGGGAATGGACCGCATCATCGACGGATCGGAGGATGGTCTGTGCGGCCGCATAGAACGTGGTGCCCTGCTCGGTCAGGACCACTCCACGCGAGCGTTGGCGGACGAACAGCTTGTGACCCAGGGTGGTCTCCAGGTGCGCGATGGCCGTGGAGATGGCCGACTGCGCGACGAACATCTCGGCGGCCGTTTCCGTCATGGAGCCGAGCTCCGCAACGCGCACGAAGTACCTCACTTGGTTGAGTGTGAGGTCGGACGGTGCTTTCGCCATGGCCACGAGCATAGTCACCCGAGGTTTCGATTTTAGTGAGGTACCTCTCGAAAGATATCGATGGTAGTGACACCATTCACAGACTTAGCCTGATTCCCAAGCTTCTGGGCACTACGCACCCGATCAAGGGAGAACATCATGTCCCGCACTTCCGAAGCCGACCGCCAGGTCGCCAAGACAGGACTCAAACGCAACGTCGTCGCCGGAGCCATCGGCGTCCTGGTCCACTGGTTCGACTGGGCGATCTACGCTTATCTGGCGACCACGATCGCGGTGATCTTCTTCCCCTCCCAGGATGGGGCGGCGGGTCTGCTGTCGGTCTTCGCGGTCTTCGCCGTCGCCTTCTTCGTGAGGCCCATCGGGTCCCTCATCTTCGGCCATCTCGGGGACCGGTACGGGCGCAAGAAGACCCTGTCGATCGTGATCGTCACCATGGCTGCCGGCACTCTGCTGCTCGGTCTGATCCCCTCTTATGAATCGATCGGCATTCTCGCCCCGATCCTGCTGGTGGTGGCCCGCATCATCCAGGGGATCGCGGCCGGTGGCGAGTTCGGCTCGGCTGCGGCCTTCCTGGCCGAGTACGCACCCACCAAGCGGCGTGGTCTGGGCGTCTCCTGGCTGGAGTTCGGCTCCGTCCTCGGTTTCCTGCTGGCATCCCTGGTGGTCGCGGGGCTCCACTTCTGGCTGGACCCGGAGCAGGTCCTCGCCTGGGGCTGGCGCATTCCGTTCCTGCTGACGGTGCCGCTCGCCCTGGTGGGCCTCTACATCCGCCTCAAAATCGAGGACACCCCGGAATACCAGGCCCTGCAGGAGCTGGACACCGTGTCCTCCGCTCCCATCCGGGAGGTCTTCAGCCACAACAGCAAGCAGTTCTTCCAGACCATTGGCATCGAGATCTTCATGAACTGCACCTTCTACGTGGTGCTGGTCTATCTGATCACCTACCAAGAACAATTGGTGGGGATGCCCAACGACCAGGCGGCCGTCCTGTCCGCCGTCGCCTCGTTGACGGCCATCGCGATCATCCCGCTGTCCGGCATCGTCTCCGACCGAGTCGGCCGGAAGCCCGTCCTCGTGACCGCCGGCATCCTGCTCATCCTGGGCTCCTATCCGCTCTTCATGCTGATGAACCAGGGATCGGTGCTGGCCGGATTCTTCTCCACCTTCGGGCTGGCCGCTATCCTGGCGCTCATCCTGGGCACCCATGCTGTGACGGTCGCCGAGCTCTTCCCCACGCGCACGCGGCAGAGCGGTCTGTCCATGGCCTACAGCATCGCCGGGGCGTTCTTCGCCGGCACGCTGCCCTACATCAACACCTGGCTGATCGACCTCACGGGGAACAACATGGTGCCGGCGTTCACCCTGATGGTCGTCGGATTGATCGGCCTGGTGACCTTGTACACCATGCCCGAGACCCGCGGGGTGGACCTGCTGCACGATTCTGACCGGGCTCCGGCGCGGGCCTTCTCGAAGGACGCGGAGGAGGCGAAGCCGGACACCGCCCGGGCCTAGCCTGCACCTACGCTAGGTGCGGGCCACTGGACCCGGCTGTCGACTCCTCGTCGACGGCCGGGTCGGTCCGTGTCCAGACGTCCACCTCCTGACCGAGGAGCCGGGAATGACCATCACCTTCAGGCAGCTGGAGCACTTCGCGGCGGTCGCTGAACTCGGCACGGTCACGGCCGCCGCCCAGCAACTCCATCTCTCTCAGTCCGCGGTGTCCACGGCCGTCTCCGATCTGGAGAAGGCGCTGAAAGTCCAGCTGTTCATCCGGCAGGCCCGGGGGCTCGTGCTGACGAGGGACGGCCAGTCGATCCTGGCGCATGCCCGGCAGCTGTTGAGGGATGTGGACAACCTCGAACACAATGCCGGGCGGCTGGGTCAGGAACTCACCGGGACCTTGCACATCGGTTGCTATGCCACCATCGCTCCCGTGCTCATGCCTCGCCTCGTGGCCGAGTTCGCGGAATCCCACCCAGCCATCGAGATCCGGTTCTCCGAGGGGTCCCGCAGTGATCTGCTACGCCAGCTGATGAAGGGCGAATGCGACGTGGCGGTGATGTACGACTACCGGTTCGGTGACGAGCTGACGGAGGTGGGCAACGTGGTGCCCCTGGGATCCGTTCGACCCTATGCGCTGCTTCCCGCGGAACACCACCGGGCCACGGCGGGGGAGGTCTCCTTGGTGGATCTGGCTCAGGAACCGTTCATCCTCTTCGATCTCGAGCCCGCCGGTGAGTATTTCCTGTCCCTGTTCTCGGCCGCTGGACTGGCCCCCACAGTCCGCTTCCGCACCGCGAGCTTCGAGGTGCTGAGGGGGCTGGTGGCTCAAGGGCTGGGGTGCTCATTGCTCAGCCAGAGGGCCAGGCACATGGCCAGCCTGGAAGGACTCGACTATGCCGCTGTGGAACTGGATGGCCACCCCGAGGCGCTGGACATCGTGGCGGTCACACCGGGACATCGGAACCACAGCCAACGGGTCCAGCTCTTCCTGCGCCAAGCCGCGGAAGTCCTGTCCACCAGCCCGAGGTACTACCCTGCGGCCGAACGGTAGCCAACGCTCCGAGCTGCCTTGTCCTCTGTCCCGCTCAAAGGTCGCGCTCAGGGCTTTCCCTGCCGGTAGGATCGGCCCTTGTGAGAGAAAAATTGGGTGAAACGTCGAAGCTTCAATGGGCGGCACTGGTGGTCCTGGTGTTGGCCATTGTGGCCTTGCTGGTGGTCCTGTTCACCCAGCAGCAGGATTACCGCACCGACGCTGAGGCGGCGCGCGAGAGCAATGTCTCCGCCCCTGCTGCAGAGCCCCCGGCGGCGACCGTCGAGCCCTCGGTAAGTCCCTCGGCCAGTCCCACCGCATCGGAGGCGTCCGAAGAGGTGCCTGAAAATGCGGTCGACGCGGTCACCGCAGCGGCCCAGGCCGTGGTCAACCGCGGTGACGACTCCGTCATCAACGTGCTCGGGGACTCCACGTCCAACACCAGCAGTGAATGGGTGTACCGCTGGGCCGAGGAACTCGGCGGGGACGCCGCGGTGACGGTCCACACCTGGAACCCCGAGGCGGGGACCTGGTATGTGGAGCCTCGCACCTACGGCGAGGGCGATCGGGCCATCACCATCTGGAACGGCTCCGCGGCCGAGGGCACCCCTGGCTTCCCGCTGGAGTTGGACGGCATGATCGAACCCGAGGCCGACCTGACGATCCTGAACTATGGGCACTGGGGTGACCCGGAGTCCGTGGCCTCCTCACTGGAGGAACTGCTCAACACCCTGGATGCCGGTGCAGAGGATGCCGCGCCCGTGGTCCTCACCGCACAGAACCCGGCGCAGCCCACGTGGGTCGGCTACGCGGATACGAACCGGGACGCCATGCGCGCTGCTGCCGAAGAGCGTGAGCTGCCGGTGATCAACATCGAGGGTGCCTTCGAGGACTCCGGTGACTGGGAGTCCCTACTGGCGGACGAGGTCAACCCGAACGAGGACGGCCACCAGCTCTGGGCGGAAGCCGTCAGCGGGTACTTCGCAGACTGAATCGCTCTGCCGATCGAGACTCTCGGTTGTGATCGCGCCCGAATGTGGCGAAAGCCCGGACCCCACTCATGGGGTCCGGGCTTTTCACTTGCCCCGCCGATGTGATCACTTCTCAGTGGCCGCTGCCGAAGCTCTCGGATGCGTCGAGCAGGGCGGAGCCGTGACCCCTCATTAATATGCGGAGAATATTAATCAATCGCCAATGAAACTGGTTGCATGTCAGGTTCAAGAGGCGTTTGTAAAGTTACTTGTCCTACCGGTGAGTAACGTCACATTTCTGGTTAGGATGCCGCTATGTCTCCGTCCTCAAGGACGGTCATGACACGCGTCCGCACACCCTGCTGACATCCTGATGTGTCTTGGCCTCATCCCTTTGTGCCGGAGGCGATCATCTATTGCACCTTTGAGAGTGGGGATTACATGGCGCAAGAGCAGGTCCAAACACCAAAACGTAGATTGAGAGCCCTCGCGGCGGGAGCCGTGACCGTAGCGGTCATCGCAGCCCCGGTGAGTGCGGCGCAGGCCGCCCCGTCAGACGATTCCGAGGCGTTGGCCCGGATCATCGACTCGTCGCTGTTCGCTTCCGACCTGGCCGCCGTCGGACAGGCAGCCAGCGGCAATCCCAGTGAGGTCGGCCCGGCTACCGGTACCGTCGACGCCGCACTGTTGGAGGCGCTCAACATTGACCTCGGGGCACTTCAGCTACCGGTCGTGGGATCCGAGGGGACCCCGGGGCTGCTGCAGATCGGTGAGCTGGGGGCGCTCAGCTCTTACGCTTCCTCTCCCACCGTGGGCTCGTCCACGGCGAGTGCCGGCGTGGTCGGGGAGAACGGCGCCGTCAGTCTGGACGTGGCGGAAGCCGCCGGTCCGGCGGCCAACACCACCGTCAACCTCACCGACCTGCTGGACCAGCTCGGTGTGGATGGCCTGACCGATGAGATCGTGCAGGAGATCAGCCTCGAGCTCGGCGCGGTCGCCTCCACGACCTCGCAGACCGCGCCTGCCGATCCGACGTCGAACTACGTGGTGGCCGATGGCAACCTCGTCATCGACAGCCCGCTAGTGGGGGCTCTGGCCACCGATCTCCGGACCACCATCACCGGTGCCGGTGACTTGGTGGATGCCCTGGTGGGTTCCGAAGGGCTCATCGGCAGTACCGTCTCGGCTCTCGCCACGGAGATCAACATTCCCCTGGTGGCAAACCTGGACCTGAGTGGTGGCACCGCGGGGGTCAACGGCCTGGATGCCGCACTGGACCAGGCTGCAACAACCCTGTTGGCTGAACCGTTGGTCGACGAGAACGGTCTGGTCTCCATCTCACTCGCGGACGGGACCATTGCGGTCAACCTCTCGCAGTTGGTCTCCGGTACCGACGGTGGACTCAACGGTCTGGCCCCGAACACATCGGTCCTGACCACGGAGACCATCGGCCTGGTGACCGACGCGATCGCTGGTGCCCTGGGCAGTGTGTCCGGGAAGGTCACCGAGACCGTTACCGAAGTTCTGAACGCGGTGGAGGTCAACATCGCGCTCCCGATCGAGCTATCCCTGTTGGGCGGTCTTGTCCCGGCGGCTAACGGCGAGGTCCTGGTCAACGGCACCCTAGGCCAGTTGGCAGGGACCACCTCGGGTGAACCCGAGATCACGCTCGACCTTGATCTGCTCGGGCTTCCTCTGGGCACCGTTCTCAATCCAGTGGTGAACTTCCTGCAGGGTGCTTTGCTGACGCCGCTGGCAAACGGCTTGGGCCCGATCTTGACCGCGGGTGTGGATGAGATCGCCGGCACGGTGACCGGTGTGGTCGATCCGTTGATCGGCACTCTGGATCCGGTCTTGACGGGCGTCCTCGATGAGATCGTGGAGATCACCATCAACGAGCAGACCCGGCGGGGCGTTCTGGGAGACGACTCCCTGACCGTCAATGCCGTGAGCCTGGAACTGCTGCCCAGCACGCAGGCCGTGGACATCAACCTGGCATCCTCGACCGTGCGCGTCTCGCAGGTCGCAGCGGAACTGACGGTGACGCCGGGGACCGCCCTTCCCGGTGATGAGGTCACGGTCGCGGGGACCAACTACCCGCCGAACGCTGAAGTAGACGTCCAGCTCCTGGACCCGGACGGCAACCCGGTTCCGGGCACCGCGACCACGGTGACCACGGACGAGAACGGCTCCTTCACCACGCCCATCACCGTCCCCGCAGACGCCGCTCCTGGCGACTACGAGGCCGAGGGCGTGTCCGGTGACGTGACCGATACGGCACCTCTGCAGGTGCAGGACACTCCTGAGTTGGTTGTAACGCCGGATACCGCCTTGCCCGGCGATACGGTCACTGTGGGCGGGACCGGCTACCCCCCGAACGCGGAGGTGGACGTCCAGCTTCTGGACCCCGAAGGTAACCCGGTTCCGGGGACTGCTACGACGGTGACCACGGACGAGAACGGTGACTTCGAGACGTCTCTCACTGTTCCTGAGGGTACCGAGCCCGGTGCTTATGAGGCCGAGGGTGTGTCCGGTGACTTCTCCGACACAGCGCCGCTGCAGGTGCAGGACGCGAACACGGCCGATAACACGGCGGACAACACTGGTGACAACACTGAGGTGAACGCTGCCGATAACACGGCTGACAACACTGAGGTGAACGCTGCCGATAACACGGCTGACAACACTGAGGTGAAC
>NZ_JALDXU010000075.1:0-16041 GCF_032154715.1 Citricoccus sp. | reverse complement strand
GGTTCCGGCAGCGGGTCCACCGGCTGCCGGGCGGCCCGGTCCACGACCTTCGCGGCGGCCGCCAGGGCGGGCAGGTGGGCGGGGACCTCGGCGAAGGCCACAGGCGAGGTGGCAGGCGAGGCGACAGGGCCGGGCGGCGGGCCGGCGTCGGGCCCCTGCCCCTGCCCCGGCCTTCCGGGATCCGTCTGAGCCGCCCCGGCGGCGCGTTCCGCCTGCTTGATGCGCTCCCAGTTCTTCTCGAGGTCCTCCAGGTTCGCCGCCGCCAGGTCCTGCGGCTCACGCAGGGTCCCGTCCGGGTGGAAGACGTGGGGGTTGCGGCGGATCATCTTGTCCGTGATGGCCTGGGCCGTGCCGTCGAAGGTGAAGCCGCCGACCCCCTCGGCGATCGCCGCGTGCAGGACCACCTGGAAGAGGACGTCCCCCATCTCGAGCCGCAGCTGCTCGTACGTGCCGTCGGCCAGCGGCCCCTCGGGCCAGTCGGCCGGGGGCGCGGACTCGATCACCTCGACGGCCTCGTAGGCCTCCTCGATCAGGTATTCGGTCAGCACGGCGTGGGTGAGCCGCCGCGTCCACGGGCAGTGCTCCCGCAACTGGCCGACCACCCAGACGAGCCGGTCGACGGCGACGCTCACGCGTCTTCGTCGTCGAGGGCCTCCAGGCGCACCGGGCCGCCCCCGGTCCCGCCGCTGGAGATGACCTCGCCCCAGGCCTCGACGAGCAGCTCGGCCAGGGCCTCGCGGTCCTCGAGGGGCAGGAAGGCGGCCTCGGCGGCGTTGAGCTGGAAGTCCAGCAGCTCCTCCAGCGAGTAGCTGAAGACCTCCGCGATCAGATACAGCTCGTCGGTGAGGGAGACCCCGCTCATGAGGCGGTTGTCCGGGTTGATGGTCACACGGAAGCCCAGCTGGGCCAGCATGTCGATCGGGTGGGTGGAGACCGTACCGCCGTAGGCCGCCACGGCACCGGTCTGCAGGTTGGAGGACGGGCAGATCTCCAGGGCGATGCCGCGGTCACGGACCCAGGCGGCCGTGGTGCCGAGGTCCACGAGGGCGTTGTCCTCGCCCACCTGCTCACCGTTCTCGTCCACGGCGTTGAACTCCACCGTGATGTCGTCGGCGATCCGCACGCCGTGGCCGAGGCGCAGGGCACGGCCGTGGACGAGGGCGTCGTTGATGGACTCGAGTCCGTCCGACTCACCGGCATGGACGGTGGCCGGGAAATGCTGGCCGGCCAGCCACGTGAAGGCCTCGGTGAAGCGCGAGGGCGAGAATCCGATCTCCGGTCCGGCGATGTCGAAGCCCACGGCAACGGATCCCCCGGAGCCGCCGGCACCGCGGTGGCGCACGGCCAGCTCGGCGATCTCCTGGGAGCGGTCGTTCTGGCGCATGGCCGTGATGAGCTGGCCGACGCGGATCGGGGTTCCCGCCGCCTCGGCGTTCTCCACGCCCTGGTCGAGTCCGGCCCGGACCGCCTCGACGGCCTGGTCCAGGGTCAGCCCGCCGGCGGTGTGCTGTTCGGGGGCCCAGCGGACCTCGGCATAGACGATGCCGTCCTCCACCAGGTCCTCCACGAACTCGCGGGCCACGCGCTGCAGCCCCTCGGCCGTCTGCATGACGGCGATCGTGTGGTCGAAGGTCTCGAGGTAGCGCTCGAGGGTACCGGCGTTCGCGGACTCGGCGAACCACTCCGCCAGTGCGTCGGCGGTGTCCGCGGGCAGGTCGTGGCCGATCTGGCCGGCGAGGTCGAGGATGGTGGCCGATCGCAGGCCCCCATCGAGGTGGTCGTGGAGGCTGATCTTGGGCAACGCTGCCAGATCGACGTCGAGGGGCGAGGGGGCGGAGAATTCGATCGCGTCAGTCACGTGGCGAGTCTACGGTAGCGGCCTCTGCCCGCCGTCCCTCGCCGGCCGCCTCCTTCCGCTCGGCCAGCCGGCGCAGGATCCTCTTCAGGAGGAGGTCCAGCACCCAGCCCACGGCGGCGGCGGCGACCAGCGCCACGATGATCTGCAGCAGCGTGTTGTCCAGCCAGCCGGCGGTGGCCCGTGCGATCCCGATCGAGTACCCCGACCAGAGGAACGCGGCGAAGATGTCCAGCAGGGTGAACCTCAGCCGCGGGTATCCGGTGGCGCCGGCGGTGTAGTTCACCGCAACCCGTCCGCCCGGGATGTACCTGGCCGTGCAGATCACCAGCGCGCCGTGACCGTCCAGGGCGGTGCGCGCGGTGGCCACGGCGCGCACCACGCTGCGGCTGCGCATCCACCGGAACCGGGTGATGCCGATCCCCCGGCCGAGGGCATAGGCGATCTGGTCCCCGGTGATGGCCCCGAGGGCGCCGACCAGCCAGACCCACCACAGGGAGACGGTGTCCTCGGTGCCGGAGATGGAGGCCAGTGCCACCAGCACGGACTCCGAGGGCACCACGGGGAAGAATCCGTCGATCGTGCACAGCAGGTAGACCGCGAGCAGGATCCACCACTGCCCGGCGGCATGGAGGACCATCTCTTCGATCATCTGGAGCACTCGTTCAGCCTAGGCGAACGGCAGGCCCGGGACCGCACGCCTCTCGGCGGTTCCGGGCCTTCTCAGGGTCTGCTCAGGGTCGGTGCCCGGGATGCCCGGAGACCGCCGCAGCGGTGCCCTCAGTCGATCCGGTCGATGATGAGCGGTCGCGGCACGAACGATCCGGCCTCCGCCGATCCCGCTGGGGCGATGGAGTAGCCGCCCTCGAGCGCGGCCAGGGCACGGTCGAACTGATCCGGGGTGTCTGTCAGCAGGGTGAGCAGGGGTTGCCCGGCCTGCACGGTGTCCCCCGGCTTGGCGTGCAGCCGCACCCCGGCGGCGTCCTGGACCGGGTCCTCCTTGCGGGCCCGGCCAGCGCCGAGACGCCAGGCGGCCAGTCCCACGGCCATGGCGTCCAGGCGGGTCAGCACACCCGACTCGCCGGCGGTGACCACATGGGATTCCCGGGCGGTGGCCATGGGCGCATCGTGGTCCCCGCCCTGAGCGGAGATCATCCGGCGCCACACGTCCATGGCGCGGCCGTCGGCCAGGGCCTCGGCCGGGTCCACCCCGGTGACCCCCGCGCCAGTCAGCATGCGCCGGGCCAGCTCCACGGTCAGTTCCACGACGTCGGCCGGCCCCCCGCCGGCGAGGACCTCCACCGACTCGGCGACCTCGATGGCGTTGCCGGCGGTCAGCCCGAGTGGGGTGTCCATGTCCGTCAGCAGGGCGGAGGTGTTCACCCCGGCGTCCCGGCCCAGGTCCACCATGGTCCGGGCGAGTTCGAGGGCGTCGGACTCGGTCTTCATGAAGGCGCCGGAGCCGCACTTGACGTCCAGCACCAGCGTGCCCGTGCCCTCGGCGATCTTCTTGGACATGATGGAGGAGGCGATCAGCGGGATCGCCTCGACAGTGCCGGTGACGTCCCGCAGCGCGTAGAGCTTCTTGTCCGCCGGGGCCAGCCCGGACCCGGCCGCGCAGATGACGGCGCCCAGGGAGGAGAGCTGGTCCAGCATGGCCTCGTTGGACAGGTTGGCCTGCCAGCCGGGGATCGCCTCGAGCTTGTCCAGGGTGCCGCCGGTGTGGCCGAGGCCGCGGCCGGACAACTGGGGCACGGCCACGCCGTACACCGCGACGAGCGGTGCCAGCGGCAGGGTAATCTTGTCCCCCACGCCGCCGGTGCTGTGCTTGTCCGCGGTCGGCTTGACGCCGCCGTCGGGCCCGCGCAGCTGGGAGAAGTCCATCCGCTCGCCCGAGGCGATCATGGCGTTCGTCCAGCGGGCGATCTCCGGCCGGTCCATGCCGTTGAGCAGGATGGCCATGGCCAGGGCGGACATCTGCTCGTCCGCGACCACCCCGCGGGTGTAGGCGTCCACGACCCAGTCGATCTGCCCGTCGGAGAGCCGCTGGCGATCCCGCTTGACCCGGATCACCTCGATCGCGTCGAACGGCTCGGCGGGGTGGCCGGCCGGGGACGCGGAGGCCGAGGGTGCGGTGGGGGTGGGCTGCGGGGTCATCGGGTCCTTCCCAGGTGATCGGTCGCCGCACCATCACTCAGGTGCGTCATGTCGGCTGGTCCGAAGGCCTGCGGCAGGACCTCGTCCATGGTCAGTTCGCCGTCCGGGCCCATGAGGCGCATGCCGGGGGCGTGGAATTCATAGAGCAGCTGGCGGCAGCGGCCGCACGGCATGAGGACCTCACCGTTGCCGTCGACGCAGTAGAACGCCACGATCCTGCCGCCTCCGGTCATGTGCAGGTTGGACACCAGGGAGCACTCGGCGCAGAGCGTGAGGCCCAGGGAGGCGTTCTCGATATTGCAGCCGGCCACCACGCGGCCGTCGTCCACCAGGGCGGCGGCGCCCACGGGAAAACGGGAGTACGGCACGTAGGCCCGGGTCATCGCGGCGCGGGCGGTGGATTCCAGGCGCTGCCAGTCGATGCCGGATCCGGTGCCGGTGATGCGTGGCAGGGATGCGGTCAGCGGGATGTCGTCCTCGAACGGGTCGCTGAACGCCCCGTCGGACCCATGGTGGTGGTGTTCCACGCTCACTCCTTCACGTAGGGGGACCCGGCAGCAGCCGGGCCCCGGGACCGGCCGACCAGCCCGGCCACCACCAGGACGGTGACGAGGTAGGGCAGCATCGCCATGAACTGGCTGGGAACCGGGGTGCCCAGGATGGCCAGAACGTACTGCATATTGGTGGTGAATCCGAACAGGAGCGCCGCGAAGAAGGCCCCGATCGGGTTCCAGCGCCCGAAGATCACGGCGGCGAGGGCGATGAACCCCTGGCCGGCGGTCATCTCCTTCGAGAAGGAGGAGGAGGACACGAGCGTGAAGAAGGCGCCGCCCATGCCGGCGACCGCCCCGCCGAGCAGCACGTTGATGTACCGGGTGCGGATCACATTGATGCCCACGGTGTCCGCGGCCTTGGGGTGCTCGCCGACGGCCCGCACGCGCAAGCCCCACTTCGTGTGGAACAGCCCGATGTACAGGACGATGACGATCAGGTACATGCCATAGCCCAGGACGGTCTGGTCGAAGAGGATGGGGCCGATGATCGGGATGTCCGCCAACAACGGGATCCGGATGCTCGGGAAGTGCGGCGGGGAGTTCAGTGCCGAGGAGTTCGAGGACAGCACGGTGCTGAACAGGAAACTGGTCAGACCGGCCACCAGGACGTTGAGCACCACGCCCACGATGATCTGGTTGACCAGGTAGCGGATCGCGAACACCGCCAGCAGCACGGACACCAGCACGCCGGCCACGACGGCGGCCACCAGGCCCGCCCAGACCGACCCGGTCACGGAGCCGGTGACGGCGGCCGTGAAGGCGCCCGCCAGCAGCTGGCCCTCGATGGCGATGTTCACGACGCCGGCCCGCTCCGAGAGCACACCGGCCATGGAACCGAAGATCAGCGGGATCGCGAGGGTCACGGAGCCGGCGATCAGGCCGGTGAGGAACACCGTGGTGGTGTTGGCCGCACCGACCACCCACACCAGGAATCCCGCCACGAACAGGACGGCGAACACGGCGGAGACCCAGCCGCTGACCGTCCCGGAGCGGCGGACCTGCAGGAAGCCCCACACGGCGAGGGCGGCGAGCAGGAGGGTGATCGTCCAGCCCGCGGCGATGGTCGGGACCACGATGTCCGGGATGTGGATGGCGTCGGCATCGGTGGAGATGCGGAACGTGGCCGACTTGCCCGAGGCGGTCAGGGCGAAGACGGCCAGGGAGACCGCCGCCAGCACCGCGAGCGCGATCGGCGTGGTCCAGTGCCGGACGATGTCCGTGGCGGGCCTCTCCGCCGCCGGGGCGGCTGGAGCGGGACCGGCAGAGCCGCTGGGAACGGTCGCGGTGGTGCTCATCGCTGGTCGCCTTCCGCCGGGGTGGTGGTACTGGGGTCTGCGTCTGCCGCATCAGGGGATCCCGCGTCTCCGGCGGCCACCCCCACGGCGTCGCCGATGGTGGCCGAGTCCGCCGGGGCCGCATGGCCGTCGGCGGACGCGGTGGTCGCCGCGACTGCTCCGGCGAGGGCCGGCTGGGTGACCGGATCCGCGGTGGTGCGGGCCTGCAGGGCACCGGGTGCCGGCAGGCGGAAGATCATCCGCACCAGCGGCGGGGCGGCGATGAACAGGACGATCAGCGACTGGATGATGAGCACGATGTCGATCGGCACGCCCGTCTCGGTCTGCATCGTCACGCCTCCGGCGCGCAACGCGCCGAACAGCAGTCCGGCCGCGAACACGCCCCACGGATTGGAGCGGCCCAGCAGGGCCACCGTGATGGCGTCGAAGCCGAAGGACCCGGCGACGTCCGTGTTGAGCATCTTCTCGGTGCCGGACACCTGGCTCATGCCGGCCAGGCCGGCCAGGCCGCCGGAGGTCGCCATGGCGACCACGTACATGCGCTTCACGGATACGCCAGCGGTCCGGGCGGCGTCGGGATTGGCACCCACGGCACGCAGTTGGAAGCCGACGGACGAGCGCTTCATGAGCCACCAGGCGAACACGGTGGCCACGAGGGCGACGACGAAGCCCCAGTTCAGGCGGAAGCTGTCACCGAACATCAACGGGAACACCGCCGACGACGGAAGGAAGTCGGAGACCGGGTTGGTGGAGCCCTCCCGCTGAAGGACGGGGGTGTACAGGAAATAGGTGACGAGATGGATGGCCACGTAGTTGAGCATGATGGTCAGGATGACCTCGTGGGCACCGGTGAGCGCCTTGAGGACACCGACCACGGCACCCCACAGGGCACCGCCGAGGATGCCCATGATCAGGACCAGCAACAGGTGCAGACCCGCCGGCAGCTGCAGGTGGACGCCGAACCAGGTGGCGAACATGGCCCCGAAGATCATCTGCCCCTGGCCACCGATGTTGAACAGGCCGGAGCGGAACGAGATGGCGATGCCGAGCGAGATGATGATCAGCGGCGTGGCCACGGTGAGCGATTCCATCAGCGGGTAGATGCCCTCGCTGAAGCTGTCCCCGCGGTAGTTGAAGATCGCGCCCCGGAACAGGGCGGCATAGGCGGCGGCCACGGCCGACCAGGCGGCGGTCAGGGTGTCCAGGGGGCGGCTGAAGAAGTATCCGGCCGCTTCGAGGACGTCCTCGTCCGTCAGGACGATCAGCAGGGCGCTGATGACCAGGGACAGGAAAATTGCCAGGACGGTGACAGTGCCGTTGCCGGCCAGGACGTCCCGGAACGAGAACCCGTGCGGATCACCGCCCTTCCGGCCCGACCCGCCGGCCTGGGGCCCGGGCGCGGGCGCCGGGGTGCTCTCGCTGGTCACGGCGCTCATGCCGTCACTCCCTTCGGGTTGGTCTCCGGGGTGGTGCCCGGTTCTGTGCCCGGCGTGATGCCGGCCATCATGAGGCCCAGGTCGTCACGCGAGGTGTCCCCCGGCACGATCCCGATGATCCGGCCGTGGTACATCACGGCGATGCGGTCGGCCAGGTCGAGGACCTCATCGAGTTCGGTGGAGACGATCATGACCGGGGTGCCCGAGTCCCGTTCGCGGATGATGCGGTCGTGCAGGAACTCGATGGAGCCGACGTCGACCCCGCGGGTGGGCTGGGAGGCGATGAAGAGCTTGAGGTCGTCCACCAGTTCCCTGGCCATGACGACCTTCTGCTGGTTGCCACCCGACAGGGTTCCGACAGGCAGGTCCACGCCCTGGGTGCGGACATCGAATTCCGCGACGCGCTGCTCCGCGAGGGACCGGATGACCGCCGGGTTCAGCTGGAAACGGTTGCCGACCGGCGCCCGGTCGAAGCGGTTCAGCACGAGGTTCTCGGCCACGGAGAAGGACCCGACCAGACCGTCGGTGGAGCGGTCCTCCGGTACATACCCGACGCCGGCCCGGATGACTTGCTTGGTGGTGCGGCCGAGGATCTCCTCGCCGTCCAGCCGGATGGATCCCTGGGCCTTCTGCAGGCCCATGATGGCCTCGGTGAGCTCGGTCTGCCCGTTGCCCTGCACACCGGCCACGGCCAGGATCTCGCCCTGCCGGATGCCGAAGGAGACGCGGTCCACCAGCCGGACGCCCTCCGGGCTCAGGACGGTCAGGTCGGACACCGTGAAGGTCTCCTCGCCCAGCTGCGGGGCGGACTTCGTGGTGTTCAGCCCCACGGCACGGCCGACCATGAGGGCGGCCAGCTCGGACTGGTCCGCGTCCGGGTCCGCGGTGCCGACCATCCTGCCGCGACGCAGCACGCTGATCACCGTGGAGATGGCCTTGACCTCGCGCAGCTTGTGGGAGATGAAGACGATCGCGGTCCCGTTGTCCCGCAACCGGCGGATGATGTCCAGGAGCTCGTCGGTCTCCTGGGGGGTGAGCACGGCGGTGGGCTCGTCCAGGATCAGCACGCGGGCGTCGCGCACGAGTGCCTTGATGATCTCGACGCGCTGCTGGACGCCCACGGGAAGGTCCTCGATGCGGGCGTCCGGGTCCACGTGGAAGCCGTACTCCTCGGAGATCTCCCGGATCCTCCGGCGGGTGGACTCCAGGTCCAGGATGCCGGCCGCACGCGTGTGCTCGTCGCCCAGGGCCACGTTCTCCGCCACCGTGAACACGGGGATCAGCATGAAGTGCTGGTGCACCATGCCGATGCCGGCCCTCATCGCCTCACCGGGACCGCTGAACCGCACCGGACGGCCGTCCACCAGAATCTCGCCGGCGGTCGGCTCGTAGAGGCCGAACAGGACGTTCATCAGGGTGGACTTGCCCGCGCCGTTCTCCCCCAGCAGGGAGTGGACCTGGCCGGACTCCACCGTCAGGTCGATCGAGTCATTGGCCGTGAAGGCCCCGAATTTCTTGGTGATGCCGCGTAATTCGAGTTTCACCGTGCTCCAGCCATTCTGGCCCGGGACAGGCCATTGCTTCGGATCATTGTCATTCCCTCCATGATGCAGGTCCCCCGGGCGATCTCGCAGGACATCATCTCAGGGTCTTCAGGGCGGACATGACGGTGGGGCGGCCCCCCCCACCATCATGGGCCACCGTGGTGATCAGACCTCGGGCGAGTAGTCCGAGTCGACCTCGATGGAGCCGTCGATGATGCCGGCCTTGATCTCCTCGAGTTCGGCCTTCATCTCATCGGAGACCTCGGCGTCGAAGTCATGGAACGGGGCCAGTGCCACGCCGCCGTTCTCCAGCGTGCCCACGTAGGGCTCACCGTCGAACTCATCCGCCAGGTCGGCCTCGATGACGTCCTGCACGGCCTGGCCCATCAGCTTCACCACGGAGGTGAGGATGACGTCGCCCTGCTCGGTGGTCTCGTAGCCGTCGGAGTCGACCCAGATGACCTTGGCCTCCTTGCCGCCGGCATTCGCCTCCGTCACAGCATCGAGGGTGCCCAGACCCACCGGCCCGGCCACGGGCATGATGATGTCCGCGCCCTCGTTGATGAAGTTGGTGGTATTGGTCTTGCCGGCGGCCTGGTTCTCGAAGTCGCCGGTGAAGGAGCCGGTCTTGGCCTCGCGGTTCCAGCCCAGCACCTCGACCTCGGCGTCCTTCTGCTCGTTGTAGTACTCGACCCCGGCGGCGAAGCCGTCCATGAAGATCGTCACGGTCGGGATCTCCGCGCCGCCGTAGGTGGCGACCTTGCCGGTCTCGGACGTGCCGGCGGCGAGGTAGCCGGCCATGAAGGAGCCCTGCGCCGTGTCATAGATCAGGCGCTTGACGTTATCCGGGAACTCGGGATCGGTGACGTCCACGCCCATGAAGTGGGTCTCGGGGTTGTCGTTGGCGATCGGCTTCATCGTGTCGCCGAGCAGGAACCCGACGCCGATGACCATGTCGCAGTTCGCCTGCAGCATGGACGTGATGTTCGGGGTGAAGTCGGACGGGGAGGTGGACTCCGCCTCGTTGGTGGAGATGCCGAACTCCTCCTCGGCGGCCATCAGGCCGTCGTGGGAGGACTGGTTGAAGGAGCGGTCGTCGAAGCCGCCCTGGTCGGAGACGATGCAGCCGGTGTAGTCGGAGTTGTCGGTGCCGACGGCCGGCGCATCAGAACCAGCGGTGGCGCCGTCCTCTTCCGGAGCGGCGCCGCAGCCGGCCAGCAGCAGGCCGGACATGCCGAGCATGGCGACCGGCAGGAGTGCCTTACGAGACAGGGGGGATGCAATGCCCATGGTGATCCTTTGGTGCGAGGGTGGGGGCTGGAACGTGGGGATCCGGCCGCGAGCCGGTGATGTCGGCCCAGGCCCGGACGGGTCGAGATCGATCCGTTCCACGGATGTCCGCGCCCTTCAGACGGACAGTTACCCGGGAGTTTACCCAAAGTTGGCAAGAACCGCTTCAGATGTGCGCTACGTTTCTGCAACGTCTGCACCACGCGCGCCGTGGAGCCCTACTGAACTCCGGACAGAGCCCGCAGCGCCGCCGCCGTGAAGATACGCATGCCGACGCCGATCGCGCGCTCGTCCGGCGCGAAGTCGCCCATGTGCAGGTCATAGACCGGGCCGCCCGGGGTCCGCGTCCCCAAGCGCAGCATGGCCCCGGGGACCAGCTGGGTCATCCAGGCGAAGTCTTCCCCGCCCATGGACTGCGGGGTCAGCTGGATGGCCCGGGACCCGAGCTCATAGCGCGCCGCGTCCTCGATGAGGTCGGTCTCGGCCTCCGTGTTGACCACCGGCGGCACCCCGCGGATGTGCTCGAGGTGGACCTTCACCCCGAAGGGCTGGGCGATCTGCTGGACCACGTCGTCCAGCAGGTCCCCGGCCGATTCCCACACCTCGGCGTCCAGGCAGCGCATGGTGCCCGCGAGGTAGCCGGACCCGGGGATGGCGTTGGGTGCCGCGCCCGCATTGATCTGGCCCCACACCACGGAGACGGCCGAGCGGACGTCGATCCGCCGGTTCAGCACCGCCGGGACCTGGACGGCGATCGTGGACAACGCATAGACGAGGTCCTCCGTCAGGTGCGGCCGGGAGGTGTGGCCACCGCGGCCGGACAGGCTGATCTTGATGGTGTCGGCCGCCGAGGTGATGGCGCCGATCCGCGTGCCGATCGTGCCGACGTCGAACCGGGGCTCGCAGTGCGCCGCCAGGATCCGCGGGATCCCCTCCAGCGTGCCCTGCCGGATCACGGACAGGGACCCACCGGGCAACCGCTCCTCGGCGGGCTGGAAGATGATGCGGATGCGGCCGGTCACGCCGTCGGGTCCCCCGACGGCGTCGAGCTCCGGCTGGCCGAGTTCCCCGGCGGTGCGCGTGATCACCCGGTGCAGGGCGAGCGCGGTGCCGAGCATGACGGCCGTGTGGACGTCATGGCCGCACGCATGCGCCACGCCCGGGTTCCGGGAGGCATAGTCCAGTCCGGTCAGCTCCGAGAGGGGCAGGGCGTCGATGTCCGCGCGCAGGCCCAGCACGATCGGCCCCTCGCCGATGTCCACGTAGGCGCCGGTGTCCTCGAGTTTGACCGGCGCGAGCCCGGCCTCGGTCAGGGTCTGCAGGATCCGTTCCGTGGTCCGGTGCTCGTCATAGGACAGTTCCGGATGCGCGTGGATGTCCCGGCGGAATTCCACGACCGAGGGCTCGAGCCGCTGGACCAGGGGGGTCACCCACGGCAGTCCGGGATCGTCGAGGACGGGACGGGCGCCGGTGGAACCCTGGCTGTCGTTCATCCCAGTGATGCTACCGGGGCTCCTCCGGCTCAGAGGACGTCGTCGTCGCCGTGGGCCTTGAGGGACTCGACGGCCTGCTTGACGGACTGGGCGTGCTCCGTGGTGGTGACCAGCAGCGCGTCCGGGGTGTCCACGACCACGATGTCCTCGACGCCGATCAACGCGATCACCCGCGCGGTATCGGTCACCACCACACCGGAGGCCTTGGACGAGTACACCCGCGGCGTCTCCCCGATCACCGTGATGCCCGAGGCCCGCTTGGCCGGATTCAGCCGGGCGATCGCGGCGAAATCGCCCACATCGTCCCACGTGAACCCACCCGGGATCACGGCCACATCCCCCGCCGCGGCAGCCGGTTCAGCCACCGCATAGTCCACCGCGGTCTTCTTCAGCCCGGGCCAGACCCGGGCCATGGTCTCCGCCTGGGCATCCGTGCCCCACGCCTTCGCGATCTGAACGACGCCGGCATGCAGCTCCGGCTCGTTGGCCGCCAGATGGTGCAGCATCAACGACACCGGGGCCACAAACATCCCCGCGTTCCACAGGTACTCCCCCGAGGCGACGTACTCCTGCGCCACCGCCTCGGCCGGCTTCTCCACGAACGCCGCCACCCCCATGGCATGGGGCGCGCCCTCCACGGCCAGGGCCTCGCCCTGCCGGATGTACCCGAACCCGGTCGCCGGATGTGTCGGCTTGATGCCGATCGTCACGATCTTTCCGGTGGCCGCGGTCGCGACCGCCTCCGCCACGGCCTCCTGGAACTCCTCTACCGGGCCGATCACCTGGTCCGCGGCGAAGGAGCCCATGATGGTCTGTGGATCCCGCTCGAACAGGATGGCCGCGGCCAGCCCGATGGCCGCCGCCGAGTCCTTCGGCTCCGGCTCGAGCACGGTGTCCTCGGAGGCCAGATCCGGCAACTGCTCCCGCACGGCGCCCTCGTGGGCCTCGCCGGTGACCACCATCACCCGGTCCCCGGCCAGCACGGCCAGGCGATCATAGGTGGCCCGGATCAGGGTCTGTCCCGAGCCCGTCAGGTCATGCAGGAACTTCGGCGCGGCAGCCCGCGAGAGCGGCCACAGCCGCGTCCCCACGCCACCGGCGGGAATCACTCCGTAGAAGCGATCCAGTCCCGGGGTGTCAGAGAGGTCCACGGCGGCAAGGCCGTCCAGTTCAGGGTCAGTCGTCACACCGGACAGCATAGGTGACCGGTGTACCGCGGCCCGGGTCCGCCTCGCCCCCGTGACCCGTGCCACACCGGGAACCAGGCGGGTCAACAATAGGGAACATAACGTCAAGAAGTACTAGTCTGTCGTGGAGGAATGCACTCGCACCGGCGTTCCCTTTGTGCCCATCGGACGTGGCACAGGCGCCCTTGCAATCCCTGGGAGGTAAAACAGTGTCTACTGCGACATCAGCGCAGGCCCCGGCGAAGTCCGGCCGTGGGACCCTCTATCGCGGCAATGAAGGTCAGTGGTCGTGGGTCATCCACCGGATCACCGGCGTCGCCATTTTCTTCTTCCTGCTGGTCCACGTGCTGGACACCTCGCTGGTGAGGGTCTCGCCGGAGGCCTACAACGCGGTGCTCGGCACCTACAAGAACCCGCTGATGGCCGTCGGAGAGGTCGGCCTCGTGGCCGCCATCGTCTACCACGCCTTCAACGGCCTGCGGATCATCCTCGTGGACTTCTGGAAGGGCGGGACCAAGCACCACAAGAAGATGCTGTGGGCCGTGGTGGTCCTTTCCGTCATCACCGTGGGCGCCTTCGCCATCCGCCACCTGATGCTTGCCCTCGGAGGTCACTGAGCCATGAGCGCCACCGTTGAATCCACAATCGCAGCCCCCCGCACGGGGCGCATTGACCCGAAGTACACCCGGGACAAGGCCAAGAGCGGCAATTTCGAGATGCTCGCCTGGCTGTTCATGCGCCTGTCCGGCGTGGTCCTGGTCGTGCTGATCTTCGTCCACCTCTTCTCCAACCTCATGGTCGGGGACGGCATCAACGGCCTGGACTTCGGCTTCGTCGCCGGCAAGTGGGCCGATCCGTTCTGGCAGTTTTGGGACCTGGCTCTGCTGTGGCTGGCCATGCTGCACGGCACCAACGGCGTCCGGACCATCATCAACGACTACGCCGAGCGTGACGGCGTGCGGTTCTGGCTGAAGATGGTCCTCTACGCGGCCACCACCGTCATCATCGTGCTCGGCACCCTGGTGATCTTCACCTTCGAACCATGCCTCGTCGGCGCCGACGGAATGCTGCTGGAGTCCACTCCCGCGTTCTGCGAGACCCTCTGACGCCCTGACGCACCCCCACTGAACCACTGAATTTTCTCGAGTACTCGAGCAGAAGGAACTCAACGAATGCAGGTACACAAGTACGACGTCGTGATTGTCGGTGCCGGCGGCGCCGGCATGCGCGCGGCGATCGAATCCGGTCAGCGCGCCCGCACAGCGGTGCTGACCAAGCTTTACCCCACCCGTTCGCACACGGGTGCGGCCCAGGGGGGCATGTGTGCCGCCCTGGCCAATGTCGAAGAGGACAACTGGGAGTGGCACACCTTTGACACCGTCAAGGGCGGCGACTACCTGGTGGACCAGGACGCCGCCGAGGTCATGGCCAAGGAGGCCATCGACGCGGTGCTCGATCTGGAGAAGATGGGCCTGCCCTTCAACCGCACCCCGGAGGGGCGGATCGACCAGCGTCGCTTCGGCGGCCACACGCGCGACCACGGCAAGGCCCCGGTCCGCCGCGCCTGCTATGCGGCCGACCGCACCGGCCACATGATCCTCCAGACGCTCTACCAGAACTGCGTCAAGCACGACGTCGAGTTCTACAACGAGTTCTACGTGCTCGACCTGCTGATGGTGGACGAGCCGGGCATCCGCCCGGACGGGACGTCCTTCACGCAGAAGCGCGTGGCCGGCGTCGTCTCCTACGAGCTGGCCACGGGCGAATTGCACGTCTTCCAGGCCAAGTCCGTGGTCTTCGCCACCGGCGGCGCGGGCAAGGTCTTCAAGACCACCTCCAACGCCCACACCCTGACCGGTGACGGCATGGCCATCGCCTACCGCAACGGCCTGCCGCTGGAGGACATGGAGTTCATCCAGTTCCACCCGACCGGACTGGCCGGCCTGGGCATTCTCCTCTCCGAGGCCGCCCGCGGCGAGGGCGGCATCCTGCGCAACTCGGACGGTGAGCGCTTCATGGAGCGCTACGCCCCGACCATCAAGGATCTGGCACCGCGTGACATCGTGGCCCGGTCCATGGCCGAGGAGGTCCGTCAGGGCCGCGGCTGCGGCCCGAACAAGGACTACGTCCTGCTCGACCTGACGCACCTGGAACCGGCGCACATCGACGCCAAGCTCCCGGACATCACGGAGTTCGCGCGCACCTACCTCGGTGTGGAGCCCTACACCGAGCCGGTGCCGGTCTTCCCGACGTGCCACTACGTGATGGGCGGCATCCCGACCAACATCAAGGCCGAGGTGCTGCAGGACAACGACACCGTGGTCCCGGGCCTCTACGCCGCCGGCGAGGTCGCCTGTGTCTCCGTGCACGGCTCCAACCGCCTCGGCACCAACTCGCTGCTGGACATCAACGTCTTCGGCCGCCGTGCCGGCATCTACGCCGCCGAGTACGCCGCCACCGCCGATTTCGTAGAGCTGCCGGAGAACGGCGAGGCCGCGACCGTCGAGCACATCGAGCACCTGCGCTCCGCCACCGGTACCGAGCGTGTGGCCGAGCTGCGGGCACGCCTGCAGGACGTCATGGACGCGGACATGCAGGTGTTCCGCACCGACGAGTCGATCCGCCGTGCCCTGGCCGAGATCGAGTCCCTGCGCGCACGCTATGAGCAGGTCTCCGTGCAGGACAAGGGCAAGCGGTTCAACCTGGACCTCCTGGAGGGCCTGGAGCTGGGCTACCTGCTGGACATGGCGGAGGCCATGACCGTGGCAGCCCTGCACCGCAAGGAATCCCGCGGCGGCCACTACCGCGAGGACTACCCGGACCGTGACGACGAGAACTGGATGACCCACTCCATGCTCTACCGGGACCCGAACTCCGAGATGGAGGGGGTCAAGGGCATCCGTTCCGAGACCAAGCCGGTCGTTGTCACCCGTTACCAGCCGATGGAGCGTAAGTACTGATGAGCACCACTGCAACCGAACCCGCAGAAGGACCCTCGAAGGTCGATCTCGGCGCCCAGGGCGGCGGATCCGGTGAGATCCCGAGCTTCGACGTCACCCTCAAGGTCCGCCGCTACCTGCCCGAGACCACCGAGGACGCCTACTGGGACGAATGGACCGTCACCATGTACGGCACCGACCGTGTGCTGGACGCCCTGCACAAGGTCAAGTGGGACAACGACGGTTCGCTGTCCTTCCGCCGCTCCTGCGCCCACGGCGTCTGCGGCTCCG
>NZ_JALDXU010000074.1:0-16043 GCF_032154715.1 Citricoccus sp. | reverse complement strand
CCCCCCCCACTCAACAGGATGGCGGTGGGCGCCGAGGCGGGGTGGATCAGGCCAGGGCGAGCCCCTGCACCGGAGCCAGCTTGGCCGCCCGTTGTGAGGGGGCCACCGAGGCGAGCAGCCCGGCCAGTACGGACACCCCCACGATCACGGCCAACTCCCACCAGGGGACCACCGGCCAGACGATCGACTGACCGATCCCGGCCGCCATCGGCCCGAAGACCGTGTGGGCGCCCAATCCGCCATAGACGGTCCCCAGGGCGCAGCCGATCAGTGCCGCCACCCCCGAGATGAGCACGGCTTCCAGGGCCAGCATGCCGCGGAGCCCGCGCCGGGTCAGGCCCAGGGCCCGCATCAGCGAGTTCTCCCGTGAGCGCTCGATGGCGGACAGGGACAGGGTGTTGGCCACGCCGATCAGGGCGATCAGCACGGAGACCGCGAGAAGGGCCGTGACCACCATGAGCATGCCGTCGATCACCACGGAGAACATCAGCCGAAAGCTCAGGTCCCCCGAGATCTTGTCCTGGGAGACTCCGGCCGCCTGGGCGATGCCGGTGTTCAGCTCCTGCATGCCGTCTAGGGTGACGGTGTCCGAGGCGTTCAGCCAGAGCTGCGGTGCCGTGGCGGCCACGGCGGCAGCAGCAGCGTTGCCCGCCGCACCACCTCCGGCACCGTCCCCGGCTCCCGCCCCGGCGCCCTCGGCCAGGCCGATCGACTGCGCATCCTCGAGGGTGATCACGGGCCGGACGGCCGAGGACGCGCTCTGGATGACGTCCAGCTCGAGGGAACCGGTGGCACCCGTGACAGTCACGGTGTCCGTCTCGACCGTGTTGGGCACCAGGATGGTCCCTGGCTCCCCGAGCCGGTCGGCGGACTCGCCCTCCGGCAGGCCGGAGACAACGGACCGCAGGTCCGCAGGGTCGGCGGCATAGACGGGCATACCGGTGTCGGAGCCGTCGGGCACCGAACCCTCACCCGAGTTCGAGCCTGCGGCGGATCCGACACCCGCGGTGGACTCGGCTATGCCGGCCGGCAGCAGCAGGGCGGCGGAGTCGATCCCCTCCACCTGAGCCACGGCATCCCGGGCGGACTGGGCCTCGGCGGCGTCCAGACCGGCAGCAGGCGATCCCGCACCGGACCCGGCACCGGACCCGGCATCGGATCCGCCACCGGACTGCCCTGCGGCGTCCACGGCAGACTCGTTGCCGCTACCCGGCACGAGCTCCACCTGCAGGTCCACCGGGAACTCGGTGGCGAAGATGGTGTCCATCTGCTGCTGGGCGGTGCGCCCGCCCGTGAGCATCATGGCCACCAGGGTGGTGCCGATCAGCAGGGCCGCGGCCGTGGAGGCCGTCCGGCCCGGATTGCGGGTGGCGTTGAGGCGGGCCATCCGACCGGGCACTCCGGCCGGGCGGGCCGCCAGTCCGGCCACGGAGACGACCGCGGGGACGAACAGCACGGCGAGCATGAGCACGCCCACGAAGGACAGTGCGCCGCCGGCCACAGCGATCGCGAGGTTGGCCTCCGCTGCGCCCCAGACCAGACCGGCCGCGCCGGCTACCAGGAGCAGCGAGCCGAAGACCAGGCGCAGCGCACCGGCCCGGTTGCCCACGGCGGCGTCCTCGCGGGGACGCATGGCCTCCAGCGGGGACACGCGCGTCGCCGCCAGGGCGGCGGACATCGAGGCGACGATCGTCATGACCATGCCCACCGCCACGCAGGCCAGGAGATCGCGGGGATTGGCCTCGAAGGTCAGGAACCCGAATCCCTCGTTGGTGGAGCCCCAGAGGACGAGGGCCGCCACGATGCCGCTGGCCAGGGCCGAACCGATGATCGCACCGATGATGCCGATGACGCCGGCCTCGACCAGCACCGATCCGCGCACCTGCCGGCGGGAGGCACCGAGGGCCCGCTGCAGCGCCAGATCACGGGACCGCTGGGCCACGAGCACGGAGAAGGTGTTGGAGATGACCAGGGCAGTCACGAGCAGGGCGATCACGGCGAAGGCGCCGAGCACCCAGACGAAGACGTTGGAACCGGCCAGTTGGGCGACCTGCTCCTGGGCCTGCACGTCCGGGGTGGCCACCGTGACGGCCATCCCCTCGGTGTCGACGAATTCCTGCAGGGCGGCCTGGACGGCGACCAGATCGGCCCCGTCCTCGAGGCTGATCAGGACGTACTCGGCGTAGTCCTGACCGAGGATCTCCTCCACATCGACCGCCTCCTCGCCGGCGGTACCGGCGTCCGAGGTCATCGCCTGGACGGAGTCGAGCTTCAGGGCCTGGGCCAGGGCGTCGTCCATCTTCAGCTGGATCGCGCCGATCCCAGCGGGATCCTGGGAGACCTCGGTCAGCCCGGACACGGTGACCTTGCGGCCGGCCGCGTCAGCGGACATGCCGGACATCAGGAAGGTGGAGGAGCCGACGTCGAGCCCGAAGTTCTCGGCGGTGCGCTCATCCACGGTGATCTCCGTGGTGGAGCCGGCGGCCGGGTACTCGCCGGCCGTGAGCCGTTCGGCCACCAGGGAGGTGTCCTCGGGGACGGTGGAGGCCATGGCGAAGTCGGAGTCGGGGCTCCAGGTGCCCTCTCCCACCGCGTCGGAGGGACGCTGGACGCCGATCGAGCTGACCACGTGGCCGTAGGCGTCCTTGACGCCTTCGACGTCCTGCAGGGGGCCGGGTTCGGAGGAGGTGCCGGCCACCTCGGCCATGGAGGTCATGGCATCGTACGTGTCGGCGGAGCCGGAGGACGGGCCGACCACCAGGTCGGCCTGGGAGTAGGTGGCCCCGATGGAGTTGCGCAGGCTGGCCGTGGAAGACGAGCCCACGAGCAGGGCGGAGGCCAGGAACGTCACGCCGATCGTGATGGCCAGCAGCACCGAGATGTAGCGGCGCGGCTGGTCCCTCAGTTGGGACAGGGCGAGCTTCAGCATGGCTCAGGCCACCCCCAGCTTCGCCAGGGAGGCCAGCACGTTGTCCGGGGTGGGGTCGGTGATCTCGCCGGCGAGCTGTCCGTCGGCGAGCAGGACCACGCGGTCGGCGTAGGCGGCGGCGGCCGGATCGTGCGTGACCATGATGATGGTCTGGCCCATCTCCCGGGAGGAGCGGCGCAGCAGGGACAGCACCTCGGCGCCGGTGGCGGAATCCAGGTTGCCGGTCGGCTCGTCGCCGAACACCACGTCCGGGCGGGTCAGCAGGGCCCGGGCCACGGCCACGCGCTGCTGCTGGCCGCCGGAGAGCTGGTGGGGCTTGTGCTTGAGGCGGTCCGTCAGCCCGAGGATCCCCACGACGTCGGCCATCCAGGCCCGGTCTACCGGCTTGCCGGCCAGGTCCAGGGGCAGCACGATGTTCTGCTCGGCCGTCAGGGTGGGGACCAGATTGAAGGCTTGGAAGACGAAGCCGATGCGGTCGCGGCGCAGGCGGGTCAGCTCGGTGTCATTCAGGCCCGTGATCTCCTGGCCGCCGAGCACGATGGAGCCGGAGTCCGCGGTGTCGAGGCCGGCGAGGCAGTGCATGAGGGTGGACTTGCCGGAGCCCGAGGGGCCCATGATGGCCGTGAAGCGGCCCTCGGCGAAGTCCACGTCCACGCCGGCGAGGGCGTGGACCACAGCTTCGCCCTTGCCGTAGGTCTTGACGAGGCCACGGGCGGAGATGGCGGTTGAGGGGGTGTCCGGGGAAGCGGGAGTGGTGGAGGCGATGACATCCGTACTGGTATCCATGACACCTACTCAACCGGTTTCACCGCCGCCACGGATCCACCGACAGGCTTGTTCCGTGATCGATCAGGGTCATCCTCAGGGATGACTCGGGGTCCTCCCGGAGAGTGGCGGTGACCTGGGACGGACGCGTCACCGGGAACCGATGAGAGCCTCCACGTCCTCCGCTGATACGACGGCACCGGACGGCCCGCCCACCGGGTGGACTCGGTCCACCTGGTGCAGCTTGATCAGTGTGCTGGACCCCGGACCGCCGGGGGGTGAACCCGCCGAGAGGACGATGAGGTCCCCCGCTACGGCCAACCCGAGGCTTCGGAGCACCTCATCGAGGTGCTCCGTCATCTCATCGGTGCCCGTGGTCCATGCGACGCCCGCTGTCTCTCTGGACAGGAGTGAGGCCAGTGGGGCTGGCAGGGGTCGCACACCCCAGAGGAGCGTGAGCTGGTTCCGGACGTCCTCCGTGGGGGCGAAGGCGTAGACCGGCCGGATCGGACGCAACCGGGAGAGCCGGCGAGCAGAATCACCGCTGGCGGTATAGGTGCAGAGGGAGTGCGCGCCCAGGTGGTCCGCGATCTGCACTGCGGCCAGGGTCATGGCACCGCTGCGCGTCTGCGGTGCGGTGCCCAACGCGGGAATCCGTTCCAAGCCGTGGTCCTCGGTGCTGGTGATGATCCGCGCCATGGTCTCGACGGTCTCCACCGGATAGGCGCCGACGCTGGTCTCTCCGGAGAGCATGACCGCATCCGCACCATCGAGAACGGCATTGGCACAGTCCGAGGCCTCTGCGCGCGTGGGTTGCGGGCTGCTGATCATGGACTCCAGGACCTGCGTGGCCACGATGACCGGCTTGGCACCGCGCCGGGCCAGCTCGATCGCCCGCTTCTGGACGAGTGGCACCTGATCCAGGGGCAGCTCCACGCCGAGATCGCCGCGGGCCACCATGATCGCGTCGAAAGCCTGGATGATCTCTTCCAGGGCTTCGACGGCCTGGGGTTTCTCGATCTTGGCGATGACCGGGGTACGCCGGCCCTCCTGGTCCATGATCCGATGGACGTGCCCGATGTCCGCGGCGTCCCGGACGAAGGACAAGGCGACGAAGTCGACGCCCAGGCGCAGCGCCCAGCGCAGGTCCGCCTCGTCTTTGTCTGTCAGCGCGGGGATGCTGACCGGGACGCCGGGCAGGTTGATGCCCTTGTGGTCGGACACGGCGCCGCCGACGATCACCTCGGTGACCACGTCCTCCGCGGTGACCTCGACGGCACGCAGGGCGACCCGACCGTCGTCGATCAGCAGGCGGTCGCCAACGCGGACGTCACCGGGCAGGCCACCGAAGGTGGTGGAACAGAGCTCACGGGTGCCGGGGACATCCCGGATGGTGATCGTGAATCGCTCGCCGGTCGCCAGCTGATGGGGGCCGTCGGCGAATCGGCCCAGCCGGATCTTGGGTCCCTGGAGATCAGCCATGATGCCCACATCACGGCCGAGCTCGGCGGCTGCCGTGCGGATGTTCCGGTAGGTGGTGTCATGCGTTGGGCGGTCGCCGTGGCTCATGTTCAGCCGAGCCACGTCAACCCCCGCGGCCAGGAGCGACCTGGTCTGCTCGTAGCCCGCAACGGACGGACCAAAGGTGGCCACGATTTTCGCTCGTCTCATCAGGTTCCTGTCATCGATACGGGGAGAGGGGACGGTGCCGACTCAGACGGTCAAGCGCTCCCGGAGTGCCGCGACGTGGCCATCGGCCTGGACGTTGTACTCGGCCGACACCACGATCCCCTCCTCATTGACCACCACGGTGGAGCGCAACGGGCCCACCAGGGTGGCCCCGTTGACGATCTTCTCGCCCCAGGCGCCCCAGGCCTGAGCTGCCCGTCCGTCAGGGTCGGAGAGGAGTCGGTAGGGGAGGCGGTGTTCCCGGGCGAAGTGCTGCAGCGACTCCAGATCGTCGCCGGAGACACCGAGCACGGTGTAGCCCAGACCCTGCAGGGAGGCGATGTTGTCCCGGAAATCGCAGGCCTCGGTGGTGCAGCCCGGGGTGAAGGCCTTCGGGTAGAAGTACACGATCACTTTCTGGCCGCGTAGTTCCGACAACCGCACCGGGTTCGAGTGGTGATCGGTGAGGGTGAGCTCGGGTGCGGTGGCTCCGGTGGTCAACTGCTGGGTCATGACTCTCCCAAGTGGTGTGCGTGGTGGTTTCACGGACGGGTCGGTGCGCTGCGGCGTTCGGCGAGGCGGACTGCCACGGCGCGGACCCAGGCCCACCCCACGGCGAGGACCCACAGTTGGGACGCGGGCCCGGTGGAGGGCAGGGGCCGGCTCAGATCCGGGTCACAGTCAATGTTGGAGAAAGCCGAATCAGCGGTGGAGAACGGGGAATCAGCGAAGGATGCAGCGGCAGTGGGCGTCGTGGTGTCGTTCATGAACTCCCTCAAATCACATAGCGGAATAGTGCTTTCACTATGCGGAAACATACTGTCTGGGACGGAGGGCGTCAAGAGCCACGGTCCAGGGCGAGGGTGGGGCCAGGGGATGAGTCCGTCCGGTCTGTGCTCGTGCGAGGCCGTCAGCCGCGCCCGGTGAACGGCATGCCGGAGGCTGTCAGCACCAGGGAGTTGACCATGGCGGATGGCGGTAGTTGGGCCATGAGCAGGACGGCCCGGCCGGCCTCCTCGGCGGGGAAGCTCGGCTCAGGCCGCCGGGATCCGTCGGCCTGCAAGGCCCCGGAGTCCGGGGCCACGCCAGCGAGGAGGTCCGTGGCTGCATTGCCGATGTCGATCTGCCCGCAGGTGATGCCGTGGGCCCGTCCGTCCAGGGCCAGTGACTTGGTGAGGCCGGTGAGGGCGTGCTTGCTCGCGGTGTAGGCCGCTGACTGGGGCCGGGGCACGTGGGCGGAGATGGACCCGTTGTTGATGATCCGCCCGCCCCGGGGCTGTTGTCGCCTCATGATCCGAAACGCTTGGGCTGAGCACAGGAAGGCGCCGGTGAGGTTGACCCGCAGGGCGTGCTCCCACTCCTCCGGATCGATCTCGTCCACTTCACCGGTGGGGCCGAAGGTGCCCGCGTTGTTGAACAACACATCGATCCGTCCGGTCAGGTCCTGGATCGCCTGGAAGCCGGAGGCCACGCCGACCGGGTCCGTCACGTCCAGGGGGACGACGTGGGCGTTGGCGGCATGGGCGGCTGTCTCCAGCAGGGCTTCGCGGCGCCGGCCAGTGAGGACCACGGTCCACCCCGCCTCCAGGAAGACGTGCGCCGTGGCCCGGCCTATCCCGGACCCCGCTCCCGTGATGACCACAGTCAAGGCGTCCGTGTGTGGGGGCGAGGGTTCGTGGGTGGGTGGGTTCATGGCTGGCTCCTCTGCTGGGGCTTTCCGAGGTCGGAGAGAAATGTCGGGCGGCGTCATTGACTTCTGGCCTGTGACCCAGTTCACTATATGGATAATGAAAGTTCGATTCCGCATTGCGGAAACTAGAGAGGGCCACCAGCGTTCCATGAGGCTAACTGAGTTCAACTCCCTTGACCGAGCCGCAGCGGTGGACGCGATCCGGCCGGCACTCGACATCCCCCGGTGGTTCGAATCCGTGGTGGAGGGACGGCCCTACCCGGACCATGATGCCCTGCTGGAGACCGCGCAGGCTGCGGCCAGCCCCTTGCGTGCAGAGGAGATCGAGCGAGCACTGGACCATCATCCTCGCATCGGTGAGCGTTCTCCGGGGGACAGCGCGGAGGCGACCCTGTCGCGGGCAGAGCAGGCCGCCGTCGATCCGAGCGACGTGGAGATCCGGCAACGGCTGCTCGAGGGCAACCGGGCTTACGAGGAGAGGTTCGGTCGGGTGTTCCTCATCCGCGCCGCCGGACGCAGCCCCCAGGAGATCCTGGCGAACCTGTCCGGCCGGATGGCGAACGGACCGGACGAGGAACTGGCCGTCGTCGCCGACCAATTGCGCCAGATCGCGCTCCTCCGACTCGAAGGGCTCGTCACCCCATGAGCTACATCACCGCCCACGTCCTGGACTCCGTCACCGGTACCCCCGCCCAGGGGATCACGGTGCACCTGGAGACCGTCGACGGCCTCCCCCTGGCGACCGCCGAGACCGATGAGGACGGCCGCGTGCCCGAACTGGGCCCAGAGACCCTGGAATCCGGCGACTACCGGATCACCTTTCGAACGGGCGAATACTTCGCCGGCAACAACCAGCCGACGTTCTACCCGTTCGTCACCGTGAACTTCACGGTGCAGGCGCAGCAGCGGCACTACCACGTGCCGCTGCTGCTGAGCCCGTTCGCCTTTTCCACCTACCGGGGCAGTTGACCCAGGAGTCGACGGGCCCGTCCCGTCGTCGACCGCCCCATGTCAGTAGAAACCACTGGACCACTCCAAGGAGAAACGCCATGACCGACACCACCACTCTGGCCACCACGGACACCGTCGTCCTCGGTGCGAACCAGTACGGCAAGGCCGAGAACCACGTCGTGCGGATCAACCGCGACACCGAGCGCCACGTGATCCGTGATCTGGTGGTCACCTCGCAGCTGCGCGGCGACCTCGACGCCGTCCACACCGAAGGCGACAACGCCCACTGCGTGCCCACGGACACGCAGAAGAACACCGTGTTCGCGTTCGCCCAGAAGTATGGGGTCGAGTCGCCGGAGGCGCTGCTGCTCCACCTCGCCGATCACTTCACCGCGGAATTCGACTGGGTCGACGGCGGACGCTGGGCGGCGCACGAGCACGCCTGGAACCGGATTGAGGACCACGACCACTGCTTCGTGCAGAACAAGGACGAGGTCCGCACCGCCGTGGTGGTGGCCGGCGGAGGAAGCCGGACGGTCATCTCCGGCTTCAAGGACCTGACCATCCTGAAGTCCACCGAATCCGGTTTCACGGACTACGCCAAGGACCAGTACACGACGCTGGCCGAGACCCAGGACCGCATCATGTCCACGGACGTGGCCACCCGCTGGCGGTACAACACCACCGACGTGGACTTCGACGCCGTCTATGAGGACGTCAAGCGGATCATCCTGAACAAGTTCACGGACCACTACTCCCGGGCGCTGCAGGAGACGCTCTACCTGATGGGCAAGGCCGTGATCGAGGCACACCCGGAGATCGACGAGATCAAGTTCTCCTGCCCCAACAAGCATCACTTCGTCTACGACCTCGGCTTCTGCGATCTGCCCAATGACAAGGAGACGCACTACGCGGCCGACCGCCCGTACGGACTCATCGAGGCGACCATCCAGCGCAAGGGCGCCCCCGTGAACGAGCAGGCCTGGACGGGCATCGCCGGCTTCTGCTGACGCGGCCGCATCGCGCGGCGGGTCCGGCACCACACGTGGCGACGGGCCCGCCACGCGCCACACCTCCACCCTCCCTACCCACCTCCACAGGATGGACACCATGACGAGGAACAAGACAGCCCGGCGGACGGCGGCGGCCCGTCCAGAAGACGAGTATCTCGGCGTCGGCAGGAGTTTCGGCTACGGCCTCCAGCACGTGCTCACCATGTACGGCGGCATCATCGCCCCGCCGCTGATCATCGGAGGTGTCGCAGGGGTCAGCCCGCAAGAGCAGGGTCTGCTCATCGCGGCCTGTCTCTTCGTGGGTGGGCTCGCCACCATCCTGCAGTCGTTCGGCATCAAATTCTTCGGCTCTCAGTTGCCCCTCGTGCAGGGAACCTCGTTCGCCTCCGTGGCCACGATGACCGCCATCGCCCAGGGGGACGGGGGGATCCAGGCCGTCTTCGGAGCCGTGATCGTCTCAGCGGTCCTCGGCTTCCTCATCACGCCGTTCTTCGCCAGCATCATCCGGTTCTTCCCGCCCGTCGTCACGGGCGTGGTGATCACCGCGATCGGACTCACCCTGTTCCCCGTGGCCGCGCGCTGGGCCATGGGCAATGATGCCGAATCTCCCGATTACGGCTCCGTGGCCAACATCGGGCTCGCGGGTCTCACCCTGTTGATCATCCTGCTGCTGTCCAAGGTGCGCAGCGCGGCCATCTCGCGCCTGTCCATCCTCATCGGGCTGGTCCTGGGCACCATCGCCGCGGCACTCCTGGGCAGGGCCGACTTCAGCCAGGTCTTCGTCGGTGACATCTTCGCCTTTCCCGAGCCGCTGGCCTTCGGGCCCCCGGTCTTCAACATCGCCGCCATCCTGTCCATGTTCATCGTGGTGCTGGTGATCCTGACCGAGACCACGGCGGACATCATCGCCGTCGGGGAGATCGTGGACACCAAGGTGGACAAGAGGCGGATCGCCGACGGACTGCGCGCCGACATGGCCGCCTCCGCCATCGCGCCGATCTTCAACGGCTTCACCCAGAGTGCCTTCGCCCAGAACGTGGGCCTGGTGGCGATCACGAACATCAAGAGCCGATTCGTGGTCACCGCCGGCGGCGCGATCCTCGTGATCCTCGGCCTCCTGCCGGTTCTCGGCCGGGTCGTCGCCGCGATCCCGCCACCCGTGCTGGGCGGCGCCGGCATCGTGCTCTTTGGCAGCGTGGCCGCCTCCGGCATCCGCACGCTCGGCAAGGTGGACTACAAGAATGGTGCCAACCTGATCATCGTGGCGGCCTCGATCGGCTTCGGCATGTTGCCGATCGCCGTCCCGGAGATCTACGCGAACTTCCCCACCTGGTTCGAGACCATCTTCCACTCGGGCATCAGCTCCGCCGCGGTGATGGCCGTTCTGCTGAACCTGCTCTACAACGAGTTCCGTGCCGGCAATCCGCCCGGAGGCACCGGCTCGGTCTTCGCCAACGCCCCCGTGCGGGGGGTCCGCTACGAGAGCGTGGGTCACCTCCAGGACCACCTGAAGGAAGGCGACACCGTCCGGGACGGCCAGCTCGTCGACTGTGACGGCAACCCGGTGCCGGTCATCACGGACACCGGAGAGATCATCGACACCCGGATCTGCGCGCCACCGGACGAGGCGCAGGAGAAGCCCGCGCACTGACCCATCGGCATGGCCTGTCTGCACCGGCCGCCGTCACCGGCGTCCTGCGCCGGCGAACGCGGCGCCCCACGGCGTTGACGGGTCTTGGGTGGATCCATGACTACGGAAGTGAATTGACGTGAACCCTGATCAATTGATGGCAGCTGAGAACCGCCAGGTCCCCGAGGTCCCGAGCGGTGCGCCCGGGAGGGCAACGGAGTGGCTCAGCTCCTTCCAGGACCTCATCGAGAAGCAACTGCACGAGAGAACGCAATACCTCTTGGCGCCACCGGCGCCACCGGCCGAGCCTGCCGGTCGGGGCGTCCAGGCAGTGACCACGGATTATGTGAACACCATCCCCGTGGAGCAGGAGCCGGACTTCCCCGGCGACGAGGAGATCGAGCGCCGCTACCGCCGCTGGCTCCGCTGGAACGCCGCCGTGATGGTCCAGCGGGCCCAGCGGCCGGGGATCGGGGTGGGAGGACACATCTCCACCTATGCCGGTGCGGCCACGCTCTATGAGGTCGGCTTCAACCACTTCTTCCGCGGCGCGGACCACCCTGGTGGCGGGGACCAGGTCTTCTTCCAGGGCCATGCGTCCCCGGGCATGTACGCACGCGCGTTCCTGGAGGGCCGGCTCAGCGAACAGCAACTGGACGGGTTCCGGCAGGAGAAGTCGAAAGGACAGGACGGCATCCCGTCCTACCCGCATCCACGCTCGATGCCTGAGTTCTGGCAGTTCCCCACGGTGTCGATGGGCATCGGCCCGATGAACGCGATCTACCAGGCGCAGTTCAACCGCTACGTGCAGCACCGCGGCATCAAGGACACCTCTGACCAGCAGGTGTGGGCCTTCCTGGGCGACGGCGAGATGGACGAGCCGGAATCGAGGGGCCTGCTCCAACTGGCGGCCAACGAGGGCTTGGACAACCTGAACTTCGTCATCAATTGCAACCTCCAGCGCCTCGACGGGCCGGTGCGTGGCAACGGCAAGATCGTCCAGGAACTCGAGGCCTTCTTCCGCGGTGCCGGCTGGAACGTGGTCAAGGTGCTGTGGGGACGCGAATGGGATCCGCTCCTGGCGGCGGATCAGGACGGCGAACTCGTGCGGATCATGAACGAGACCCTGGACGGTGACTACCAGACCTTCAAGGCGGAGTCCGGAGCGTTCATCCGCGAGCACTTCTTCGGCCGCTCCGCCGCGACCAAGGACATGGTGGCCTCACTGAGCGACGATGAGATCTGGGCGCTCAAGCGCGGCGGGCATGACTACCAGAAGGTCTACGCGGCCTACCGGGCGGCCGTCCAGTACCGGGGCAAACCCACGGTGGTGCTCGCCATGACCGTGAAGGGATATGGCCTGGGCACCTCCTTCGAGGCCCGGAACGCCACCCATCAGATGAAGAAGCTCACGCTGGAGGACCTCAAGGCGTTCCGGGACCACCTGCGTATCCCCATCGCCGACGAGCAGATCGAGGCTGACCCCTACAGCGCTCCGTACTACCACCCGGGCGCAGACGCACCGGAGATCCGGTACCTGCTCGAGCGCCGGCGTGCCCTCGGCGGGAGCCTGCCCGCGCGCCGGGCCGAGCACGGCTCCGTGGTCCTTCCCGACGGCGGCGCCTACCGTTCGGCCGCCAAGGGCTCCGGCAAGCAGATGGCGGCGACCACGATGGCCTTCGTGCGCGTCCTGAGGGACCTGATGCGGGACAAGGACTTCGGGCACCGGATCGTGCCGATCGTCCCGGACGAGGCCCGCACGTTCGGAATGGACTCGTTCTTTCCCACGGCGAAGATCTACAACCCCAACGGGCAGAACTACCTCTCCGTGGACCGCGAGCTGATGCTGGCCTACAAGGAATCCCCCCAGGGAGTCCTGCTCCACCCGGGCATCAACGAGGCCGGGGCCACGGCGGCCTTCACCGCTGCGGGCACCTCCTACGCCACCCACGGGGAGCCGATGGTGCCGGTCTACATCTTCTACTCGATGTTCGGTTTCCAGCGCACCGGTGATTCCTTCTGGGCCGCCGCCGATCAGATGACCCGAGGGTTCATCATCGGCGCCACGGCCGGGCGGACCACCCTCACGGGGGAGGGATTGCAGCATGCCGACGGTCATTCTCCTGTCCTCGCCGGGACGAACCCTGCCGTGCGCAGCTACGATCCCGCCTACGGCTACGAGATCGCGCACATCATCCGGCATGGCCTGGAGCAGATGTACGGCCCCGGCTCGACGGACCCGAACGTCATGTACTACCTGACCGTCTACAACGAGCCCTACCGGCAGCCCGCCGAGCCGGAGGATGTCGACGTGGAGGGGATCGTGGGCGGCATCCATCGGATCCAGCGTTCGGAGAGCGCTGGTCCGCGGGTCCAGCTGCTCGGGTCCGGCGTGTCCGTACCGTGGGCCCTGCAGGCCCAGCAGGTGCTGGAGGAGGACTGGGGGGTCTCGGCCGACGTGTGGTCGGTGACATCGTGGAACGAGTTGCGCCGCGACGGGCTGGCAGCAGAACGCGAGGCGCTGCGCTCACCGTCCTCCCCGCGACGGGTGCCCTTCGTGACCCAGCAGCTCGCGGGCGCGGAAGGTCCGGTCATCGCCTCGACGGACTTCGTCTCGGAACTGCCGGATCGGATCCGGCAGTATCTGCCGAACGATTTCGCGACCCTGGGCGCCGACGATTTCGGGTTCTCCGACACCCGCGCCGCGGCCCGCAGATGGTTCAACATCGACGTGCACTCCATCGTGGTGCGGGCGCTGCAGATGCTGGCCGCCCGGGGCGAGGTGGACTCCGAGACGCCCCCCCGGGCCTTCGATCGGTACCGTCTGGACGACGTCACGGCCGGTACCACCGGAAACCCGGGCGGTGACGCCTGAAACCGGTCAGGGGATCGACGACGGCGCCCGCCCTCCCCGTGGGGAGCGGCGGGCGTTGTCCGGGCGTTCCGGGATCAGGCCGGGCCGGACATCAATTCATGGGCGATCGCCTCTGCGGCACGCCGCAGGGCGGGAACGGCCCGGCGGCCGAACTCCTCGTCCACGCGGGTGATGGGTCCGGATACGGAGATTGCGGTGGGGGTCGGAGCATGGGGTATCGCCATCGAGTAGCAGCGAACGCCGAGCTCGGTCTCCTCGTCATCCATGGCGTATCCGCGCTCGCGGATCAGCTCCAGGTCCGCGAAGAGGGCCTCCAGGCTGCCGATGCTCTTGGGCGTCGGCGTGGGCATTCCGGCGGCCGTGACGATGGCTCGGACGCGGTCCTCCGGCAGAGTGGCGAGCATCGCCTTGCCCACGCCGGTGTCATGGGTGTCCACCCGGCGGCCCACCTCGGTGAACATGCGCATGGAGCGGTTGGACTGTGCTTGGGCGATGTACACGGCCTGGTGGCCGTCCAGCACGGCCATGTTCACGGACTCCCCGAGTTCCTGCACCACCTCGTTCAGGCGAGAGCGGGCCGCGGACCCGAACTGACGTCCTGCCGCATCACCCAACAGGATCAGTCGCGGGCCCAGGGCGTAGTTCCGGTTCGGAAGCTGACGGACGTATCCGGTGGGCACCAGGGTGCGCAGCAGCCGGTGGATCGTGGGCAGCGGCAATTCGGAGGCGGCGGAGAGCTCGCTGAGGGACATGTCACCACCGGCCGCGGTGATCACCTCGAGCAGGTCGAAAACGCGCTCGACCGATTGCACGCCGGCCGGGGCCGCTTGAGTGGTTCTCGTGTTCATCGCCATCTCCCGTCGTTGAGGCCCGTCCGCCCGGTGCGGTGGACCAAAGGCGGACATGCGCCTGTGACTGACGCCACAACATTAGCTTGCCAACCTTAGCTTGCTCCCATAATATCCATAATACGGAAACTAAGTTCCACGATATGGCTCAATGAGTCAGTCCACCGACCTTGGAGGAACCCATGGCCACACCCAGTCCCGGTTATTCGATGATCCTGCGGGTCCAGGCACCGTCGGGTCTCACCGTCACCAGCGAGCTCGCCGCGGCGGCCGCACGCGTCGGCGCCGGCGTGACCGCCCTGGACATCGTGGAATCCCACCACGACCACGTCGTCGTGGATGTCAGCTGCAATGTCTCTGACGCCGGACACCGTGACGAGGTGCGCGACGCGCTCGAGTCCGTGCAGGGCGTCCAGGTGCGCAAGGTCAGCGACCGGACCTTCCTGATTCACCTCGGCGGCAAGATCGAGGTGAGCCCGCGGGTCTCCCTGCGCAACCGTGACGATCTCTCCCGCGCCTACACCCCCGGCGTGGCGAGGGTCTGCATGGCCATTCACGAGAACCCGGCGGATGCCCGCCGGCTGACGATCAAGCGCAACACGGTGGCGGTGGTGACGGACGGGACCGCCGTGCTCGGCCTGGGGGACATCGGTCCGGAGGCAGCCATGCCCGTGATGGAGGGCAAGGCCGCCCTGTTCAAGCAGTTCGCCGGCGTGGACGCCTGGCCGGTGGCCCTGGACACCAAGGACACCGAGGAGATCATCAGCATCGTCAAGGCCATCGCCCCGGCCTACGGCGGCATCAACCTCGAGGACATCTCCGCACCCCGCTGCTTCGAGATCGAGGCCCGCCTGCGTGAGGAACTGGACATCCCCGTCTTCCACGACGACCAGCACGGCACCGCGATCGTGGCCCTCGCCGCCTTGTTCAACGCACTGCGCGTCGTGGACAAGAAGATCGAGGACGTCAAGATCGTGGTGTCAGGCGTCGGCGCCGCCGGACATGCGATCATCCAACTGCTCCTGGACCAGGGCGTCCGGAACATCGTGGCCTGCTCCCGCAAGGGAGCCATCCACCGAGGGGAGGCCTACGACGATCCGCACCGCCAGTGGATCGCCGAGAACACGAACGGGGGCGGCTTCTCCGGCTCCCTCAAGGCGGCCATGGTCGGTGCCGACGTGTTCATCGGCGTCTCCGCACCGAACCTGCTCGACGAGACCGATGTGGCCGCCATGAACGAGGATGCGATCGTGTTCGCCATGTCCAACCCGGATCCGGAGATCGACCCGGCGCTTGCGGTGGCGCATGCCACCGTGGTGGCCACCGGCCGCTCGGACTTCCCGAACCAGATCAACAACGTCCTGGCCTTCCCGGGGCTGTTCCGGGGACTGCTGGACGCCGGGGCCTCGGACATCACGACCGAGATGCTGGTCGCCGCGGCGTGGGCCATCGCGGACAGCGTTGCCGAGGGCGAGCTCAACGCGAGCTACATCGTTCCGAGCGTCTTCGATCCGCACGTGGCCCCGGCCGTGGCGGCAGCGGTCCAGCGAGTGGCCGAGGGCGCCGATGGGTCGGCGGCAGCGGACCGGCCGGCTTCGCCGGAGACCCGGGAGCCCTCGCCGGTCGCCGTCTAGGTTCCGACCGGCACCTCCAGCACCATCCACGTCGCCCCCC
>NZ_JALDXU010000073.1:0-16066 GCF_032154715.1 Citricoccus sp. | reverse complement strand
TCAGCGGCGCAGACTGCTCGGCGTGGTGCCCGTCAGTGTGCGGAACGCCGCCCCGAACGCGCTGGAGCTGCGGTAGCCCATGGCCTCGGCGATGTCCTCGAGTGGTTCCCCGTCGGCCAGCAGGGTGGTGGCCCGCTGGACCCGCACGGAGCCGACCCAGCGGGCGAAGCCCAAGCCGGTCTCCGCCCGGAACGCCCGCGTGATGGTGCGCTCGCTGACCCTGAGCTGCCGCGACCAGTCACCCAGGGTGCGCGCATCGGCAGGGTCGGCCAGGATGGCGGCCACGATCGGCTGCAGGAGTTCGCTGGTGGGCTCGTGGACGAGGAACTGATGCGGTGCCGGGGCCAGCACGTCCAGCACCATGGCGTCGGTCAGGCGGCGTGAGTGCTCGTTCAGGCCCTCCTCGCCCAGCCGCAGCAGCAGCTCCCGCAGCAGACCGGTGACGCGGAGGGAGACCGGCTCGGTGGGCAGAGCACGGGCTGCCCCCCGGGCCACCTCGAGGGAGAAGTACGTGGCCCGGTACACGGTGCCCGCCGGGGCCTCGGCGGAGTGCACGGTCCCGGCCGGCATCCAGAGCCCGATCGCCGGGGTGACCGTCCAGGTCCGCGGGCCGGCGCGCAGGGTGGAGGGGCCGGCGTCGTTCCAGAGCAGTTCATGCACCGTGTGGGAGTGGTCCGGCCAGCGGGTGGCGGTGTCCAGGGATTCGGCGATGCCCACGCTGGTGAAGTCCACCGGCACGGAGCCGGCCGGCTGCAGGGGCATCCGCCGGTAGGGGCCGGTGGGCGTGCTGGATGCCGGGGATGCGGTGGGGGCCTCGGTGCTGGACACGTCGACGAGCCTACGCCGGAACGCCCTCCCCTCATCACTCGCTCTTAACGCTTTGCGGGCAGAAATCAGTACTGATCTCTGCCCGCAAAGCGTGGTGTCCGGCCTGCCGTCAGAGGACCTTGGAGAGGAACTCCTGCAGTCGCGGCTGCTGGGGGTGATCGAAGATCTCGGAGGGGGTGCCGGCCTCCACGATCGTCCCGCCGTCCATGAACAGCACCCGGTCGGCGACCTCGCGGGCAAAGCCCATCTCGTGCGTCACGAGCACCATGGTCATGCCCTCATCGGCCAGATCGCGGATGACCTGCAGCACCTCGCCCACCATCTCGGGGTCCAGGGCGGAGGTGGCCTCGTCGAACAGCATGATCTTGGGGCTCATCGCCAGCGCGCGGGCGATCGCCACGCGCTGTTTCTGACCGCCGGACAACGACGCCGGCCGCGCCTCGGCCTTGTCCGCCAGGCCCACGCGGTTCAACAGTTCCTCGGCGCGCTTCCGAGCCTCAGGCTTGGACAGGTTTCCGAGTTCGACGGGGGCCAGCATGATGTTCTCGGCCACGGTCATGTGCGGGAACAGGTTGAACTGCTGGAAGACCATGCCGATGTGACGGCGGACCTGGTTGATGTCCACCTTCGGGTCCGTGAGGTCGTAGTCGCCGACCTGCACGGTGCCGCTGGTGGCCTCCTCGAGGCGGTTCAGGCAGCGCAGGAAGGTGGACTTGCCGGAGCCGGAGGGGCCGATCACGCACACCACCTGGCGCTCGCGGATCTGGCCGGTGATGCCGGTGAGGACGTGGTTGTCCCCGAAGGACTTGTGCAGGTCCGTCACGTCCACCATGACGCGCTCGCCGATGGTGCGGCTGCCGGCGGTCACGGGCGCGCCGGGGGTCGGGGACTCGGGTGCCGGGGTGCTCATGTGTTGACCTTCCTATCCACGAAGTTGGCCAGCTGGGTCAGCAGGGTGATGGCCACGAAGTAGATGATGCCGACGATCAGCAACACCTCGGTGACGCGGAAGTTCGCCGCGTAGATCTGCTGCGCCTGGTAGAGCAGCTCGCCGAAGCCGATGGCCAGCAGCAGGGAGGAGTCCTTGAGCATGATGACCAGCTGGTTGATCAGCGAGGGCGTCATGATCTTGAAGGCCTGCGGCAGCACCACGCGCTGCATGGACTTGCCATAGCCCAGGCCCAGGGAGCGGGAGGCCTCCATCTGGCCCGGGTCCACGGACTGCACGGCGCCGCGGACGATCTCCGCGATGTAGGCCGCGCCGTTCAGGGTCAGGGTCAGCACGCCGGCCACCCAGATGTTCACCTCGGTGCCGATCAGCTGCGGCAGGCCGAAGTAGAAGAAGAAGGCCCAGACGAGGATCGGGGTGCCGCGGAAGACGCTGACGAAGACCGTGGCGATGCCGCGCAGCACGGGGTTGGTGGAGACCTTGAGGAAGCCGAACATCAGGCCCAGGGCCATGGCCAGGGCGAAGGAGATGCCGGTGACCAGCAGGGTGTTGCCGAGGCCGACCATCAGGGCGGGCAGCGTGGTGGTGATCAGCCCCCAGAAGGAGGAGGCATCCGGGCCGGTCTGCGCGTCCTCGGCCAGGTAGGTGTCCAGGATCTCCTGGTACTCGCCGCTCTCCTTCAACTCGGCCAGGCCGGTGTTGAACATCTGCAGCAGCTCGGCGTTCTGGTCCTTGTTCACGGCGAAGCCGTAGTCGCCCACGGGCACCGGGTCGGTGACGGTCTTCAGCCCGGAGCCCTGCGTGATGCCGTAGGCCAGCACGGGGTAGTCGTCCATCAAGGCGGTGGCGGAGCCGGCCTTGACGGACTCGACCATGGTGGTGGTCTGGTCCAGGGCGGTGATCTCGAAGCCGTACTCGTCCTGGACGGATTTGGCGTACTCCTCGGACTGCGAGCCGGTCTTCACGGCCACGGTCTCGCCCTCGAGGTCCTCCCAGCCCTGCACCTCCTCGTTGGTGCCGTTGACGGCCAACTGCAGTTCGGCGGTGAAGTAGGGGTCGGAGAAGTCGTAGATCTCCTGGCGTTCCTCGGTGATGCCCATGCCGGCGATCACGCCGTCCACCTGGTCGGAGGAGAGGGCCTGCAGGGCGGCGTTGAAGCCGAGGGAGCGGAACTCCACCTCGAAGCCCTGATCCTCGGCGATGGCCTTGACCAGGTCGATGTCGATGCCGACGAGCTCGCCGCCGTCCCGGAACTCGAACGGTGCGAAGGTGGTGTCCGTGCCGATGACGTACGTCTCGCCGGTCCCGCCGGCCTCGGCTCCGCCGGCCACAGAGGTGCCTGCCACCGCGGTCCCGGCGGCAGGGGCCGGCGCTGCGGCCGTGCCCTCCGTCCCGGAGGCGGTGGCTGCGGGGGCGAGGCCCAGCAGCAGCACCCCCAACGTGGCGAACGCCGCGAGGAGGGTCCTCACGGCGGTCCTGAATCGGGTCTCTCTCACGAGGATGTCCCTTCGAATGGTGGAGTGGTGACTGTTGGGTAGCCTACTCTCGCCGTGACGGCCCTCACCGGCGACGGGCGGCCACTCAGGGACAACTCCGTGTTAGCTGTGCCATCCTTGGATCCCCTGTCCGCCCGCACCTGTCCGCAACGAGGCCCCCGCACCCATGGCCCTGCTGTCTCTGCCCGATCCCAATGCCCTGCCCCACCCTGCCCTGCCGCGCTTCCGGGACTCTCCCGACGCCGGCGAGCGGCTCCTCGTGGTGCGCGCCCCGGCCGGGACGGAGGCCCAGCGGTTCGCCCACGGCTGGGCGGGTGGGCCGGACCGGATCCTGCCGTGGCCCGTCCAGAACGGCCAGGCGGTGGACACGGAGGAGATCATCAGCCGGGTGGGCGCACTCCTGGAGGATCCCGCCGCCGGCCGGGTCGCCGTCGTCGCCGATCAGGGGGCACCCGTGGGGCGCCTCGCCGCCGCCTTTCCGGCGCGTCTCGCCGGCCCGCGGGACCTGCTCCTGACGGAGGGCGAGATCCTCTCGCTCGCCGCGGATCTCTCGGCACACCGCGCCTCGGGCACTCCCCTCGCCGCGGATCACCCCGGCCGGCCACCGCTGCCGCTGACCCCGCGCCGGATCCACCTCAAGACCGGCGGCTGGTTCCTGCCGGTCGCCATCCTTCTCGCGGACCCGCTGGGGGTGCAGACGGCGCGGCAGTCGCTGTTCTCCGCGCTGATGCGGTGGCTGCACCCGCAGGATGCGGACGGCAGCATCTCCCAGGCCGGGTACCTGCCGCAGTTCACCGAGGAGGTCATCGACGCCTTCCGGCCGCAGGGCTTCGGGGCGATGCCGAGCCCGCGGGATCTGGAGTCACTGGGCCTCTTGGTCCGGGACGGCAGCGGCGGCTGGTTCATGCCGTGGCTGGTCCAGGACTGCCTGCGGGACGCGATGCAGGAGGGCCGTCCCGATCGGGTGGCCGAGCTCAACCGGGCCGTGGACGAGGCGCTCGCGGCCACGGGCCACATCGAGGCCGTCGTCCAGCGGACCGTGTTCGCGCGGGACTGGAACCGACTGGAGGACCTGCTGCTGGAGCACTGGGCCGACCTCTTCGTCTGGAACGAGCCGGCCCTGACCTCCGCGGTCAGCAGCTTTCCGCGTGCGCGGGTGGCCGGGGTGGACGTGGCCGGATTCCTGCCCGGCCTCCTGAGCCCCACCGACCCGGACACCGTGCCGTTCACGTTGCCCGCCCACCGGCCGGATGTTCACCGCGATGAGGCCTTGCAAGCCCTGCGCGCCGGCACCACACGCCTGTATCGCACACCGGACCGCCAGGCCCTGACCCTGGGGACCATCGAAGTCGCCTACCTGCGCCGCGTGGGTCTGTTCACGGAGTCCGCCGATGCCGCCGTGCGGCTGAACGCGGCCTTGTCTGCCGCTCTGTCCACTGCGCCCGTGCGCCCGGTGATGGCCAGCTTCGTGGGACTGCAGGCCGGGATCTCCCTGCACCTGGCGGATCGGCTGGCGGAGGCGAAGACGGCCTACGAGAAGGCCTTCCACTGGGCCCTGCGGGGGTCTGCCGAGCCGCTCATCGCCGAGGTGGCCGGCAAGCTGGCCCTCCTGTCCATCCAGCAGGGGAACACGGACCGGGCCCGCTTCTGGGTCGCCAAGGTCGATGAACCGCTGTCCACCGTGCGGTGGGCGCACAACGTCGTCGCCTTCGCGGCTGATGTGGCGCGCGCACATCTGGCCCTGACCGAACTGGACCTCGTGACAGCACATGCCGTGCTGGAGCGCCTTCCAGCCGACCTGGACACGGACGAGTTCTGGGCCAGCCATGCAGCCCTGCTGGTGCACACCGCGAGCGCTGAGGGCCGCGGTGCGGAGGCCGCTCGGTGGGTTCTCGGCTGGCGCCAGGAGCGGCCCGCCGCCGTCCAATCACCCTTGGCGGGGCGGATCCTCAGCGAGGCGTTCCACGCGGCGCGGATCAGCACCGGGGACCTCACCGTGGTGCCCGGCTGGGACCGGAGCCAGCAACTGGCGGACCTGGAGGCACTGCGGTGCCTGTTGAAGGGGGACCCGGATGCCGCCCTGCGCGCCTTGCGCCTGCCCGAGCGGACCGGTCAACGGCACCGGAACCGGTCGGCCCTCATCGGGGTGCTCGCCCGGGCCCGGTGCACCCCGGCCACGGTGCCGGAGACCGTGGTGCGGCACTTGGCGTCCATCCACCACCAGGACGGTGAACTGGCGGATCTCTCCTTCTTCCACGCGCTGGGCTGGACGCCCGTCTTCCGGCGTGCGGGCCTGGTGGACGACGCCGGCCTGGTCCGGCTCCAGCGGTTGACCCGCCCGGCGCTGGTGGAATGCGAGGCTCCGACACTGACCTCGCGCGAGCGCGAGGTGCTCCAATCCCTGCGGGCGGGGATGACGCGCCGGGAGATCGCCGAGTCCACCTATCGCTCCGAGAACACCATCAAGGGTCAGATCCGCAGCCTGTACGCCAAGCTCGGCGCCTCCAGTGCGGCGGAGGCCGTGGAGCAGGCTCGCACCTTCGGTCTCTGACGGTTGTCCCCAGAGGTTCCGTCCCCACACAATGAGGCATGACCGCCCTGCTCAGATCACTGCACACCGCCGTTCCCTCCACCGTGCTGCAGCAGGAGGAGGTGCGTGACGTGCTGGCCGCGCAGCCCGGTCTGAGCCGGCTCGGCACCCGGCTGGTCACCGCGGCCTTCAACGCCTCGGGCATCGAACGCCGGCACACGGTCGTGGAGGAATGGCAGGACGGGGGCCGCGGCACCGGCAGCGGTGAAGGCATCTTCTTCGACCCGGAGACCGGCCACATCCTCAACCCCAGCACCGGGGTCCGCAACACGGTCTTCACCGACCACGCGAACGATCTCTATGAGCGGGCCGCCCGGGGCGCGCTCGACGGCTGCCCCGACCTCGGCCCCGAGGACGTCACCCACGTCATCACCGTCTCCTGCACGGGGTTCTTCTCCCCGGGCCCGGACTACCAGCTGGTCCGCCGCCTCGGCCTGGCCGCCACCACCAAGCGCATCCATCTGGGATTCATGGGCTGCTATGCCGCCATCCCGGCCCTCCGTGAGGCCGCGGCGTTGTGCGAGGCGGACCCGGCCGCCGTCGTGCTGGTGGTCAGTGCCGAGCTGTGCACCGTGCACGTGCGTGTGGCCAACGACCAGGACACCATCGTGGGGGCCTCGCTGTTCTCGGATGGGGCGGGCGCGGCGATCGTGACGGGGGAGGCCGGGAAAGCCGGAAAGACCGGGCATGCGGAGGGTGTGGCGGCGGGGGGGGGGGCGGCGGCGGGCGGCGCCGGCACGGGCCGGACCCCCGCCCTCCGCCTGGACGGCTTCGCCACGGTGCTGACGCCGGTGGGGGAGGAGGCCATGGCGTGGAACATCGGCGATCACGGCTTCGAGATGATCCTGGGCACCTATGTCCCGCACATCATCGACGAGCACATCACCGGTGCGCTGGAGCCCCTGCTGGCTGCCGAGCCAGAGCTGGCCGCCCGCCCCTATGCGGAACTGGAGCACTGGGCCATCCACCCGGGCGGGCGCAGCATCCTGGACAAGGTGCAGGCCCGGCTGGAGCTGACCGACGCCCAGCTCGAGCCGGCCCGGGACACCCTGCGGGACTACGGCAACATGTCCAGCGCCACGGTCCTGTTCGTCCTGCAGCGCATCCTGGAACGCGCGGGTGAGTCCGGGACGGACGGCGAGCGCGTCTGCGCCATGGCGTTCGGGCCGGGCCTGACGGTGGAGTCGGCCCTGATGACGTTGGTGGGATGAGGCGGCCGGTGAGGGGCCCGTCCTCGCTCGGCCTGCCCGCCCTCAGCCTGCGCGAGCGCCGGCCCTCCACCGTGGAGCAGATGGATCGTCCCGATTGCGACCTGGACGCCCTGCACCGCACCTACCGTGGTTTCGGCGTGGTCAACCCGGTGGTCGCCGGGTGGCAGCTGACCTACCGGCGCTGGATCCGTCCGCTGCTGGAGACGGCCCGCACCGTCACGGTCCTGGACATCGGCTCCGGCGGCGGGGACCGGCCCCGCGCAGTGGCACGGCAGGCCCGCCGGGACGGCTTCCGCGTGAACATCACCGCCATTGATCCCGACGCGCGGGCGCATGACTGGGCGACCGCGCGCCCCGCCGTGCCGGGGCTGGCCTTCCGCCGGGCCGTCAGCGGGGACCTGGTGGCCGCCGGCGAACGCTATGACGTGGTGGTGTCCAACCACCTGCTCCACCATCTGGAGCCGGCGGAACTGGACGGGCTGCTGGCCGACTCCGAGCGGCTGGCCGTGCGCCGGGCCATCCACAGTGACATCCGGCGCAGCCCCGCCGCCTACGCCCTCTTCTCGGCCGGCGCCGGGCTGGCGACCCCCCTGTTCCCGGGCTCATTCATCCGTCCCGACGGGCTCGCCTCGATCCGCCGCAGCTACACCCCGGGGGAGCTCGCCGCCGTGCTGCGCCCCGGCTGGCGGGTGCACACGCAGCTGCCCTGGCGGAACCTCGCGGTGTGGGATGCACGCTGAGGTCCTCATCGTCGGCGCCGGCCCCGTCGGCCTGTTCCTGGCCGGGCTGCTGGCCGCGCGGGGCCAGGAGGTGACCGTCCTGGAACGCCGCGAGCGCCCGCGCGAGCACTCGCGCGCCATCGGCCTGCACCCGCCGGCCCTGGACGCGCTCGCCGTCCTGGGCCTGGACCGGGCTGCCGTGGCCGAGGGCCTGGCGGTGCGCCGCGGGATCGGTGAGGGGGACGGCCGCCTCCTCGGTGAGATGACCTTCGAACGAGCGCACCCCCGGCGCCCCTTCGTCCTGACCCTGCCGCAGTCCAGGACCGAGCGGCTGCTCGCCGAGCACCTGGAGCGACTGGCCCCCGGTGCGTTGCACCGTGGCGTGGAGGTGGTGGAACTGGACCAGCCCAGCAACGACGACGGCGGCCCCGTTCGCGTGTCCGTGCGGCCGGTGGGGGAGAGTGTCGCTGAGGCTGGCGCGGGCGATGAGGTCTGGACGGCCGATGTGGTCGTGGCCGCCGACGGCGCCCACAGCACGGTGCGCCGTCTGGTGGGTATCGGCACGGACCGGATGGACTGGGGAGACAGCTACCTGATGGGCGACTTCACTGACCGTGCGGGACCCTACGGACACGGTGCCGAGCCGACCGCCGTTATCCAACTGCACCGGGACGGCGTGATCGAGTCCTTCCCGCTGCCCGGCGGACAGCGCCGCTGGGTGGTGCACACCGGCCGGCAGCAACGGCCCGAGCGCGCCGGGGATCTGCTGGCGCTGCTCCGCGAACGCCAGGGCGAGCGCCGGACAGTGCACACGGTGATGACAGGAGGGGCGCCGCAGGATGCACCGGAACGGTCAGCCCTACCGGAACTGCCCGATCCCGCGACCGCCACCATGGTCCGGTCCTTCTCCGTGTACCGGCAACTGGCCCGGCGCATGGTGGCCGGACGGACGGTGCTGATCGGGGACGCGGCGCATGCCATCAGCCCGATCGGCGGCCAGGGGATGACCCTGGGGTGGCTGGACGCACTGGCCCTCTCGCCGGTGCTGGCCGACCTCCCCTCACGGCGCGGACCACGAGACACCCCATCACTTTGCGGGCAGAAACAAGTACTCATTTCTGCCCGCAAAGTTGACGTGGCCGGAGGGGCCGGGGGAGCGGGCCGCGGGGCGCCGGCGTCGGGTCCGTTGGAGGACCGGCCGGAGTTCGCCGCCTGGGAGCGGAGCCGGCAACGTGCCGCGCTCCGCGCCGCCCGCCAGGCCGAGGTCAACATGCTGCTGGGGCGCCCCCTTCCCGCGAGCGTCTGCCGCGGTCGCGATGGCCTGGCCCGCGGCATCATGGCGACACCCCTGCGGCACCGGCTGGCGCGGCTGTACACCATGGGCTGGGCGGGCCAGCCGTGACCGTCGGCATCCTGATCGCAGCGGTCGCCGCCATCCTGGTGGGCTCGGCCCTGCAACGGCTCTCCGGTACCGGGGTGGGACTGGTGGTGGCCCCCGTGCTGGCCCTGCTGATGGGCCCGGCGCTGGGGGTCTTCGTGACGAACTCGACCACGGTGGTCTCCGGCTTCCTCATCATGCTGGCCGTGATCCGGGACGTGGACTGGAAGCGCTACCTGCTGTTCCTGCCCATGGCCCTGCTCGGTGCGATCCCGGCGGCCTTCATGGTGCGGGAACTCGATGCCGCGTGGCTGAACATCGTCATCGGCGCGGTGGTGCTGGTGGCCCTGGCCCTGACCTTCGGGACACCGTCCGTGCCCCGGATCCGCTCGCCGTTCCTGACGGCGGCCGCCGGAGCGGTGGGTGGGTTCCTCAATACCAGCGCGGGTGTGGCCGCCCCGGCCATGGTGATGTACTCCCGTTTCGCCCGTTGGGACCAGCGTTCCTTCGCCGCCACCATGCAGCCCACGTTCATGACCATGGGGATCTTCTCCGTCGGAACCAAGCTGGCGGTCGGTGCAACCACGGTCAGTCAGCTCCCGCCGTGGTGGCTGTTCCCGATCGTCGTGGTCACCGTGGTGGCCGGCATCCGGGTGGGCGGGTGGCTCGCCGGGAAGGTCTCGCTCGGAGCGGCGCGGACGGTGGCGATCACGTTGGCTGGGCTGGGCGGCGCCGTGGCCGTCTTCCGAGGACTGTTGATGCTGGCCTGAGGGCTACCGTGCGGCTCGATCCCGTGCGCGCTCGCGCAGCCCGGCCACGATCATCCAGACCGCGTAGGTCCCGAGTGCACCCGCCACGATGGGGATGACGATCGCACGGACGTCCCCGGTGATGACCTGGGTCACCCAGCCCACCCAGGGGATGGCGTACCAGACGGTGCCGCGGAGCTGAACCTCGCGGACGAAGCCGGGGTCCGGACTGGGGTTCGCGTCCCCCTGCGTGACGAAGAGATAGCCGCCGTCCGCGGTGCGGTGCTGTTCCGTCACCCGGTGGGTCACCAGTGTGGGGTCGCCACTGCGAAGCTGGTAGGTCAGGACGTCTCCCGGTGTGATCTCGTTGACCTCTTTGGGCCGCACGACGACGAGCGTGCCAGCCGGATACGCGGGCTCCATGGAGGAGGTCATGACGGTCAGCGCGGTGGAGCCGGTCACGGCAGGGACCACGATGGCGGCTGCCCCGATCAGGACGATCACGCAGAGCAGGCCGGTCATGAGGCCGGTGCCCACGGCCCGGAGGACGCCGGCCAGTCCCGAGCTCTCGCGGGTCTCGGGCGTGGTGATCATCCCTGGCCCTGCTCGCGCCGGGAGAGCAGGAAGGCCGCCAGGCCACCGCCGACCAGCACGGCCCCCAGGACCAATGCGGGAGCGCTGAACTGACTGCCGGTGAAGGACAGGTCGTCACGCTGAGACTGCCCCTCGGAAGGTTGCTGGCCGTGGCCGTCATGATCGAGGTCCGGGTCGGCGCCTTGGGTACCGTCCTCGCCGTCGGATGGCCGACCATCGCCCTCGGATGGCTGGCCACCGCCGAGCTCGGGCCTGTCCGGTGTTGGCGGTTCTAGAGGACGGGGGCAGTCATCGTCCTCGCCACTGCCGGCCTGGGCGTCCGAGAGGGTGGCACGGACCTGGAACTGCACGCTTCCCAGTGTTCCCTCACGTCCGTCATCACCGCGTTCAGACCCCAGGGACGGATCCTGCGCCAGGGCGATGTCAAGGGGTACCGTTTCGTCCGGAGCCACGAGCACATCGTCCGTGAGCCGGGTGCAACCGCCTGCAGAGAGTGCCTGACCAAGGGTGGACTTGCCGAGCTCTGTTCCCGCCCCATCGGTGAGGGTGATCTCAGTGTTCTGGGCCAGGTCCAGGTCGTCGGTCGCCACATTGACGAGGTACAGGCGTAGCGTTCCAGGCTCGGGCGCAGCATTGCGCATCCAGAGGCGCTCCGTGGTGACATCGCCGGGCACCACTCGCCCGGCATCGGCGAACAGATTGGCGTCACTGCCGGGAGTGTAGGTATGGCCATTGTGGGAGACGAGCAGATGGTCGGCGGCCCCCGCAGTATTCACGCCTGCCGCGACCGGGACCGGCGGGGTGAGTGCAGGGGAAGCGACGATGAGGAATGCGTTGAGCAGCATGGACGAGGCCAGGAGCGTGCGCTGCGGTGGAGCCAAGGGCATACTCACCCGAACCCCGAAGTTGGCGTGACGGTACCTGAATTGGACACGGCGAGGACGAACTCGTAGGCGACCGTACCGTCAGCGAAGGTGAGGCGCATCGTATTGGTTCCCGTGGAGAGCGCAGCGGCGGAGAACTGCAACTCGTTGGGTTGATTGAGGGGAATCCCGGTTGCGACAGAATTCCACACGCCGGCACTGGACCGTCTCTGCAAGGTGAGAGGGGCGCCCATAGCCCTGGGACCGACGATGAGGACATGGTTCGTGAGCATGCCAGCCGGGCGAAAGCCAAGACGAGACCGGACGGGCGTCACAAGGACCGTGGACGGATCGGTGCAGTCCCGGGTTGTCACGGCGTTGCCGCTGGCTGTAGAGGGCAGCGCGAGGCAGCGGCCGTCTACGGCGGAGACGAACTGGGCGGTGGCGACGTCCGCAGTGGACATTCGCTGCACGATCCACTGCTGAGTGGCCAGCGAGGGGTTAGCCGCCGCCGTGACCTGGCGGCCGCTCGTGTCGACTGCCAGCCGTGTCGTCGGAGCGTGGCGTGGACGCAGGGTGACGATCGAGGGGTCGGAGGGGGTGACCGGTATGACCTGCCAGAATTGGTTGGCCTGCGGGTGGGTGGTGCCACTCTGGAGGCACTGCCACGCGATGGCCAGTGAGCCGGCTCCTCCGTTGCCGCTCACGTCCAAGCAGGTGCTGCCGGTGCCGGCATTGCGGAAGGAGTACCAACGCGAATCGGCGGGCCGCGCCAGGACGTTGGCCCCGCTGTCCAGGGGATAGATGGCCTGTGTCGCCTGTGCCGCCTGGACGGCCGGCGCAGTGGCGGTCCATCCGGTGCCCGTGGCCGTGAGCGAGACGTTGAGGGTGCCGGCCACCGTGGTGGTGCCGGTGGAGGATGCCAACGCGCTGCGTTGGAAGATGGGGATCTCGGTGCGCACACAGAATGTCTGCGATCCACCGGCTGCCAGGGTCGTTCCCTCGACCGCGGCGGCGGCCCAGGTTCCCGTGGTTGCCGCGGCGGGAACAGCCGTCGATGCGGTGCACGCACCGGGAGAACTCACGGGCCAGATCCGCAGCGGCATCTGCGGGGCGATGGTTCCCGGCGCCGTGATCCGGCTCGAGGCCACCCCCGCCACGGATCCGTTGTTGGTGATCGTGAAGGACCCGGTGTTGCTCAACCGGGCGTGGGTGTTGATGTAGGTCGCTCCCAGCGCCGGGAAGTCTGTCTGGGAGATGCGCACGGAAGGTGTGGAAACCTGCCCAGAGCCCTGAGCGGTGGCCGTCCAATGAGCCCATGCCGCTCCACCCCCGGCGATGAGTGCCAACGCCAGCACACCGGCGATGAACGCCGCTGCTCCGGCGTGCATGGCGCGCATGGTCCGCATGTCAGTTCGCTTCCTGTGTTGCCGTGACCTCAAGGGCAAAACCCACTCCCTGGCCACTCTGTGTGACCGGGGTGCCCGCCTTCAGCCGCACCTCAAGACAGAACGTCCTCGTCTGTGTCTCGGCGAGGCGGCCGAGTGATGACACTGAATAGCCGTTCACATCGCCTAAGGGACCGGACAGGCCTACCGTGCACGCCGCCGCGGAGGCCACCGGCGTGATCCGCAATTGGGTGTTCCCGATGATGGCCTGGCTGGTGGTGGCCCTGGCGCTCGCAGACAGGGTGGACGGGACGTCGCTGGCACTGCTCACGGTGAACGCGCGGGCCACTGGCGTGGTCGGGGTGACGGTCCAGGTTCCCAGTGCAGCTGATGACGAACCATTGACACGCAGGTCGAGCGTGCCCGCCGTAATGGTGGCCTCGGGAACCTCTTCCGTGGCGCTGAGCAGCGCATACGTTCCGCCTGCGCAGGACAACCCCACTAGCGTGGCGCCGGCCACGAGGAAGCCTGTCCATCCCAGCGTTCGGGCGCGCTCAGGACGGCGCGGCTGAAGCTGGCGGTGGCGAGCACTCACGGTGGTCCTTGACGGGCGGGTGGTCGGCATCGCAACGGTGCGCGGTGCCGACCACCCTCCGTTCTCAGGGGGTGCCGTCGGCCGCGGCCGCCGCCCCGTCCACCTGGGTCACGGAGACGGCGAACGCGGACAGATCCACCTGGCCGGTCTTGGCGGGGTTGTCCACGTCCGGCGAACCAGCGGCGCCGAACGGCCAGTCCAGATCCACATCGATGGTGACGTCGTACAAGCCCTCGGCATTGCTGTTGTGACCGATCGTGGCGGTCGGTCCGGCCTCACCGTTGATCGTGAAGGCGGCGGACTGGGCGAGCTGCCCTGCTAGGGCAGCGTCGGCGGCATCGGCCCCGTCAACGGCGGTGATGGCCCCCTCCGCGACGGTCGCCTCGAACGCGAGGTTCTGGCCCTGGGCGGCGATCTGGTAGTCGGCGCTGAAGACGAGGGTGTCTCCCGGCACGATGCGCACGGCAGAGATGTCAGCGACGGGAGTCGCCGTTCCATCGGTGTGAGCGATCGTCCAAGCGGGGGTGCCGGTCTGCGTCAGTGCCAGATTGCCGGCCGTGATGGTGGTGGGTTCGCCGGTGTCCACGGTGCTGTTCCAGAAGGCGAGCGTCCCGCCGGTTCCGAGGAGGAGGACGACTGCCGCGCCAGCAGCAATCGTGCCCTTGGTCGTTTTCTTCATCAGTGGTTCTCCTTAAGCAGGGTCGGACGCGGGGTACTCAACCGACAGCTGTCATCCCACTGTTGTTTTCCCCCCGGAAACAACGGCATCGATCTCCGTCCATGGTGCGAGTCCCTGAGGACCCACGATCCGCGGTCACTGATGTCTGCCTCTACGAACGTTACCAACCTCAGGTGCTGACGTATACACCGTGAGATGGGTTGACTCGTCAACTTCTGGAGATGTTACGAGGGGTCCGTGAACGATGGACAAGGCACCGGGGTCGCCCGTAGCCGGCCCCGCCACGGCGTGCTGCAACGCAAACAAGGCGCGCGGGCATAGAATCCTCGATGATGAGCAGATTATTCGGAACCGACGGCGTCCGTGGCCTGGCCAATGGGATCCTGACCGTCGAACTGTCGATCCAGCTGGCCCAGTCCGCCGCCGTGGTGCTGGGGCACCAGGAGACCCACGGGCGCCGCCCGGTCGCCGTGGTGGCCCGTGACCCCCGCATCAGCGGCGAGTTCATCATCTCCGCGGTCTCGGCCGGCCTGGCCAGCGCTGGCGTGGACGTCTACGACGCCGGAGTGCTCCCCACCCCGGCCGCCGCCTTCCTGGTGGACGATCTGGACGCGGATTTCGGCGTGATGATCTCCGCTTCCCACAACCCGGCCCCGGACAACGGCATCAAGTTCCTGGCGCGCGGTGGCGAGAAGCTCACCGATGAGCAGGAGGACGCCATCCAGCGGCAGATGAACGAGGCACCGCACCGGCCGACCGGTGCCGACGTCGGGCGCATCCAGCGCTTCGCGGACGCCGAGGACCGCTACATTCTGCACCTGCTCAAGACCTTGCCGCACCGCCTCGACGGACTGAAGGTCGTACTCGACTGCGCCCACGGTGCCGCCGCCGGATGCTCGCCGGAGGTCTTCAAGGCCGCCGGCGCCGACGTGGTGGTGATCGGGGCGGACCCCGACGGCATCAACATCAATGACGGCTACGGCTCCACGCACCTGGAGAAGCTCCAAGCCAAGGTGGTGGAGACCGGGGCGGACTTCGGCATCGCCCACGACGGCGACGCCGACCGGTGCCTGGCCGTGGACGCCACCGGCACGGTGGTGGACGGGGACCAGATCATGGGAATCCTCGCGGTGGCCCTCAAGGAGGGCGGCCGCCTCAAGGAGGACACCCTCGTGGTGACCGTGATGAGCAACCTCGGCCTGAAGCTGGCCATGCAGCGCGAGGGCGTGCGCCTGGTGGAGACCAAGGTAGGGGACCGGTACGTTCTCGCCGGCATGAAGCACGGCAGCTACTCCCTGGGCGGCGAGCAGTCCGGCCACGTGATCTTCTCCGACTACGCCACCACCGGCGACGGCGTGTTGACCGGCCTGCAACTCGGCGCCCGGATGGCCGAGAGCGGCCAGACTCTGGCCGAGCTGGCCGGCGTGATGGAACGCCTCCCGCAGGTGCTCATCAACGTCAAGGATGTGGACCGGGACCGCGCGGGCGAGGACGCAGAGGTCCAGGCCGCCGTGGCCGACGCCGAGGCCCGCCTGGGCGAGACCGGCCGGGTGCTGCTGCGTCCCTCCGGGACCGAGCCCGTGGTCCGCGTGATGGTGGAGGCCTCCGATGAGGAGCAGGCCCGCCGCGAGGCCGAGGACCTGGCCACGGTGGTCGAGCGCGCGGAACGGCTACTCGCTCGTCGACCGCTCGGTCGAGCGCGAGCTCGCGCTCTCCGCTGACCCGGTCTGAGTGTGACCGAGGAACGCCCGGCTGAGGATGATCCGGCTGCGCCAGATTCGGCCGAGCCCGACCCGGCGGAGATCGATCCGGCGGAGACCGACCCCGCCGAGGATGTGTCGCCGATCAGCAAGTGGGTGGTCTTCCTCCTGTGTGCAGTCGCCACGGCGGTGCTGGTGGCACTCGTCAGTTTCTCCATGAGCTTGCCGGTCTGCGAGGACCCGCCCAACTCCTGGGCGCCGTGCATCGGACCGTGACCGCCGAGGGTGCACGTCACCCGAACAACGCCCAGAACGACGCCGACCCGC
>NZ_JALDXU010000072.1:0-16190 GCF_032154715.1 Citricoccus sp. | reverse complement strand
GGTGCGGACCTCGTGGCGTAGCTCGGTGGTCTCGTGATCCGGCATCAGGGTCTTGGCCCAGTGCACGATGCCGACGCCGATGCCCAGCATGGCGAAGGCAGTGCCGAGTCCGAGGAGCATGTTCTGCAGGCGGACCGTGGCGACGGGAGTGTCGGGTCCGATCTGTCCGACCACGAAGTAGCCCACGAAGAACAGGAGCGTTCCCACGATGGAGATGCCGAACAGGAAGGCGACCTGGCGCTCCGCGCGCTTGGCGGCCTTCGGGTCCTCGTCTGCCAGTCGCGGGCGATGCGGCGGGAGGCCGGGGTTGTCGATGGCGTATGTGCCCGACTCCTCCACACCGGCGTGCTCAACGGCGCCCGTGTGCTCCGGGCCTCCGTGGCTTTGCTCAGACATAGATCTGAATCCTTTGCTTGAGTGATGTGACGTTGTGTGTGACCGGCGCCCCCACGGCGCCGTCAGGTCAGGAGGACCGCGTGGTCAGCCAGACCATGAAGCCGATGAGCACGGCGAGCCCTCCGGTCCAGACCAGGAGTCCTTCGGACACGGGGCCCAGCGAGCCGAGAGAGGCGCCGCCCGGGGAGCCCTGGCTCTCGATCTGCTTGAGGAAGGCGATGATGTCCCGCTTGTCCTCCGGCTTGATGTTGGCGTCACTGAAGACGGGCATGTTCTGTGGGCCGGTGATCATGGCCTCGTAGATGTGCTGCTCGGAGACGCCGGCCAGCGACGGAGCATACTTGCCACGAGTGAGGGCACCGCCAGCAGCAGCTGCGTTGTGGCACATTGCGCAATTCACGCGGAACAGGGTGCCGCCGTTGCCCAGATCCACGTCTTCGTGGTCTGTGTCCAGGTATTGCTCGTCCGGGATAGCAGGTCCGGCACCGAGGGAGGCGACGTAGGCGGCCAGTTGCGCGGTTTGTTCGTCACTGAACTGATTCGGCTTGGCCTGGGCCTGAGGTCCCTGCATCTGCATCGGCATGCGACCGGTGCCGACCTGGAAGTTGACGGAAGCGGCGCCGACGCCGACGAGGGTCGGTCCGTCCTGGGTGCCGACGGCTTCGACGCCGTGGCAGGTGGCACAGTTGGCGTTGAACAGCTTCTCGCCCTCAGTGATGTCCTCTGCGCTGTAACTAGAACCCGTGTTGGAGGCCTGGGCCTGGTTCATGGTGCTGGCGACGGAGTACAGGCCGCCGGTGATGAGAAGTCCCAGAAGCAGCAGCGCGAGCCCGGCGATGGGGTGGCGCCGTTTCTGTGAAAGTGCCTTCACGGTTGGTTCCTAACGTTTCTTTTGTGACCGGAGGAGGGTGACGTTCCGAATCCGGTGTACCTCGGTGGTGCGGGTGTGCCGGGAGGTCGGCGTGGCCTATTTCAGGAAGTAGACGATGGCGAAGAGGGCGATCCAGACGACATCGACGAAATGCCAGTAGTAGGAGACGACGATGGCCGAGGTGGCCTCGTGGTGCCCGAAGCGCTTGGCCAGGTAGGCGCGTCCGATGATGAAGAGGAAGGCGATGAGTCCGCCGGTCACGTGGATGGCGTGGAAGCCGGTCGTGATGTAGAACGCGGAGCCGTAGGCATGGGCGTCGATCGTGATGCCGTGGGAAATGAGCACCGCGTACTCGTAGCACTGCACGGAGACGAAGATCGCACCCATGATGAAAGTCAGGATGAACCACTCGACCATGCCCCAGCTCTTGAGGGCGAGCAGCCCTCCGGTGCGGCGCGGCTGGAGGCGCTCGGCAGCGAACACGCCGGCCTGGGCCGTGAAGGAGCTGGCCACGAGGATCAGAGTGTTCACGAACGCCAGGGGAACGTTCAGGTCCGCGGTGCTTTCGGCCCACAACTCGGGGGAGGTGGACTTCAACGTGAAGTACATGGCGAAGAGGCCACCGAAGAACATGAGTTCGCTGGAAAGCCAGACCATGGTGCCCACTTGCACCATATTGGGTCGGCTGGGGAGCCCAGTTGCGGGCCGGGGGAGGGCATGGGTTGCAGTCGTCACCCAGCCATTATGGCCCTAAAACACCCTATGGCTCCAATGCGACGAACGTTTCGGCGTTTCCCGTTCTTCCCGTGTTGAGCTATTTCCCACTGAGCTCGCCAGCGGTGTCCAGCAATCTCGCAGGATTGCAGGTCACTGGACGTTTCGCTCCGGACTGGCCACGAGGTTACGAGTCATGAGTATGTCCTAATGCAGGCCGCCTGGGAAGAGGGCTGGGAGAACTGGCTTCATGTACTCGACGCCGGTCTCACCACTGTCCGCCCGAAACCGAGAATATGACCCGCGCCACGTCGACTGCAATAGTGGGTCGCAGGCGACGGGCGTCTCGCGGCGCGGGGATAGCATGATTCGGGTGAGTACTTCGTCGACTGCATCCCTGTCCTGGCCCTTCGTCTTCGGGCGCCTGGTGTCCCGTCAGGACCTCACCACTGACGAGGCCATGTGGGCGATGCGGGAGATCATGTCCGGCAACGCCACGGACGCGCAGATCGCCGGGTTCCTGGTGGCCCTCGCCGCCAAGGGAGAGGCAGTCGGGGAACTGCTGGGCTTGACCCAGGTCATGCTGGACAACGCGGTGCACCTTGAGGTTCCGGGGGAGACTCTGGACATCGTGGGTACGGGTGGAGACAAGCTCGGAACGGCCAACATCTCCACGATGTCGTCGCTGGTGGCCGTGGGCGCGGGAGCGACGGTCGTCAAGCACGGCAACCGTGGTGCGTCCTCCACGGCGGGTGCTGCCGACGTGATCGAGGCTCTCGGGGTCGACCTGTCCATGTCAGTGGACAAGGTGCTCGAGTGTGCCAGGACGGCGGGGATCACCTTTCTGTTCGCGCAGGGGTACCACCCGTCCATGAAGTACGTGGCCCCGGCGCGCAAGCAACTGGGCGTGCCGACCGTCTTCAATTACCTCGGCCCGCTGACCAATCCCTCGGGTGTGCGCGCCCAGGCGCTGGGATGTGCCAGCGCCCGCATGGCGCCATTGCTGGCCGGTGTGCTTGCGGACCGTGGGCTGCGCGGACTCGTCTTCCGCGGCAGCGACGGCCGCGACAAGATCACCACGTCCGGCCCGTCGACGATCTTCGAGATCCGTGACGGCGTGGTGTCCGAACATGAACTCAACCCGCAGGACTTCGGGATCGACCTGGCGGCCGTGGAGGCCTTGGCTGGTCGGGATGGCCAGCACAACGCCGGGATCGTCCGCGACCTGCTGGCGGGCCGGGTGGGTCCGATCCGGGATGCGGTGCTGCTGAATGCGGCCGCTGGCCTCACCGCCTTCGACACCTCGGCGGAGGGACACCTCTTCGAGAGGATCAAGGCGAACATGCTGCGAGCGGCCGAATCGATCGATTCCGGCGCCGCCCAGAAGGCTCTGGATTCCTGGGTGCAGGTCTCACACTCCTGAGCTCCGTTGCCCCGGTGGCCTGGGGCCCGGGCCACCGGCATCGCTGGGCTGCCCTGGGCGCCCCCTTTGAGGGGCCGAGGAGTCCTACTGCTCGATGTTCTCGAAGCCGAGGGCGAAGCCCTCTTCCAGGTCATGGCGAGAGTAGGCGCGGAAGGCCAGCATGGTCTCCGTGTCCCTGACGCCCTCCACCTTGGACATCTGGTCGGCGATGACGTCGGCCAGGTCCTCGTACTGACGCAGACGCACCATGGCCACGAGGTCCCAGTTCCCCGTCACCGAGTAGACGGACGTGACGCCGTTCAGGTCGGCCAACTGCTCTGCGCACTCCGGGATGCGGTTCGGGTCGGTCTTGATCATGACGAAGGCTGTCACCATCGTGTTCCTCCTGGTGATTCTGGGTGGTTCTGTGTGGTCCCGTCTGTCTCCAGCCCATCCTAGGACCGGGTTCGGCGTCGCCATCGCAGAAACAGCGCGGTGACAGCGCGGCGGCCCAGCAGAAGCACGGCCAGGGCGCCCGCCGTCACCCCCTGAAACGCCAGAGCGGCCGTGCCGCCGAAGGCCACCCGCAGGGCGAGGCCGCCCGCTACGGTCACGAGCCACACCACGACGCCGGCCGGCCAGATCTGTGTCCACGTGCGGTGCGGGCGTGTGACGGCGGTGGCGATGGCCCAGGCCAGCAGGAAGGGAAGCGCCGTGAAAAGAAGACCGCCGAGGTCCGTGCCGGACTCGTGGGTCGTGCGCCCCTGTGCGGCGAAGAGGACGATGAGCACCGCGTCCAGCGTCAGGCTCATCCACATCCACCGCGAGGCCCCGGGGGACGTGTTCCGCGCCGTCCGCGCGTCGGCCGGGGGTGGTGTCGTGGAGGAGGCAGGCATCCCTCCACTCTAGCTGCGTCCAGACAGACAAATCTGAATCATTGTGTAGGTGCATACTAAGCGCTAGGCTTGTGAAATGTTCGTGATGACGATGGATCAGCGGGCTTCCAGTCGAGGACCGGATCGGGTGACCGCCCTCATCGAGGGGCTCGTGGAGCAGGAGGCGGACGAGCCAGGTCGTGGGATCGTCCGCCCGTTCCAGCGCACAGCGGGGGACGAGGTGCAGGGTGTGGTGGAGCGCGCCGAGATCGTGGTGGGCATCGCCCTCTCGGCGGCGCGGTCGGGTCATTGGAGCGTGGGAATCGGGGTGGGTCAGGTACGCCAGCCCCTGCCGACGGAGACGCGTGCCGGTGCCGGGCCCGCCTTTGAATACGCCCGCAGCGCCGTCGAACGAGCCAAGCATTCACCCGGTCGGGTGGCCGTGGCCGGGCCCGTCGCCAACGGTGGCTCGACTGATGCCACCGACTCCGCTGACTCATCCACCGCAGTCGGGGGAGGAGACGAGGCGACCGAGCTCCTGGAGGCGATCGAGGCGAGCCTGCAGTTGTTGGCAGAACTCGAGCATCGACGCAGCGACGAGGGGCAGGATGCCGGTCGGCTGATGGACGCCGGCAAGACCCAACGCGAGGCCGCCCGTGAGCTGGGCGTCACGCAGCAAGCGGTGAGTTCGCGGTTGCGTGCGGGCCTGTGGGGTGAGTCCCGTCGTCTGGCGTCCGTGGTCTCTGGCATGCTGGAGCGCGTTGACCGGCTGGTTGATGACGGAGGGGGGCAAGGATGACAGGCTTGGCCGTGGTGTCGGTCGTCCTGCTGGCGGTGTCCGGCCTCGTCGCGGTGCCCCAGTATCTTGAACGATGGCGAGGAACGCCGGACCGCCCACAGGTTTGGTTGTACTGCTCCGCGCTGGCCCAGATCCTCCTGTTGGGTGCCGCCGCCGTGGTGGCGCTGCTCGCTGGCGGGGGAGCGGGATGGGCCGTCGCAGGGCCCTTGGCCGTTCTCGCAGCAACGGTCGGGGGCGGTTCTCCCACGGTGGCGATCCTACGACTGTCCTTCAACGCGTCCCACCCGGAGCACCAGCGGGTCCTGACTGGACCAGAGGGTGAGCAGGTCTTCAACGAGGAGGTCAACGCGCAGCCCGTCTTGCGAGGCGGGGCCTGGATCGGTGTCCTCGAGCGTTTGGCAGTGGCCTCAACGCTGATCATGGGCTGGCCCGAGGGGCTGGCGATCATCCTGGCGGTCAAGGCTCTGGGCCGGTATTCGGAACTGGGCAAGTCCGGCGCAGCCGAGCGTTTCATCCTGGGGACCTTCGCGAGTCAGCTGTGGGCGTGTGCCTGTGTGGGCGTGGCTGTTCTGCTGGCCTGATGCCCTGGCAGGCTCACGATCGGGAGAGCAGAGGAGAGGGCGAGCTGATGCTGGCGACTCCTGACCGTCACTAGAGACAGAATTCGTTGCCCTCCGGGTCTTGCAGAACCGTCCAGGTCCATGGACCCTGGCGTCCCGTGCCGATCTGCGTGGCACCCAGATCGATCAACCGCTGCAGTTCATCACTGCGGCGTTCATCATCGGCGCCGGGTTCTCGTAGATCCCAGTGAACCCGGTTCTTGACCGATTTGGATTCGGGGACGGCCTGGAAGAGTATGCGGGGCCGATCGCCCTCTCGCGCAGCGTCTCCGGGTGGGTTGATGGCGGCGCCGCTGGCCCACACCAATCGGCCACCGTGGGTCGTGGTCTCCGCGTTGCTGGCGTGTCCCTCGGCCACCATGCGGCGGATGAAGTCCTCGTCCTGCGTCTCGACCTCCCAGCGAAGGGCCTCGGCCCACCAGTCGGCCAGCTCGTGCGGGCGTGCACTGTCGACGCAGAGCTGGAAGCCGTACGCGGGCCCGACGGGACTCGGGGTTAGCTCAGTGGTCATCGCCACAGCCTAGGAGCGAAGCGGGCCGGCGGAACAGACTCAGGCGACGGACTCTGCGGTGGGAGCGAGGCCGGCGTCGTGCACGGGTGACCCTGACGGCTCCGGAGACTGCGTCGCCCAGGCCTGCCAGCCGGCATAGGAGCCCTCCAGCTCGGCAATGGTGAAGCCGGCCCGGCGCAGAGCGGAGGCGGCCACGGAGTTGCGGATGCCGGTCTGGCAATAGGTCACGATGACGCGTTGGCGGGGGAGGGCATCCTGAGTCCACAGGACCTTGCCGGCATTGAGCTGCCGGGCGCCGGGGATATGGCCGTCGGCATACTCGCCCTTGCTGCGCACATCCAGGAGGACGGCATCGTCGGCGGAGTCGAGGTCGGCGGGTGAGAGGACCAGGGGAGTGGCGCTCGGTAGCCCCTCGATGCCCCTGACGTAGCCCACCACCCGGTCGATGCCGACGCGGACCAGACGGTCCCACAGTCGCTGGGCCTGCTCGCCGTCCCCGGCCAGGAGGACGATCGGGGTGGAGTCCTGTTCGGGGTCATAGGCCCACGCTCCGTGGCTGGCCACCTTATCCGGGTTGGGCAGGGACAGCGCATCCCGCACTGTTCCGCGGTGGACCGCCTTGACCGAGCGGGTGTCCACGAGCACGAGGGACCGGTCTTCCAGACCAGCTGCGACCATGGCGATGTCCAGTTCGGGCAGCGCCGCCCTGGGCGCCAGGACCTCTGGTCCCTGGCGGTTCTGGTGTTTCATGCGCCCGAAGTAGGCGTGGGCGTCCGGTTGGCCATCGAGCAGGTCCTGGATGAATCCGTCCTCGTCCCCGGCCGCCAGGTGCCTGCCCCACCACGAGTACAGCCGCTCATAGCCCACGGAGGTGGACGGCAGCGCACCGAGTGCCTTGCCACACGGCGACCCGGCACCGTGCCCCGGAAAGACCTGGATGTGATCGGGAAGCGCGAGGAAGACGTCCCGGAGGGAGGCGAACAGCTGCCGGGCCCCCTCGAATCGGGTATCCACGCCGCCGGCCGCCTCATCGAGGAGATCGGGCCGGCCGAGGTCGCCCGCGAACACGAAATCTCCCGAGAGGAGATACCCCGGATCGGTGGTGACGGCGCCATCGGTGACGAGGAAGGCCAGGTGCTCCGGGGTGTGCCCGGGGGTGTGCAGTGCCTGGAGGGTGACGAGGCCCACGGTGATCGTGTCACGGTCACCTAGCCGTTCCGCCTCGAAACCGTACTGCCAGTCCGGGCCGCCTTCCGCCGAGACCCAGAGCGTGGCGCCGGTCGCGTGGGCGAGTTCTCGGGAGCCGGAGAGATAGTCGGCATGGATGTGGGTCTCCGTCACCGCGGTGATCTCCAGACCGTTGCGGGCCGCAAGGTCCAGGTACTCCTGGATGTCCCGCCGGGGGTCCACCACGATGGCTTCCCCGGTCTTCTGACAACCGAGCAGATAACTGGCCTGGGACAGGTCGTGGTCGTAGATCCGTTCCAGCAACATGGTGGTGCTCCTTGAAGGCGGTGGTGCACAGATTAGTGGAACGTGGGGCCGTGGTGGAGGCTTGGTTGCCGCCGTCCCACCGTTCTTCCAGCCGATAGGGTGACCAGATGACTAGCTCCAGCATGCTGCAGACCACCGCGATCACTCTCCAGGACACCGAGTACACCACCCTGCCGCTCGTTCTGGGCGGCAACACCTTCGGCTGGACCTCGGATCGAGAAACCTCCTTCGCCGTGCTGGACGCCTTCGTTGAGTCGGGTGGAACCTTGGTCGACACCGCAGACCTGTATGCCGTCTGGGCCGGCGACCATACCGGCGGTGACTCGGAGAAGATCCTGGGGCAGTGGTTCGCCGCCCGGGGCACGCGGGACACCGTGGTCCTGGCGACGAAGATGGGCGGCCTGGCGCCCTATGACAACCAACAGCATGATTCCGTGGTGGCGGCTTTGGAAGCCTCACTCGATCGACTGCAGACCGACTACATCGACGTGTACTACTCGCACTATGACGACGAGAACGTCTCGATCGAGGACCAGGCCACCACCTATGACGGCCTGGTCGCCTCCGGCAAGGTCCGCCACATTGCGCTGTCCAACTACTCGCCGGAGCGCATGCGCCAGTGGTTCGAGTACGCCACCGCGAACGGCCTGACGGTGCCGGTGGCCATCCAGCCGCAGTACAACCTGGTCCACCGCCACGAATTCGAAACCGCCTACCTGCCGATGGCGCGTGAGTTCGGCGCTGCCACCTTCCCGTACTTCGCGCTGGCGTCCGGTTTCCTCACCGGAAAGTATCGCTCAGCCGCCGACCTTGAGGGCAGATCCCGCCAGAACATGGTCGAGGGATACGCCACCGAGGACGGCTTCGCCGTGGTGGAGGAGTTGGTGCGGGTGGCCGAGTCCCGCGGAGTCGATCCCGCGACGGTGGCTCTGGCCTGGCAGCTCGCGCAGGGGGTCACCGCACCGATCGCCTCTGCGTCCACTCCCGAGCAGTTGCCCGCACTGATGGCCGCCGGCTCCCTGACCCTGACCGATGCTGAACGTCGAGGACTGGACGCTGCCTCCCGCCCTTTCGCCTGACCGTGGGGGAGGCCGTGACCGTGAGCCTCTGACCTCGCCGGGCCATCGCTTCCTCTGGTAGACGCCTGTGAGGAAACCACCCCCGATGGACTTTCCGCGCCGTCCTGGTCTGTACTCGGAAGACCGGCTCACGGGACACTGACGCCATGCGGAAACTGACCTGGGGGATGAACGTGAGCCTGGACGGCTTCATTGCCGCGCCCGGCGACGACCTCGGCTGGAGCGTTCCGAGCGACGAGCTGTTCCAGTGGTGGTCCGACCGGGTGGGGGCCACGGGACTGGCGCTGTACGGACGCAAGCTGTGGGAGACGATGAGTTCGCACTGGCCGACCGCCGATCAGCAGCCTGGCGTCACACCGGCGCAGGTGGAGTACGCCCGCCGCTGGCGGGACATGCCCAAGGTGGTGTTCTCCTCGACGGCCAGCAAGGTCGACTGGAATGCCCGGTTGGTCACCGGCGACGCTGTCGACGAGATCAGTCGACTCAAAACTGAGGATGGCGGTCCGATGGACGTCGGCGGTGCCGCCCTCGCCGGGGTAGCCATGCGGGCCGGGCTGATCGACGAGTACGCGATCGTCACCCACCCGGTCCTGGTGGGCGGCGGCACGCGGTTCTTCCCAACCCTGGACCACTGGGTGAACCTGAGCCTGGTGGAGACCCGGGTGTTTCCCGACGGCGTGCTCCTGACCAGGTACGAGGCGCGGCGCTGAGGACCTTCGCTCCGCTACTGGACAGCATGCGTATCAAGATCCGACGTCTTGACCCCCCATTAATGGGGCCAATGTGCAGGCTGAGCGGCCGGTTGTTTGGTCGCAAAAGCTAGGCGAGATTCTATTGATCGAAGCAACATCTTATCTAAGGCGGTTCGATCATGTATCTGATTGACTTTTTGACACCCACGCGGGCGCCAGATGTCTTGTCACCCTGGACCTATGGGGCGACTGTTCTCAGTCGAGTTGTCGAGGTCGGCTCGGACCTTTTCAAGGACGGCCTGCTGGGCTGGGGTGAGGTAGTTCGAGGTGTGTTGCTGAAAAGTCCGCTCAGGCGGCTCTGAAAAGTCCGGAAGGTCGACTCTCAGTGCAGCAAGTTCGTCGACGACGGGCTGGAACAGGTCGGTGAGCTGGTGGGCGAGTTTCATGATGTCGTCAGAGGTGCTTTCGCCGTCAAGGCTCGCCCAGGCCGTCATTGCTGCCGCAACGGACGAGGCTCGGTGCGGGTGGCTGAGCAACTCGTAGATCACTCGCAGGTACTCCTGTCCTTCTTTGCCGATGAGGTGCAGCAGGAGCAGGGTGTGGTCACGGTCGGTCGCTGCCGCGCTGTCTGGCAGACCGGATTGTCGCAGGACGCTGTGGAACGGGGCGATTTCCGGAGGGAGGTCGGGCAATGCCTCGTATCGTCTGAGATGAGCCAGCAGTTCGCGTTGTCGAGTTAGGTGCTTGATCTGTGCCGCGTATTCCTCGTCCAGGGCGTCGAACACTGTGCCTGGTGGCGGCTCGTTGCCCTGGAGCAGGGTTGCGACCTGGGGCAGGGAAAAGCCGAGGGTGACCAGGCGCCGGATCCGCAGGACCTTGACCAGTGAGTGGGTGTTGTAGTCGCGGTAACCGTTGCTAGACCGTGCCGGCTCCTCCAGGAGGCCGATCTGGTGATAGTGCCGCAGGGTACGTACGGTGATGCCGGCGCGGTCAGCAAGGTCGCGGCTACGCATCACGCATCGCCTCCAGCTCTTTGGCAGTGGGGACAGGTTGATCCAGGTTACGCATCGACCGGGCGCACAACGCCACTAGGAGTCCAACAGACCACAGGGCAGCGAGCACTACCAGTGCGGTATGCAGTCCCAGGAGTTCTGTCATGGCCCCGGCCAGAAAGATGCCCAGGGGCGAGGCTGCTGTGACGAACGTGTTCTGGGTGCCTAGCACTCGGCCGCGCTTATCCTCCGGGATGCGCTCGATGGAGAGCACTCCGACCAGTGCTCCGAAGAGCCCGACGGAGAGTCCAAGGACGAACGCGCCGAGAAACAGCACCCACACGGACATCAACGACGCCACGATGGCGAGGCCGAGAACGCTGCCCAGAGAGCCCGTGACGAACCAGCCGCGGCGAGAACCACGCGTTCCAGCGACAGCGTAGATCCCTCCACCGACCAGTGACCCTGCAGCGATGGCGCTCAGGACCAAGCCGAGGAGGCCCGGTCGGTTGATCTCGGTGAAGTAGAGCGGCAGGATGATGCCCTGGAGTCCGCCTATGGCGATGACTGCGGATGTGGTCAAGATCGTGGTGACCAGAACGAACTGGTTGTGAATCATTTCGGTCCACCCTTCGCGCAACTGCCCCCAGACTCGGTGTACCGGGGCCCCGCTGACCGTGGCTGTGACTTCGAGTGTTCCTACATGGTGGGGAATCAGTATGGTCAGCAACGCAGCGGCCAGTGAGGTGCCGGCCGTGACCCAGAGGGCAGTAGTGCCGCCCAAGGCAGTGAGCATGAATCCTGCGGCTGCGGGGCCGACGAGGATGGCGACCGCACCGAGTGCCTCGCGGGTGCCGGTGATGCGTTCAGCGGAGACACTGCCGTGTCGGATGATGGCGGGGAGTAGAGCTTCGCGTGCGGTGATTCCGGGGACGTCTCCGATGGCGCCGATGATTCCGAAGAGGATGAACCAGCCAACAGAGAGTCCCGTGATCATGTCGACGAGGGGGAGGGCTCCCATCGCGAGGGCGGAGATGAGGTCGGTGAGCACTGATGAGGTACGTCGATTAATCCTGTCGATCACTACGCCCATGAAGATTCCGGCCAGGACGGCGGGCACGATGGTAGCGGCTGCCACGGTGCCCGCGGCCAAGGCACTGCCTGTGGTTTGGAGCACCAGCAGAGGCAGCACGATGGCCGCGATCGAGTTCCCAAGTGCCGAGAGGGTGTACGAAGCCAGGTACGTTGCGGGGAGAAGTCTCATGGGATGAGCTAAAACTACGACGTCGCGTCGGAGTCAACCGACGAGCGAGCGACCCCCGGGGCCTCGCATCCCCAACTGCCCGCAGGATCATCGGCTTTCGGGACGCTCAGGGCGACCTGACGGATCGGCCGGCATAGCCGGCCGATGGCTCGGCAGCCTTGCTCGCGTGGAGGAACGCCACCTGCGTGCTGTAGCCGAGGATCTCGGCGACGAGCGAGGGCGGGCATCCGAGGACGAGCTCACCGATGGCTCGGTGGCGGGCGCCCAGGAGGTTGATGCCCAGGTCGCGCAGCCGGTCCATGACGGAGTTGGGGTGCAAGTGGCGGTCGGCCAGTGTGCTGGAGAAGAGCCAGGAGCTCTCGGGCCCGGCGCCGGTTCGGAGGTCTGGCCGCGCGGCGAGGTGCACGCGAACGCGTGAGGCGAACGGTTCGGATACGTCGGTCAGGTGCGCGCCGAGCGAGATACTCGTGCCCGTGTCACCGTCGTCGAAGATGTTGGTCGGAAAGGTGGCGTGGTGCCAGGTGGCGAAGTGCTGCACGGGCTGGCGTACCTCGTCCGGGAGGCCGTCGAGCTTCGCGGTTATCCATTGCTCGAATCTGCGCAGGTAGACGTCACGTTGGGGGAGCAGGCGGTGGTGCTGGAGGAGGGCCCGCAGGTGCTCCCTCGTCTTGCCGGGGACGGTGTCGAGCCCCTCGCGGGTTACGGGGATGGTTTCCTCGCCCAGCTCACGCAGCAGAGTGTGGACTGTGGCCGAGCGCTTCCAGACGGTGATCGACTCGGGCCGGTCCGAGTCACATAGTGCGTCAATCAAGCCGACCAGCGCGGGGTCGGTCGGTTCACCGCCGAGCAATCCGTGGAGGTCGTCGCGCAGGGCGCAGCGTGCGCAGAGTCGACCGCGATGGTGCCCGGCTTCGATGTCGCAGCGTTCGCAGTGGAAGTCATCGGGGATCGCAGCACAGGTAGAGCAGATCGGGTGGCCGTCGATATTAGCCGGCCCCGGCCTCAGGCGTTCTTCGAGACACTCGGGGCAGGTGCCGCCCTGTTCTGAACTACTAGGGCAAGGGTGCCAGGCTCGCAGAGTTGATTCATCTGATGCAATACGCAGACTGCTAGTTGACATAATGTAGATTATCGGCGTTTGCGTGGCAGCGCGGAGAGTGTCGGACAGCACGCTGAGTCGGGTGCTGAATCGCCGGATGGATCGAGAGCAGACAGCCGTGCTGGTGCGTGGACGGCCTCGAGAAGCCTGGCGCCCGAACCCATCGTCGCTGACCGTCGCTGACCGTCGCTGACCGTAGCTGACCGTAGCTGGCTGTCGCTGACGGTGATGGACATCAGCGCCGCCCCTGGCTGCGGACGCCCGATCGATCCAATCTGGCCCAGTGGTTGACATAATTCACCCCGAATGAGTCCGCCGCCCGCGGTGACCTGGAGAGGTCATCGGTCGCCATCCACGCCCTGGAGAGTGTCCGGTGACGACTCCTTGACCACGACTTGAACAGGTGTTTAGTCTATTGAACATGTGTTCAGCTGTGGATGATCAAACCACGAAGGCCCGCATTCGGGACGCCGCCATCCAGCGGTTCGCCCAGGACGGTCTAGACGCCCCCTTGCGCTCCATCGCCTCCGACGCCGGCGTCAGCGCCGGGTTGATCATGCACCACTTCGGTTCCCGCGCCGGCCTGCGCCGCGCCTGTGACGACTATGTCCAGTCGTCGATCCGGGACAACAAAGCGGAACTGATGCTGCCCGCCGGCGCACCTGCGGCGATGTTGGCGCAATTGGCCCAGCTCGAGGGCTACGCCCCTCTCGTCGGTTATCTCCTGCGGTGCCTGCAGACCGGTGGTGGGCTCACGGGGCACCTGGTCGAGGGCATGGTGGCTGACACGGTCGACTACCTCAGGGACGGCGTGCGCGCGGGAACCATCTCCCCCAGTCGGGACGAAGCGGCCCGGGCACGCCTCCTCACCGACTTCGCCCTCGGATCCCTGCTGCTGAACCTTCCCGCAGGGAAAGACCGCTTGGACCTGACCGAGTTGCCCGCCTGGTTCGCCGCCTATGTGGACCGTATCGTCCTGCCTGCCCTGGAACTCTTCACGGAGCCACTCCTCCCGGACTCCGCCCTGTTGGATGCCTACCTTGAGGGACAGGATTCTGCCGCGAACACCGAAAGGACCACGTCATGAGCGCACACCCCGCCATGCCAGCGATCGCCGTCGAAGCGAAAGGTCTGGTCAAGACCTTCGGTGCCACCCGCGCCCTCGACGGCTTCGACCTGGGCGTGCCCACGGGCCAGGTCACGGGCTTCCTGGGCCCGAACGGTGCCGGCAAGTCCACCGCCATCCGGATCCTGCTTGGACTGCTCCGAGCCGATGCCGGCACGGCCCGCGTTCTGGACCAGGATGCCTGGGCGGACCAGGTCGCCATCCACCGCCGGCTCGCCTACGTGCCCGGCGACGCCAGCCTGTGGCCACACCTCACCGGTGGGGAGGCCATCGACGTGCTGGCCCGTCTGCGAGGACAGGATCGCCGCAAGGCTGGGAATCGTGCAGGGAATCACTCGAACAATGTCCGGCGCGAAGAGCTGCTCGAACGCTTCGAGCTGGACCCGACCAAGAAGTCCCGCACGTACTCCAAGGGCAACCGCCAGAAGGTGGCCCTCGTCGCGGCCCTCGCCTCCGACGCCGAGGTGTTCATCTTCGACGAGCCCACCTCGGGGCTGGATCCCCTGATGGAGGCCGTTTTCCAGGACGAGGTCCGCGCCCTCCGGGACGAGGGGAAAACCGTGCTGCTGTCCAGTCACATCCTGGCCGAGGTGGAGAAGCTCTGTGACACGGTCACCATCATCCGCGCGGGAAAGGCGGTGGAGAGCGGCACCCTGGACGAATTGCGTCACCTGACCCGGTCCACGGTGAACGCCACCCTCGACGCCGGTCCGCCGGCTACCGCAGGGCCGTCCGGACTGCAGGGGCTGGACGGGCTGGAAGGAATCCACGACCTGGCCGTCGACCAGGGGCGCGTCCGCTTCGACGTCGACCACCACCACCTGACCCGGGTGCTCGGCGTCCTGGCTGAGACCGGGGTGCAGAACCTGACCATCGCACCGCCGTCGCTGGAGGACCTCTTCCTCCGCCATTACGGCGAAGGGAATCAGGACCGGGACCGCCCCTCGGAGCACCACGAGCGGGAGGGATCTCGATGACGGTCCTCGGCCGACGCCGTTCTCCGAGAGTGGGTCCCGCCCACGCGACGCCGAGAGCCGGATCGCCGTTCACCGGTACCGGCGCGCTGCTGCGGCTCAACCTTCGGCTCGACCGGGTCCGCATCCTCCTCTGGACGGCCGGAGTGGGTCTCGGCGTCTACGGATCCGTGTACTCGCTGGACCAGGCCTTCACCACGGAGGAGGCCATCCAGGCGCGCGGTGCCCTGCTGACCAACCCGGCCACCATCATGATGACCGGGCCGGCCTTCGCCGCGGACGACTACACGTTCGGCGCCATGGTGGCCAACGAACTCAGCCTCTACGTGTTCCTCACAGCCGCCATCATGGCCATCCTGCTGGCCGTCCGGCACACCCGCGCGGAGGAGGAATCCGGACGTTTGGAGATGATCCGAGCCCTGCCGATCGGCCGTTTCGCTCCGGCCGCCGCGGCCGTCACGGCCGTGGCGCTGGCCTGTGTCCTCGTCGGTGGGGCCACCACCCTCGGGCTGGTGTCGGTGGGCCAGGAGGACCTGGACCTGGACAGTTCGCTGGCCTTCGGTGCGGGTACCGCCCTGACGGGATTGGTGTTCGCCGCCCTGGCCACGGTGGCCGCCCAAGTGACCGAACACGCCCGCAGCGCCACCGGGATGGCCATGGCGGGCGTGGCCGTGGCCTACCTGCTCCGAGGCGTGGGCGACGTGCTCGAGAACACCGGCTCCTGGCTGTCCTGGTTCTCCCCCTTCGCCTGGCCCCAACAGACCCGTCTCTTCGTGGACCTGCGGTGGTGGCCGCTGGCCGTGTCCCTCGCCGTGATCGTCGTCCTGTTCGCGGTGGCCATCATCGGGTCCCACCGGCGTGACCTCGGTGCCGGACTGCGTCCGGCACGCCGCGGGCCGGCAACGGCGGCCCGCGCCCTGCACTCCACCGCGGGCCTGGCCGGCCGACTCCAACGAGGCTCAGCCCTGGCATGGGGCGTCGGCGTGTTCTTCTTCGCCATCGCGATGGGGTCCCTGGCCAATTCGCTCGACGGCATGCTGGAGGAGAATCCTGCCCTCGCCGAGTGGATCGCCGTGGACGGTACGGACCTGACCGCGGAGTTCGCCGCGGTCATCCTGTCCTTCGTGATGATCGCCCCGCTGATCCTGGGCCACTGGGGTCTGGACCTCCTCCTGCTGGGCCTGCCGACCCTGGCCATCGCCCTGTCCTGACCGCCCTGACCTGAACCGTCCCGACCCGGCCCGCCTCGACCCGCCCCGACCGGGCCCGCCCCGACCCGCCC
>NZ_JALDXU010000071.1:0-16496 GCF_032154715.1 Citricoccus sp. | reverse complement strand
CCCCCCCCCCCCCCCCCCCCACCGGCAGGGACCACCTGCGAGAGAATGGATACTGTGAACTCTTCCCCAACCGCTGAGCGGGGCACCTCCGCGCCGGTATGGCTATGGCCCGTGGCCGGCGTCGTCGGCGCGGTCAGCCTGGTGCTCGCCGCCGCCTGGACGGGAATCCTGGCCGTGGACCAGCTCTCGGACCCCGGGGCCCTGACCCGGTGGGGACTGCCGGTGGCCGAGATGGTGAACAACCTGGCCATGCCCACCGCCGTCGGCGCGCTGATCTTCGCCTGCGCCATCATGCCGCCCACCCGCGGCCGGCCCGCTCACCGTGGAGAGGGCGGCGAACACCCGGCCTTCACCCGGCTGATGCAGGTGGCCACCGCGGCCTCCGTGGTCTGGACGCTGTCCGCCCTCGCCGTGCTCGTGCTGTCCTACTCTGACCTCTCCGGCATGCCCCTGGACCCCAGCGCCTCGTTCACCTCCGGCCTCGTCGGCTACCTGCAGGACATCTCCGTGGGCCAGGCCTGGACCGTGGTCACGGTCCTCGCCGCCGTGATCACCTCGCTGACCCTGGCCGTCCGCTCCACGGTCGGGTTGGCGTGGACCGCCCTGCTCGGCCTGGTCGGCATCGTGCCCCTGGCCCTGATCGGCCACTCGGCCTCCGGGGATGACCACAACGGGGCCGTCAACTCGATCGGCCTGCACCTGCTCGGGGTCGTCGTCTGGATCGGCGGGCTGATCGTCCTGGCCCTGATCTCCCCGCAGTTGCACGGACCGGATGGCGCCAGCGGCAAGCCGTCCGCCCACCGACAGGGCCCTGAACCGCTGATCTACACCGTGGTCAACCGCTACTCGCTCCTGGCCGGACTGGGACTGGCCACCGTGGTCCTGTCCGGAGTGGTCAACGCCGCCATCCGCATGAACACCCTGGAGCAGCTCGCCAGTCCCTACGGCGTGCTGGTGCTGGCCAAACTCGTGGGCTCCGTGCTGCTCGGCCTGATCGGCCTGATGCACCGGCTGTGGGTCATCCCGCGGCTGGCCACCGGCACCAGCGCCCCGCCGCCGGCCGCCAAACGCCTGCTCTGGCAGCTGATCGCGGTGGAGACGGCGATCATGGCGGCGATCATGGGGCTGGCCACCGTGCTCTCCCGCACCTCGCCGCCCGTGCCCGAGGAGATCGCCCCGGATGCCTCTCCGGCCCGCATCCTCACCGGCTACGACCTGCCCCCGGAACTGACCTTCGAGACCTGGTTCACGCAGTGGCGCTTCGACTGGCTGTGGGTCGCCATCATCGCGTTCCTGGCGCTCTGGTACGTGGGCGCCACCGCCCGGCTCCACGGCCGCGGTGACCGCTGGCCCGTGCTGCGCACGATCTCCTTCGTCGTCGGCCTGGCCATCCTGTTCTGGGTGACCTCGGGATCCCCGGCGATCTACGGCCAGGTCCTGTTCAGTGCCCACATGGTGGCCCACATGACGCTGACCATGATCTCGCCCATGTTCCTGGTCCTCGGCGCCCCCGTCACCCTGGCGCTGCGCTCCCTGCCCAGCCGAACGGACGGCTCCCGCGGCCCCCGCGAGTGGATCCTGTGGATCGTGCACTCGCCCTTCGGTCGGTTCATCACCAACCCCGTGGTGGCCGCCGTGAACTTCGCCGGTTCGATCCTGGTGTTCTACTACACCCCGTTCTTCGGCTTCTCCCTCCAGGAGCACCTCGGGCACGAGTTCATGAACGTGCACTTCCTGCTGACCGGCTACATCTTCGCCTCGGTGATGATCGGGATCGACCCGCTGCCACGCAAGGCGCTCTACCCGATCCGGTTGGTGATCCTGTTGGCCACCATGGCCTTCCACGCGTTCATCGGGGTGGCCATGACCTCTTCCGAATCCCTGCTCCAGGCCTCCTGGTTCGGCTCCACGGGACGCGACTGGGGCCCCTCCGCCCTCGCCGACCAGCAGATCGGCGGCGCCGTGATGTGGGGGATCGGTGAGGTGCCCACGGTGCTCATGGCGGTGGCGGTGGCCGTGATGTGGTCCCGCACGGACGCCAAGGAGACCAAGCGGCTGGACCGCAAGGCCGACCTCAACGACGAGGCCGAGCTCAAGGCCTGGAACCGCATGTATGAAGAGCTCGCCGAGAACGAGGAGCCCCGCCGATGACCATGCGTTCCGCCCGCCGCACTCCTGCCGACCTGACCACCCCCGGCGTCCGCCGGCTGGCCCGTCCGGGTGCCCGGATGGCCGCCCTGGGTCTGGCCGGGATGCTGGTCCTCACCGGTTGCTCGGGCGGCGCCAGTGACCAGGACGGGAACGACGCCGTCCCCGCCAACCCGCACGGGATCACCGCGGAGAACCCGTCCGCCGACCCCACCGAGACCGAGGCCGCCGACGCGCGGGCGGACCAGGCCGCGGTCGGTGCCGCGGCCGAGCGGGCCGCCAGCTTCGGATTCACCAACCAGGTCTCGGCCACGGACACCGAGATCGCCGCCACACGCGAGGACGCCCGGCTGCGCCAGACGAACTCCTCCGGCACCACGGTGGAGCCGGCCAGCTGCAAGTCCCCCCTGACGGCGGTGGACTGGTCGCCCATCCTCATGCCGGCGGCGGACGCCTCCCGGCTGGACTTCGGCTCCGAGACGTTCGCCGGGACGGGCACCGTGGAGGTCGCCTCCCTCGAGGACACCGGCGTGGTGGAGGACCACCTGGCCAACGTGGAGCGGCTCGTGGCGGATTGTCCTGAGCTGACGATGACCGTCACGGACTCGAACCTCCAGCAGTCCACGTTCGACTTCACCGCCCGGACCTCCGCGGCGGACGGAGACGGGGTGGACTCCGGCCTGGTGTGGACCCGCACCCCGGCTGGCGGGGGAGCGGAGACCACGGCGCAGGTGCTGATCGGACAGACGGACGAGCACGTGGTCATGGTCTCCTTCATCGGTGACTCGGAGGTGGCCGGCGAAGAGTTCACTGCCATCGCCGAGCAGATCCTGGCCGCCGCCGAGGGGGCGCTCTGAATCTCGCCGTGGACGGACCCCGGACCTCTCCTGAGACGGGACCCTGGACCCCATGGTGGACGGCAGGGGTTCACGCGCGGCCCGGGAGGCTGTCAGGATGGCCGCACCGAACCCCTGACCGGCAAACCGACTCGAAGGAGCCCGCCGTGAGCGCCACCCAGCCCCAGCCTGATGACAGTTTCCGGGATACGGAGAGCAACGAACTCGACGAACGGCGCACCCAGCAGCCCCAGCGCGGCGTCACGGGTGCCGCCAACCAGCCGGGAATGCCGGCGGAGGAGGACGGGGACACCTACTCCGAGGAACAGTCCGAGTCCGCGAACCCGGATCCGGCGGAGGAGAACGTCACCGGCCTGGACCGCGGTGGCAGCGTGCCCCCGGGGGAGACGCCGCCGGCTGACGGCCAGATGAGTCGAGACCAGGGCCACGAGGAGTAGTCCGGCGCGGCTACGTTCCGGACTGCTCCGGAGCGGACAGCCTGCGCAGGCGCCGGGCACCCGTGGACACGAATGCCAGGCAGACGACGCACACGACCGCCACCGCGGTCAGGGACACCGGGTAGGAAGACACCGGCAGCAACGCGGCCAGCAGGGTGGGCAGCAGGAAGCCCGAATAGGCCAGGGCGTAGAAGATGCCGGTGAGGCCGGCGAGGTCTTGCGGCGTGGCGATGGCCTGGACGTGGGCCAGCCCGGCGACCACGGTGATGCCATAGGCCACTCCGAGCACCACGGCCACGGCCAGGGCGAAGACCGGATCACGTAACAGCCCGGCCACCACGGCCAGCACCATCCCCGAGACCATGAGGGCCAATCCGAGGGACAGGGCCCGGCCGCGGGTGCGCCGGTCGATGTGGGCCACGACGGGCTGGACGGCGGCCCCGGAACCGAGCGTGAGGACGGTCAGCACGGTGGCATACAGCGTCGCCCAGTCGCCGAGACCTGGAGCCACCACGGCCGGCATGATCGCATAGGCGACCCCTGCCGCCGCGAAGACCCACGGCGCCGCCGGCAGGACGAGCCGGGTGAACCGGCGGTGACCGACCGAAGGAACGCGAAGGTCCTGCCACCACGGCCGGGTGGCCTGCTGCTGGCGGCCGACGGTCTCCGGTGCCGACAACAGTGGGAGGACGGATCCCGCCATGAGCGCCAGGTGGACGGCGTAGGGCAGTTGCGCCGGGGCCGGGGCCCATTGCGCCAATAACCCGGTGACGCCCGCCCCGAGCGCGAAGCCCAGGGTCAGGGTGAGCGATGGGCGGCGCGATCCCGCTCCGTCCGGGGCCTGGGTGTCATGGGGCGGTGCGGACAGTTCCTTGATCCAGGAGGCCCCGACGGACATGGCCACGCCCACGCCGATGCCGGCGAGAGCCCGGCCGAGGCAGAGCAGGATCATCGAGTGGAGCCCCAGGCCCAGGAGGACGCTGCCGGCGGTGGCGGCGGCCACTCCGGCCAGCATCACGGGTCGCCGGCCGTACCGGTCGGACAAGGCAGCGGCCACGAGCAGTCCCGGGATCAGGCCGAAGACGTACATGCCCAGCAGGAGGTTCGCCTGCCATGGCGAGTAGTTCCCGAGTTCCTCGTAGAGGTGCAGCAGGGGGGTGAAATGGTTGCCACCCCAGGCCAACAGGAACACCGCCGGAGCCACCCGGAGCCACGGAGGTCGGTGGCCGGGTTCCGCCGCCGGGACCGCAGTCCGGCTCACTGGTGGGCCTCCGGGAAGTGGGCGGACCGGATGTGGTGGCGCACGGCTGTCTCGAAGGCGGTGGGATCACCGGCCTCGATGGGCCGGAGCAGGTCCTCGTGCTCGCCGTGGTAGCGGCGGGCGGCCTCGAGGTCGCCATGGGCAGCCTGGTAGGTCAGCCGGGCGAAACGCGGTCCCAGGGCGGTGGCGAGTTCGGTGACCACGCGGTTGCCGCCGGACTCGATGATCCGCAGGTGGAAACCGAAGTCTGCCTCGGCGAAGAGCAGGACGTCACCGGCATCGAGGGCGGCCCGCTGGTCTTCCAGGCTGGTTCTCAAGGCGGCCACCAGTTCGGAGCGATCGGGGGCGGACGGGGCAAGCAGCTCAACGCTGCGGACCTCCCACATGGCGCGGAGGTCCAGCAGATCGCGACGTTCGCCACCCGAGACTGCGGTGACGATGCCACCCTTCTTCGGAGCGAGCCGCACCAGGCCCCATGATTGCAAGTGCAGCATGGCCTCCCGGGCCGGCGTCCGGCTGGCGCCGGCGGCCTCGGCCAAGTCTGCTTCCGTGAGCAGTTCCCCGGGCTCGTGCCGGCCCTCCACGATGCGTTGGGCGGCCACAGCGGCCATGCGGAGGGCCATGGAACGGGGAGCGGGGTCATGCCAGGGGAGCAGAATGCGTTCGGTCACGAAGTCAGCCTATAACTTGCATGCATTGATGCATGCATTAGAAGGGGCGCCAGCGGAGCCGGGAATGGTGACGGCGCCCGGCGTCGTTGTCCCTGTATGACGCCACCGAGTGGCATCGCCCGACGCCCGCAGACGAGAATGGACCTCATGAGCACCCCTGCCGACCAGCCGGTCACCACAGCAGCCCCCGATGATGCCGCTTCCAGTGCCTCCGGACTGCGGACCACCTCCCGCGTCCGCGCCTCCGAGCTCGTCGGCCGCAACTGGCTGAACACGGGCGGCACGGCCCTGGACCTGGAATCGCTGCGCGGCAAGATCGTGATCCTGGACTTCTGGTCCTTCTGCTGTGTCAACTGTCTGCACGTGCTGGACGAGCTGCGGCCCCTGGAGGCCGAGTTCCATGAGGTGCTCGTGACCGTGGGCGTGCACTCGCCGAAGTTCGATCACGAGGCGGACCCGGACGCGCTCGCGGCGGCCGTGGAACGTTATGACGTCCAGCACCCTGTGCTGGACGATCCGACCCTCACCACGTGGCAGGCCTACTCGGCCCGCGCGTGGCCCACCCTGGTGGTGGTGGACCCTGAGGGCTACATCGCCGCACACCTCTCCGGAGAAGGCCATGTGGCCGGGCTGACCTCGCTCGTCAACGAGCTGGTGGCGGAGCACGAGACCAAGGGCACCCTGCACCGCGGCAACGGCCCCTACGTCCCGCCGGAACCGGTGTCTCGTGACCTGAGGTTCCCCGGCAAGGCCATCGCCCTGGGTGCCCGCGGCTCGCAGCCCGGCACGTTCCTGGTGGCGGACACCGGCCACCACCGGCTCGTCGAACTGGGCGAGGACCTGACCACCGTGCTGCGGACCATCGGCGAGGGCAGCAAGGGCATCACGGACGGTGGCCCGGACGCGGCCTGCTTCAACGAGCCCCAGGGCCTGACCCTGCTGCCGGAGGGCGTGGCCGCCGTGGCGGGCTACGACGTGGTGGTGGCGGACACCGTCAACCACCGGCTGCGCGGCGTGCACCTGGCGGACGGGACCGTGACCACCCTGGCCGGCAACGGCGTGCAGCGCCTGATCGATCCGGAACGGGCCCGCGGCTCCGCGGATGCCGGGTCCGGCGAGGGTGAAGCGTCCGTGTCCCTCGAGCCGTTCGGCACCGATCCGCTGCAGACCTCCCTCTCCAGCCCCTGGGACGTGCTCTGGTCCACCGCCGAGGACACCCTCATCGTGGCCATGGCCGGCACCCACCAGATCTTCAGCTTCGACCCCCGCACCGCGGAACTCGCCGTCTACGCAGGCACCGGGCTGGAGGGCCTCGAGGACGGCGCCCCGGACGTGGCCTGGTTCGCCCAGACCTCCGGGCTGGCCGAGTCCGCGGACGGCACCCTGTGGCTGGCGGACTCCGAGTCCTCCGCCCTGCGGTCCATCACCCCGGGCGGGGCCACGGCCGGCACCTCGCCGACCACCGGATCCGAGACGCCGGCGCGCCAGGTGAGCTCCGCCGTCGGGACCGGGCTGTTCGATTTCGGCTTCCGCGACGGGGCCGCCGAGCAGGCCCGCTTCCAGCACCCGCTGGGCGTGGCCGCGCTGCCGGACGGCTCCGTGCTGGTGGCGGACACCTACAACGGGGCCATCCGCCGGTATGCCCCGGCCGGGGTGGCTGCTGACGGCCGCGCCACCGAGGCCGAGGTGTCCACCGTGGCCCGCGGGCTGAAGGAGCCATCCGACATCTTGGTCGAGCCGGATGCCGAGGGGAACCCCGCCTCGATCGTGGTGGTGGAGACCAACGCCCACCAGCTGGTGCGGCTCTCCGTGCCGGAGGAGTACCTGCAGGTGGATGAGGGCGCGCTGCAGACCCAGCGTCCCCGGACCGCCATCGCCGCCGGGGACGTGGAGCTGGCGGTGGCCTTCAAGGCTCCCACCGGGCAGAAGCTGGACGACCGCTGGGGCGATCCCACGCAGCTGAAGATCTCCTCCTCCCCGGAGAACCTGCTCCTGGGCGGCGACGGCACCTCGACCGGACTGCGCCGGACCCTGCGGATCAATCCCGAGGTGGCCGAGGGCGTCCTGCACATCACCGCGCGTGCCGCCTCCTGCGACGGTGAGAAGGGCCAGCCGATCCCGGACCACGCCGCCTGCCACCTCTACCAGCAGGACTGGGGCATCCCGGTGACCGTGCACGCCGGAACCGGCGGCGCCGAGACGGCGACGTCGACCCAGACGCGGGCAGCGACCCAGGCCGCTGCCTCCGGTCCGGCGCCGGAGACCCGTCTGGACCTGGACCTGCGCGGGATACACTGACAAGCGCCAGCACCGCACCCGACACCCGAAGGCGGCAGATGTCCCATGACCACCCTGGTTGTAGCCTCCTCACAGCACGGATCCACCCGAGAGATCGCCGAACGGATCGCCCAGGTCCTGCGCGTGAACAAGGGAGTGACCACCGTGGTGGAGCACCCGAAGGACGCCCCGAAGTGGCTCGCGACGGTCGACGCCGTGGTGGTGGCCTTGCCGATCTACCGTGATGCCCTGGACAAGACCGGTAAGGCGTTCCTGGACACCCACCGGGCCGAACTGGCGGACAAGTCCCTGTTCATCCTCGCCTCCGGCGCGGCGCCCTCGATCAACCCGCGGCTGCAGGCCACCATCGACTCCTACGGAGCCCGGGACACCGCCTACCTGCGCGGCGCCCTGACCGAGGAGAAGCTCGGCTTCCTGGACAAGCTGAGCATCAAGCTGGTCAAGGGCCAGTACGGCGACTTCCGCAACTGGGAGGCCATCGAGGCCTGGGGCAAGTCGCTGTCCGACCGCGGCGCCCACTAGAACCTTCGCAGTCCCTCCAGTTGTTTGATGACAGCGGGACGAGTCCGAACATCTGCGGACCGGCTCAGCCGGCCGAGTACCCCATCCGCTGGCTGGCGGCCAGGCCGGACCGGTGCAGCGCCTCGAGGACCGCGGGATCGCCGTCGGGGGAGAACCGGAAGGCCGGGCCGGACACGCTGATACTCGCGATCACCGCGCCCCGGTGGTCGTGGACCGGGACGGCCACCGAGGACAACCCGATCTCGTACTCCTCCCGGGTCAGGGCGTACCCAGCGTGCGCGGCCTGGAGCAACTCCTCCTCGAGCCGGGCCCGTGAGGTGATGGTCCGGGAGGTGAACCGCGGCAAGCGGGTGCCCTGCAGCAGATCACGGCGGTCATCCGTGGACAGGGCCGCCAGCAGCACCTTGCCCGAGGCGGTGGCGTGCAGCGGCGTCAGACTGCCGATCCAATCCTGCGTGGCCAGGGTGGACGGGCCGAGGGCCTGGTCCACGTTGACGGCGTAGCCGGAGCGGAGCACGGCCAGGTTCACGGTCTCCTTCACCGCGGTGGCGAGGTCCTGCAGCAGGGGCCCGGCCTCCTGGACGAGATTCAACCGGCCGGGGATGGCCGCGGCCAGGCGCAGGATGCCGAACCCCAGCTGGTACTTGCCGCGGTCCCGGTCCTGCTGCACCAGCTCCCGGGCCACCAGAGCCCCGAGGAGGCGGGACGCCGTGGACTTGTGGATCCCCATCTCCGCGGCGATCTCGCTGACGCCGGCCCGGCCCTGGCGGGCGAGGATCTGCAGGACGGTGGCGGCCCGGTCCACGGACTGAACCCCGGAGGCTCCACCCTCGTCCTCACACGGCGGCATCCAGCCCCCGTTGGCGCAGGATCTCGCGTTGGTTCGGGTTGACGGAGGGCCGGAAGGGAACCTCGACCACCTCGGCGGCCACGGGACTGCCCGGGACATCGGAGTACTCGTCCGGCAACTGGACCCACAGGTGGGTGCCCACTCGGGTGAGGTCCAACGGCACATAGCCCATGGCGATGTTCTGGCCGAGCTCTGGCGAGAACCAGGGAGAGGTGACGTAGCCGACCGGCTCGCCCGGGCCGGCGTCGTGGGTGGCGCTGATGAGCCAGAAGTCCGGCGCATAGTCCTCGATGGGCTTGCCACCCAGCCGCAGGCCGACCAACTGGTGGGTATACGGCGGGGCGCCGGCCTCGAGCTGACGCCGGGCCTCCTCCAGGGCGGCCTTGCCGATGTAGTCGGCGGTCTTCTCACGGGGCACCTGATAGCCGAGGTTGGCCTGGAAGGGCAGGGTCTCCTGGTCCATGTCCTGGCCCCAGGACAGGATCCCGGCCGCGATCCGGCGGTGGTGCGCCGGGGCGACGACGGCCAGCTGATGAGGCTTGCCGGCCTCCAGGACCGTGTTCCACAGGGTCTCGGCGTGCAGGGTGGCGTCCTTCAGGTAGATCTCATAGCCTTTCTCCCCGCTGAAGCCGGTCTGGGAGACGATGACGGCGCAGCCGCCCACGTCCCCGGACAGCAGGCCATAGGGCGGCAGCTCCGCCGCGGCGGAGCCGAAGAGGTCCGCCATCAGGTCCACCGACTTCGGCCCCTGGATCTGCACCGGGGCCACGTCGATCTCGCGGATGTCCACCTCGAACCGGCGGCCGATGTTGACGCCCTGGAGCCAGAACAGCAGGTCGGAGTCCGAGAGGCTGAACCAGAACTCGTCCTCGGCCACGCGCAGCAGGACGGGGTCGTTGAGGATCCCCCCGTCCTCGTTGCAGAGGATCACGTAGCGGGCGTGCATGACGGGGATGCGGGTGGCGTCCCGGGTGATGACGAAGTTCACGAAGTCCTCGGCGCCGGGACCCTGCACCCGGATCTGCCGTTCCACCGCAACGTTCCACAGGGTCACGTGGTTCACGAGCGAGTCGTATTCGGCCATCATCCCGCCGTCCTCCGGCCGGACGTAGCCGCGCGGGTGGTACATGCGGTTGTAGACGGAGGCCCGCCAGCATCCGGCCTCCATGGACAGGTGCCAATAGGGAGATTTGCGGACGCGGGTGTCGATCAGCATCTCGACCGGGGTCGGGCCGGACTGCCGGAGGTTGATCGGGACGGTGCGGTCCTGCTGGTCGATCGAGGGGGCGTTGGGGTGAGTGTTCTGCATGGGGGTCATCCTCTGGGCGCTGTGAGCGGCGGGGAGGTTGCCGCGGCGACGGCCGGGCAGCCCCGCCAGACGTTGCGCATCATGAACACCGTTCCGTCATGCGCATCTTGTGCGACCACCGTAGCGGCGTCAAAAGTCCCGGGGAAGAGGTGCGCTCCCGTCGTTTCACCGTGGCCTTCCCCTCGTTTTCTCCTCGCCCTCGAGTCGGAGTGCCCGACGCCGTCAGGGAACGTTCGGCGTGTAACGCACCGCCTCCGGGGTGACGGTGAGGTCGGCCTCCAGCGTGAACGGTTCGCGGTGCTCGACCGTGCGCTGTTCGCCGGTCATCAGGTCGATCTCGCTCAAGGACAGGATGGCCTCCGCCTCCAGTGGTGCGACCGCCGTCGGATCGTCGCCCTCGGCAGGTAGCGCGTGCACGCTGGCCTGGGGGTCGCCGGCCAGAGACCAGGTGATCGACTCCGGCGGAATCCGGTTCACCGTGTCATAGCCCATGGGGCAGCCGGCGGGGTTGAGCACCTTCTGCTCCGTGCATCCGGCGAGGAAGCGGTCCAGCTGCTCATTGACCTCCACCGAGACGGAGTCCGTGTACCGCAGCGCGAGGTCCAGCGTGAGGGGATCGGACGACGGCTCGGTGGCGTCTGCCTCGGTGTCGGTGCCCTCGGCCGCGGTGTGGTCCACGATCAGCCGGGTCGGCTCGGCTTGCAGGTAGGTGCTCTCGAAGCCGGCCTCCACCACCATTGGGGGCAGCACCGCAAAGGACCGACCGGGCGTCTGGCCCTGCTCGGTCACCAGGGGTGCCTGGATGCCGTTCACGGAGGCCGTCAGCGGACCGGACGCGGCTTCGGCCGGCAACGGTGTCGGTACCACCTGGACTGATTGGACGGGAACCTCCGCCATCCGCCACCGGTCGAAGAAGAGCCAATCGCGGCCCGCCTTCTCCACCATGAACGTGGTGCTGTGCTCCTCGCCGTCCACGGTGTAGCCGACCAGGACCTCCGTTGACCGGCCGTCTGCCGTCTCCTCACCGGTGGAGACGGTGAGCTCTCCGAGGGCCGCCATGCCGGAGATCAGCGGCTCGCCCCGCAGCAGGTCTGTGGCTGTGCCGGGCGCCAGCTCGGGAGTGTCACTGGAGGCCAGCGCCACCGCGGTCCCACCCTCACCGGCGGCCAGCGCTGCCAGGTAGTCCTCGACCTGGGCCTCGGGGGAATAGACGGTGGTGTTCACCGTGGCGATCGCGATGCCCCCGGCCACCAGCGCCAACGCGGCACCGCCGCCCCACCAGGCCCAGGCCGGACCCAGTGTCCGACGGCGGCGGTTTCCTGATGCACCGGCATCTCGTTCCCCGGATCCGTCCTTCGCCGGCTGACCGTCGGTCCCGGTGGCGGTGTCGTCTCTGACCTCTGGCATGACTGCCATCCTAGGATGGGCAGCATGCACTCGTCGCAGCGATACGCCGCCGTCGTGGTGTCCCTGGTGGTGGTGGGCTACGTGACCGTGGCAGCATTGCAGATCCTCGTGTGGAATCCGCTGGCGGCCGTGCCCGGGATGACCCTGGGGCAGATCCGTCATTCCATGGAAGAGGCCAATGAGGCTCTCCACCTCGCCCCGGTGATCATTGTCCTCGGGCTGGGCGTGGTCCTGACAACGGTACTGGTGACCTGGATGGTGCGAGCCGGCGGGGCAGCGGTCCACGTGGTGCTGTTGGGGTTGGCCCTGGTGGCCTGCGGGGCTCCCGCGTACATTTTGGCGTCCTTCAACGCCGGCATGAGCCTGGCTGATGCCTTCGCGATCTCCGGTGGGGACGTCGCCCCCTGGGGCGGGGTGCTGCTGCAGTTCAGGGGCGTGGCGTTCCTGGCGTTCTGGCTCGTACTGCTGTGGCGGGCCGGGATGAGGCGGGCTCGTCGCCGCGGCGTCAGAGCCTGAACCGGGCCGAACGAGGACTCTCTCAGGCGAAGATCAGCGCGACGGCGATCATGGCAGGGATCGCCACGATGGTGGTGATGAGGATCGTGTCCTTCGAGGCCACCATGCCGGTCTCATAGCGGGAGGCCGAGACGAACACATTCTGCGCCGTGGGCAGGGATCCCAGGACCACAGCGATCAGCAGCTCATTGCCCTCCATCCCGAACAGCGGTCCGGCCACGACCCAGGCCAGCAGCGGGTGGATCAGCAGCTTGATGGTGGAGGCCAGGGCCACGTCCGGCCGGCGGCCGGCGGCCTTCTCGAAAGGTCTGGAGCCGACCAGGGACATGCCGAACGCCACCAGCATGGCCGGGATGGATGCGCCGGCGATCAGGCTGATGGCTTCGGCGATCGGCTCCGGCAGGGACCACCCGGTCGCCGAGAAGACGAGTCCGAGCACCGAACCGATGATCATCGGGTTCACCGCGATGTGGCCGACCTGCCGCCAGAAGGCGACCCACCGGTTGGGCGGGCGCGTCGGACCGGGCGAGCGGCCGGCGTCGTGCCCGGACGCTCTGTCCGCAGCCGCGCGGCGGCGGGCCTCGGCCAGGGTGGTGGAGTCCAGCGAGGCCACGTAGATGGGGGTGTATATGGCGAGCTGGAAGATCAGCACCGGGGCGGCGAGGGCGGCGTCTCCGAGGACATAGGCGGCGATGGGGATGCCCAGGTTGGCGGAGTTGACCATCGAGGCGCTGAGGGCACCGATGACGGTCTCCGAGCCGTCGCGCTTCGGCAGGATGAACCGGGCCAGCAGAAGGTAGAGACCGGCGGCGGCGAAGGCGGAGATGCCGGCGACCAGCAGCTGCGGGCCCAGCACGGACTGCACGTCAGCGGCGGAGAGCGTGTCGAAGAGCAGGGCGGGGCTGGCCACGAAGAAGGCGAGGCGGGACAGGACCGGCTGACCGTGCTCGCCGAGGACCTTGGAGCGGCCCGTGGCGTAGCCGACCAGGATGATCACCCAGACGACCGTGAATCCGGAGATGACCTCCAGCAACGGCATCTCCTTCCCCTGCGGTTCCGCCCCTGAGGCTGGATCCGGCCGGATCGGGCGCACCCCGGGCATAAAGAGAGCGGGCGACGGGAATCGAACCCGCGTATCTTGCTTGGGAAGCAAGCGCTCTACCATTGAGCTACGCCCGCAGGACACGGCCTGTTCGGCCTGTCACGCGCAGTCCAGCTTACACGGATTCCCCCGCAGGTCACTGCGGGACACGGGGCGAAGGCGGTGTCCGCTTCTGCACTGCTTCTGCACCTTGGTCGGCCCTGCGCTAGTTTGGGTAGGTGCTTCTCTCAGACCGCGACATCAGGGCCGAACTCAGCGCCGGACGCATCCAGCTGGACCCGCTGGTCCTGGACATGGTCCAGCCCTCCAGCGTGGATGTCCGCCTCGACCGGTTCTTCCGGCTCTTCGACAACCACAAGTACGCGCACATCGACCCGGCCGAACCGCAGGAGGAATTGACCCGGCTGGTCGAGGTGGACCCCGAGGAACCGTTCATCCTGCATCCGGGGGAGTTCGTGCTGGGCTCCACCTATGAACAGGTCACCCTGCCGGACGACATCGCCGCGCGCCTGGAGGGCAAGAGCTCGCTGGGCCGCTTGGGCCTGCTGACGCACTCGACCGCCGGCTTCATCGACCCCGGCTTCTCCGGGCACGTGACGCTCGAGCTGTCCAATATGGCGACTCTGCCGATCAAGCTGTGGCCCGGCTCGAAGATCGGCCAGCTCTGCTTCTTCCGGCTGTCCTCGCCTGCCGAGCACTCCTACGGCTCCGGCCCCTATCTGAACCGCTACCAGGGACAGCGTGGCCCCACGGCATCCCGCTCGCACCAGAACTTCCACCGGACCATCATCGAGCGCTGACGGGGGCCGCATTGCCAGCTCGAAGGATCAGTTGCTGAATTTGTGCCCAGTGTTTGGCCCGGTCACCGGGGTCGCACCCAGCAACTGATGACCAACTGCGGTGCCCTACGCCGTGGCTGAGTTGCCGTGAGCCTCGAACCGGCGGCGAACCACATCGATCAGGCGCCTGAAACCCTGGTCGAGGTCGAGCGACGTCAGGCGGATCACGAGCCATCCGCGTTCTTGGAACCACGCGTCTCGATAGGCATCGGAGGCCTGCTGTGATGCCGTGCGATGGTGTTTTCCGTCGTACTGGATGGCAATCTTCTGATCTCGGTAACCCAGGTCTGCCGCGGGGGCAAAGCGGTCGCCGGGATTCCCCTTGAGCTGCACGACCGGTTCGGGAAGGCCTGCATCCACCAGGGCCAGCCGCGTCAACGTCTCCGGTGGTGAATCGGCGCCGACACGGCATCTCGCCAGCGCGGCCCGTGCACCGCGGACTCCCTTGACCGAGCCTGCCCTGAGTAGCGCGTCGGACAATCCAGCCAGGGTTGCCAAGCCGTCAACGCGCCGATCCTGGTCCCACGGTCTGTTGACGATGGCATCCCCCAGGATGATGAGGTCGGTGAGGTCCAGGAGACTGGCCATGTCCACCCAGGTTCTCGCCGGGCTGGTCAGTGGCAGCCGCCGGAACTGCGCCCGATCCTCTTCTGGCACCGGTGAACGATGGGCCGTGATGCCCTTGCGCTGGGCGGCTCCAGTCCCACTACACCACGTCAGGTGGATCGTCCTGTCCGAGGCGACGATGTCCGGGAGGGGCAGACGGAACACGAGGGCGGCGGTGCTGTGGGAATACACCGCGCCCGGAAACTGTCGTGCCAACGCGGCCAAGGCCAGCCGGCCCATTCCGTGGCCGGGTTCGTCGAAGCCGGCGGGCCATCCGGTGTCAACCGACGAGGACGCCAGCAACCCGTGGCCGAGGCGAACGATATCCCGTGCCTCGAGACGCTTCCTGCTGACGCCATGGCGACGTGCCTCAGCTCGGGTGAAGGGCGTGTGCTGCAGCGGTTCCGGCAGGGCGCGTCGATGGACCATGAAGCCATCGTGGTCCGGTGGACGGTCTCGCGGGTCCGGACCGGACAACCTGTGGACAACTGCGGTCGGATCTGCGGTGGGCCGGGACGGTGGCCAACCACCAGTTGTTGAGGACGTCCCGGTGTTAGACCGCAACACCGGGGTGTTGTCCAGCAACTGATGTGGAAGCCATGCGGCGGGAAGGCCGTCGCGTCGTCGCCGGCCGTTCACTATCCGGACCCGGCAGCCAAGTAGCATGCCCGCATGAGCACACCCAATGCAGCGGAATCTTCCGCGGCCATGGCGGACGCTGGTCCGATCGATCGTCCGCTGAACCGGAAGCACGTCACCGCATGGGCATTGTGGGACTGGGGCTCCGCCTCCTTCAACGCGGTCATGGTGACGTTCGTGTTCGCCACCTACCTGGCCTCGGACTCGTTCGGGCCGGATGACCGGGGCACGCAGTGGCTCACCGCGGCCAACGCGATCGGCGGACTCGTGGTGGCGCTCACCGCTCCCGTGATGGGCCAGCGCTCGGACCGGGGTGGCCGGCGCAAGCTGTGGCTGGGCGTCAACACCGGCGCGGTCATCCTGCTCACGGCCCTGTGCTTCTTCGTCCGCCCGGATGAGGCCTACCTGTTACTCGGCGTGGTCCTGATCGCCGCCGCCAATGTGGCCTTCGAGTTCGCCGGGGTGAACTACAACGCCATGCTGCTGCAGGTGGCCACGCCGAAGACCATCGGCAAGGTCTCCGGCATCGGTTGGGGAGCCGGCTACGTGGGCGGAATCTTCCTGCTGCTCATCCTCTACGTGGGCTTCATCGCGGGGGACACGCACTGGCTCGGGGTGACCAACGACGACGCGATGAACATCCGTGTGGTGGCCCTCTTCTCAGCCCTGTGGTTCATCGCCTTCGCCCTGCCGCTGTTCTTCAGCGCCCCTGAACACCGGGGCTCCGGTGAGGAGGAGAAGGTCAGTCTGCTCGAGTCCTACCGCCGTCTCTGGCGGACCATCCTGGGTCTGTGGCGGCATCAGCGCAACACCTTCTGGTTCCTGGCGTCCTCGGCAGTTTTCCGTGACGGCGTCGGCGCGGTCTTCGCCTACGGCGCCATCCTCGGCACCACGGTCTACGGTGTGGATCCGGCCGACATTCTCATCTTCGGTATCGCCGCCAACGTGGTGGCCGCCGCCGGGTCCTTCGCTGGTGGCTGGATCGATGATCGGATCGGGCCGAAGCGGGTCATCATGGGGTCGCTGGTGGGGCT
>NZ_JALDXU010000163.1:0-2961 GCF_032154715.1 Citricoccus sp. | reverse complement strand
TCGAACGCGAGCTCCAGTGCGGCGAAGTCGACAGGGGTGCCGGGAGCGCCCTCGGGCAGCTCCCGGTCCCTGGACTGCCTGGAAGAACTGGTCAACGGGCCGCGTCCTCGTTCCCGCCGTCCTCGCCGTCCTTCTTGTACGGGTCGGACTCACCGGCGAAGGAGGCGTTCTCACGCAACCGGGCCAGTTCGGCGTCGCGCTCCTTGGCCTGCGCGAGCACCTCCTCGAGGTGCGCAGCGACCTCCGGGACCTCGTCGGCCACGAACTCGAGGGTCGGCACCAGCCGGATGGTCAGCTGACGCCCGACCTCATGCCGGATGACCCCGTGGTGGGCCGCGAGGACCTCGCGGGCCCCCTCCGCCGCCGTGGTATCACCGAGCACCGTGTAATACACGGTGGCGTGCTGGAGGTCGTTGGTCACCCGCACCTCGGTGAGGGTGATGGCCTCGGCCCGGTCGTCCTTGACCCGCTTGCGCAGGGCCTCGGCGACCAGGACCTTGATCCGTTGGGCCAACCGGGCCGCACGTGCCTGATCCACCATGGGACCGTCCTTTCTCCTTGGGGGGATCGGCCGGCGTCACTCAGACGCGCGGCTTCTCCTGCATCTCGAAGGTCTCGATGATGTCCCCGTCCTTGATGTCATTGAAGCTGCCCAGGCCGATACCGCACTCGTAGCCCTCGCGGACCTCGGTGGCATCGTCCTTGAACCGGCGCAGCGACTCGATCTTGAGCTTGTCCGCCACGACGTTGCCGTCCCGCACGAGGCGGGCCGAGGCGTTGCGGCGGATGAGCCCGGAACGGACCAGCGAGCCGGCGATGCTGCCCCACTTGGAGGACCGGAAGACCTCGCGGACCTCCGCGGTACCCAGCTGGACCTCTTCGTACTCCGGCTTGAGCATGCCCTTGAGCGCGCTCTCGATGTCGTCGAGCGCGTCATAGATCACCGAGTAGAAGCGCATGTCCACGCCCTCCTTGTCGGCCAGATCGGTCACGCGCTCAGCCGGGCGGACGTTGAAGCCGATGATGATGGCGTTGTCCACGGTGGCCAGGTTGACGTCGTTCTGGGTGATGGCGCCCACGCCACGGTGGATGACGCGCAGCTGCACCTCGGCACCGACCTCGATCTCGAGCAGGGAGTCCTCAAGGGCCTCCACGGCGCCGGAGGCGTCGCCCTTGATGATCAGGTTGAGGGTGTCGATCTTGCCCTCGGCCACGGCCTGGTCGAAGTTCTCCAGGGAGATCCGCTTGCGGCGCTTGGCCAGCATGGCGTTGCGATCCGCGGCCTCGCGCTTCTCGGCGATCTGGCGCGCGGTGCGGTCGTCCTCGGTGACCAGGAAGGTGTCGCCGGCGCGCGGCACCGAGGACAGGCCCAGCACCTGGACCGGACGCGACGGCGGCGCCTCGGTCACGGTGGTGCCGTCGTCGTCGAACATGGCGCGGACGCGGCCGTGGCCGTGGCCCACCACCATGGTGTCCCCGACGCGGAGCGTGCCGGACTGCACGAGCACCGTGACGACGGCGCCGCGGCCCTTGTCCAGGTTCGCCTCGATGGCCACACCGCGGGCCCCCTTGTTCGGGTTGGCGGTGAGCTCCAGCGCGGCATCCGCGGTGAGCAGGATGGCCGAGAGCAGTTCCTCGATGTTGAGGTTGTTCCGGGCGGAGACGTCCACGAACATCGTGTCGCCGCCATACTCCTCGGGGACCAGGCCGTATTCGGCGAGCTGACCGCGGATCTTCTCCGGGGAGGCGTCGGGCTTGTCGATCTTGTTGACCGCGACCACGATCGGCACGTCCGCCGCCTTGGCGTGGTTCAACGCCTCGACGGTCTGCGGCATGACGCCGTCATCAGCGGCCACCACGAGCACCGCGATGTCCGTGACCTTGGCACCACGGGCACGCATGGCGGTGAACGCCTCGTGGCCCGGGGTGTCGATGAAGGTCAGGCTGCGATCCGTCTCGCCGTGCTGGAAGTCCACCTGGTAGGCACCGATGTGCTGGGTGATGCCGCCGGCCTCGCCCTCGATGACCTTGGTGGAGCGGATGGCGTCCAGCAGCCGGGTCTTGCCGTGGTCCACGTGGCCCATGACGGTCACGACGGCCGGGCGCTTCTCGAGGTCGTCCTCGGTCTCCGCCTCTTCCTCGGCATCCAGGTCGATGTCGAAGGCCTCCAGGAGTTCCTTGTCCTCGTCCTCCGGGGAGACGATCTCGATCTGGTAGCCGAGCTCCTCCCCGAGCACGCGGAACGTCTCCTCGTCCAGGGACTGGTTGGCGTTCGCCATCTCGCCCAGGTGGAAGAGCACGGTCACCAGCGAGGCCGGGTCCGCATTGATCTTCTCGGCGAAGTCACTCAGGGACGAGCCGCGGCGCAGGCGGAGCTGCGTGGTGCCGTCACCGCGCGGGACGGAGACGCCGCCGACCGACGGTGCCGACTTCTGCTCCAATTCCTGACGCTTCGCGCGCTTCGACTTGCGCTGCTTGCGACCGCCGGGACCTCCGCGGCCGAAGGCACCCTGGGTGCCACCGCGTCCGCCACGGCCGCCACGCGGGCCACCGCCACCACCGGCGGGACCGGTGCCACCGGGTCCGCCACCGGGACGGCCACGGCCGCCGCCACCCGGACGGGCGGAGGCGGGCTGCGGCTTGTTGATGTGGCCGGGCATCATGTTCGGGCTGGGACGTGCGCCACCCGGCTTCGGGCCACCGGCGGCTGCGCCGGCACCGGCCGGACGTGGTCCGCCGGGACGGGGACCACCGGGGCGCTCACCGGCGTCCGGGCGTCCCGAGCGCATGCCCTGCTTGGGCGCGAAGGGGTTGTTGCCCGGACGCGGGCCACCGGGGCGGGGGCCACCGGGGCGCGGGCCACCGGTGCGTTCGCCGCCACGCTCGTCAGCGCGGGGCGCGGACTGCTTGGAGGTGAAGGGGTTGTTGCCGGGCCGCGGGGCGGCCGGCTTGGTGCCGCCC
>NZ_JALDXU010000162.1:0-2961 GCF_032154715.1 Citricoccus sp. | reverse complement strand
CGACCTGGTCACGTTGTCCGCGTGCCGCAGCGCGGCGGGGGCGACGCCGGCCGGTGGGCCCGTCAGGCCGCCGACTTCTTCCTACGGTGCGGGGCGATGCCCCTCCATGGCGATGCGGAGGAACTGGCCATCGCCCTCCGGGAGCGAGAGGAGGGCCACACCCCCGGGCCGGCCGAGGTGGACACCGGAGCGAACGAGGGACGCCGCCCCCTGAGAGGGGAGCACGCCTCGGCGGCTGGCCGGGCGACACCCTACGGGGCGGACCGCTCCCCCGAGCCGGTCTCGGTCCCGGCAGAGGCCGCGTTCCGGTTGATGGCCGAACTGTCCTCTCGCGAACGGCAGATCGCCGTCGAAGTCGCCGAGGGCAAGGACGATCGCGAGATCGCCACCGACCTGTTCCTCAGTGTGCCCACGGTGGAGTACCACGTGACCACATGCCTCGCGAAGCTCGGGATGACCAGCCGCATGGACCTGCGGGAGGCCCTGCGGCCGGCCGCCCTGACCCTGCTGGTTCCCGCGCTGGCCGGGACCGGTCCCGGAGACGACACCCAGCCTATTGCGCACAATTGAATTGTGCGCAATGCTTTCCACATGAGCTTCACACCCACGGGATCGGCAGGCCGCCTCGAGGACCAGGTGTGCTTCGCCCTGTACTCGGCGGCCCGGGCGGCCCAGCAGGCCTACCGCCCGCTGCTGGATGATCTGGGCCTGACCTACCCGCAGTACCTCGTGCTGCTGGTGCTCTGGGAGCAGGACGGGCAGACCGTCTCCGCACTCGGCGACCGGTTGCACCTGGACAGTGGCACGCTGTCCCCCCTGTTGCGGCGCCTGGACGAACACGGCTTCATCACCCGCGAGCGCCGGTCAACGGATGCACGCCGGGTCACTGTGCACCTGACCGCCGCGGGTGAGGCCCTCCGCTCGCGCGCTTCCGAGGTGCAGCGCTGCCTTCTGGACGCCGTCAGTCTGCCCCCGGAGGACCTGATGAGCCTCCGAGACCTCTCCCGCCGATTCGCCGGCTCGGACCTCTGAGATTCTGCCTCGGCCTGCACCGCGCGGCCGGATCCCCCCGGCGCCGACCTTGATCTGAACCCACATCCACAACCCGACCCGATCTCACCCCCGACCCCAGGAGAACCCATGAAGACCGTGTACACCGCAGAAGCCCTGGCCACCGGCGGCGGCCGCGACGGCCGCACGCAGACCGCGGACGGGTCCATCAGCCTGGACCTGGCCACCCCGCAGGAGATGGGCGGCACCGGCAACGGCGCCAACCCGGAGCAGCTCTTCGCCGCCGGCTACGCCGCATGTTTCCACTCCGCGCTGCAGCTGGTGGCCCGCCAGGCGAAGAAGGACCTCGGCGAGTCCAGCGTGGGCGCCCGGGTGGGGATCGGCCCGAATGATGCCGGCGGCTTCGGCCTCGAGGTCACCCTGGAGGTGGTGATCCCCGCCCTGCCCGAGCACGAGGCCCAGAAGCTCGCGGACCAGGCCCACCAGGTCTGCCCCTACTCCAATGCCACCCGTGGGAACATCGACGTCACCGTGAACGTGGTGCAGGACTGATGCCCGCGCTCTCCGACTTCACCGCGCGCACGGCCACCGGGGAGGACCGCTCGTTGGCCGATTACCAGGGCCAGGTGGTGCTCGTGGTCAACACGGCCAGCCAGTGCGGCCTAACCCCGCAATTCGAGGGCCTGCAGGAGCTCTACACCGACTACCGGGACCAAGGCCTGGTGGTGCTCGGCTTCCCCTGCAACCAGTTTGCCCACCAGGAGCCGGGTACGGACGCGGAGGCCAGCGAGTTCTGCCAGCTGAACTACGGCGTCGACTTCCCGATGTTCGCCAAGGTTGAGGTCAACGGCTCCGGCGCGCACCCGCTGTTCGCCTGGATGCGGCAGGAGACCTCGGGGCTGCTCGGCAGCGCGGTCAAGTGGAACTTCACCAAGTTCCTGATCGGCCGGGACGGAACCGTCCTCGAGCGCTTCGCACCGACCACCGCCCCGGACAAGATGCGCGGCGCGATCGAGACGGCACTCGCCGAGCAGTGAGTCAGGCAGTGATCGGGTGAGACGGTGGGCGTCCAGAGGCGCGTGCAGCGCCACCGAGAGCGGACCATGAGAGGACTCCCATGAACGGGCAGGCGCGGTTGCGTTTCACCGGCCACATCGCCGGGGTCGGCACCTCGGGCGGGACCCGGCTGGTGCTCGGACGCTGGGGGACGTCTCCGCACGGGCCGTTCGCGGACGTGATGCTCCAGCGCCCGGACGGCCACCGCGTGCTGCTCGCCCCGGACGCCTGGGTGGCCGAGTTCGTGGCCGCCACCTACACCTTCGACGAGGTGCTGGACGTGCCCGTCCAGGTCCAGGTGTCCGACGCCGGCGCTGCCGCCGGCTCCCGCTGGCACGTCACCGCCGGCCCCTTGGCGTGGACCTTCGAGGTGGGCCCTCGGACGCCGCTGGGCCATCTCTTGCGCACCGTTCCCGGGCCAGTCGGCCGGAGCCTGACCCTGGCCCGGATCACCGATCGGGTGGCCCGCTGGACCCTGCCCGGGGTGCGGACCTTGGGCAGCGCCGGCAATGGTCGCCTCGAGTGGTACGCCGCACGCGACCTGCACCGGATCACCGCCTCCACCGCCTCCTGGTCGGGGCAGGATTTGGGCGCGCTGACGGAGTTGAATCCACCGGCCGAGTTCGGCTTCAGCTCCACCCCTCGCCAACCCAGCCTGACGACCCTGACGAGCACCGTGCGCCTGCCCCGCTGATGCACGGGCCCTGGACGCCGTCTACTGCGGGTACGGCGTCTCGCCGTGCTCCAGCATGCCGACCAGCTTGGCCAGCCGATTGGTCCGGCTCCCCGGGCTCGGTGCGGTGAGGACCCGGTGCAGGACGGCGTAGCGGTTCTGGCCATTGAGGGCGGCGAAGGCGGCGGCCGCCGCCGGTGACGCGGCGAGCGCGGCAGCCA
>NZ_JALDXU010000070.1:0-16949 GCF_032154715.1 Citricoccus sp. | reverse complement strand
GCATGATGAGCTCGGTGACCACCTCGGACCGCGCGTTGGAGAAGTTCTTGTCCTCGCCCACCACGGAGAAGCCGCGGCGGGTGAGGATCTTCTGCGAGCCGATGTTGTCCGCCGGCACGTGTGCCATCAGGGGGCGGTCCGTGAAGGCCTCCAGCAGGGCATCCACCGCGGAGGTCGTGATGCCCTGGCCCCAGTACTCACGGGCGGTCCAAAAGGAGAGCTCCGGCTCCTCGCCGATGCCGGAGACCACGACGGCCCCGGCGACCTGGCCGTCCTGCTCAATGGTCCGGACCTTCGTGGCGGGGTCCTCGAGCAGCCGGGACCAGTGGTAGTCGAACACGCCGCGGTCCTGGGGACTGCGCGGGGCGAAGGCGGCCATCAGGTTGGCCTCGGGATCCTGCTGGTGCTCAAAGAAGTAGTCCAGGTCCTCGGACCGGACTTCACGAAGTTGCACGGAAATGGTGACCTCCTCGTCACGGGGTGGGGCCTGAACCACGGTGGCCCTCGCTCTCACACTGTACGCGGAATACTAGCGGTCCTCCGATCCCGCCAGGAGCGCGGAGAGCGCCATCTCCTCCAACAGGGTGCGCCGTCCTGGCTGTTCCGAGGGCGAGCGGCGGACCGAATGCGGGGTGGAGTTCACGAGCCCGAGGGCCGCCTGGGTGCGGAAGACCGCGGTGGCGTGGTCCTCGTCCGGGTGCAGCACCTGCAGCTGGCCCGCCCAGACCTCGATGTAGTCCCGTTGGAGCCGGACCACCTCGGCGCGCCCGTCCGGCTCGAGATGGCGCATCTCCCGGCCCTGCACGGCGATCACATCGCGGTGAGACAGGGCGAAGTCCGTCTGGAAACGCACCAGGGCGGCCAGGGCCGCGCGTGCTCCGTCCTCAGCGCCGGCCACCCGGTGGGCACCGTCCAGCAGGTCCTGGCTGACCTGGAGCAGCAGCTCGCCGAGGACGGCGGTCTTGCCCGGGAAATGCCGGTACACCGCCGGACCGCTGATGCCGCAGGCCGCACCCAGGTCCTCGAGCCGGACCGTGGTGAAGCCCCGGTCGGCGAACAGCCGTGCGGCGGCCTCCAGCAGCGATTGTCGGCGATCGGCCTTGGCGGCGGCACGGGCGGTCTGGTCGGAGGTCATGGTGTCCTGGTGATGTCGGCGGGAGGGGCTGAGGTGATGTCGACGGCGGCCTCGGCGACGGCCGGGCGGTCCGGCGGTGGACAGCGAGCACCCGGGGTGCCTACGATCTCATCATTGTTTCAGTTAATCACGATTTACTCAGATGGGACACGCCATGAGCACCACCCCGCACTCCGCCGGTCTGGCCGGACCCGAACTCGACGAGGACTACCGGGACCTGGTCGGCACCGTCCGGGAATTCGCCGATGATGTGGTGGCTCCGGTCTCCGCCGGCCTGGATGCCCGTCATGAGTTCCCCTACGAGATCGTGCGCCAGATGGGGGAGATGGGCCTGTTCGGCCTGCCGTTCCCGGAGGAGTACGGCGGCATGGGCGGTGACTACTTCGCGCTGGCCCTGGCCCTCGAGGAGCTGGGGCGGGTGAACCAGTCCGTGGCCATCACCCTGGAAGCCGGGGTGTCACTGGGGGCGATGCCGGTGTACCGCTTCGGCACCGAGGAGCAGAAGGGCGCGTGGCTTCCGGACCTCGTGACGGCCCGTGCCCTGGCCGGCTTCGGGCTGACCGAACCCAACGGCGGATCGGATGCCGGGGGGACCCAGACCACGGCGACCCTGGCGGATGGCACGTGGACCGTGAATGGGGCCAAGGAGTTCATCACCAACTCCGGCACGGACATCACCCGGCTCGTCACCGTCACGGCGGTGACCGGTAGCCGGGAGGGCCGGGACGGGAGGCCCGCCAAGGAGATCTCCACTCTCCTGGTGCCCTCCGGTACGCCCGGGTTCACCGTGGGCGGGGCCTACGACAAGATGGGCTGGAACTCCTCGGACACCCACCCGCTGTTCTTTGACGGCGTCGAGGTGCCGGAGGCCAACCTCCTGGGCGAGCGGGGCCGCGGCTACGCCAATTTCCTCTCCATCCTGGACGAGGGGCGCATCGCCATCGCCGCCCTGTCCACGGGGGCGGCTCAGGGCTGCGTGGACGAATCGATCGCCTATGCGAAGACCCGGACCGCCTTCGGGCAGGCCATCGGCAAGAACCAGGCCGTGTCCTTCAAGATCGCCCGCATGCAGGCGCGCGCCCACTCGGCCCGGTTGGCGTACTACGAGGCGGCGGCCAGGATGCTGGCGGGCAAGCCGTTCAAGACGGAGGCGGCCATTGCCAAGCTGGTCGCCGGGGAGGCGGCCATGGACAACGCGCGGGATGCCACGCAGGTGTTCGGCGGCTACGGCTTCATGAACGAGTCTCTGGTGGCGCGCCACTACCGCGACTCGAAGATCCTGGAGATCGGCGAGGGCACCACCGAGGTCCAGCTCATGCTGATCGCGCGCTCACTCGGGCTCTGACCTCGGGGGACACCGATACTGGATTTGCGCGAAAGGCTGTGATCTGCATCACTGAGCGCTTAGGATGGCCGGGTCATACTCGCCGGTAGCCTGCGGGCACCACACTGACTGGGGGATACGTGTCTTCAACACCACACCCGGACCTGGCCGACAACGGTCACGTCGATTTCCGCGCCGTTCAGGCCTCGCCACAGTTCCAGGAGCTGCGGAGCACCCACCGCAGCTTCGTCTTCCCGTGGACCGTCGTCTTCATCGTCTGGTACTTCCTGTACGTGATCCTCGCGGCCTACGCCCCCGAGTTCATGTCCATCAAGGTCCTCGGCAACATCAATCTGGGGCTGGTGATCGGGCTCCTGCAATTCGTCTCGACCTTCGTCATCACCGGGCTCTATGTGGCCTTCTCCAACAAGAAGCTGGACCCCAAGTCCACGGCCATCCGCGTGGAACTCGAGGCTCTGGACCCGAGCATCGCCAACCAGAGCCTCTCCGGTTCCGGTGCACCGATCGATGAGCCGACCGACGGAGGCCAGAAGTGAATATCCTTCCGATCCTGACGGCCAGCGCCGAGGGCACCAACGTCGGCGAGCCGTGGCTGAACATCCTGATCTTCGGCCTCTTCGTCGCCATCACCCTCATCATCGTCCTGAGGGCCTCCAAGAACACGAAGACCGCCGCCGACTACTACGCCGGCGGCCGATCGTTCACCGGGACCCAGAACGGCACCGCCATTGCCGGAGACTATCTCTCGGCCGCGTCCTTCCTCGGCATTGTGGGAGCCATCGCCATCAACGGCTACGACGGCTTCCTCTACTCGATCGGCTTCCTCGTGGCCTGGCTCGTGGCGTTGCTCCTGGTGGCCGAATTGCTGCGCAACACCGGCAAGTTCACCATGGCGGACGTGCTGTCCTTCCGCCTCCGGCAGCGGCCGGTCCGCATCGCGGCGGCGCTCGCGACCCTGATGGTCTGCCTCTTCTACCTGCTGGCCCAGATGGCCGGCGCCGGAGCGCTCGTCTCCCTGCTGCTGGGCATCGACGAGCGGCTGGGCCAGTCCGTGGTCATCGCGATCGTGGGCGCGCTGATGATCGTCTACGTGCTCGTGGGCGGCATGAAGGGCACCACCTGGGTCCAGATCATCAAGGCCTGCCTGCTGATCGCCGGTGCCTTCATCATGACCATCTGGGTCTTGGCGCTGTTCGGATTCAACTTCTCCGCCCTGCTCGGTGCGGCCGTGGAGCTCAGCCCGGAGGGTGAGGCCATCCTCGACCCCGGCCTGCAGTACGGTCTCAGTGAGGTCACCAAGCTCGACTTCCTGTCCCTGGGCCTGGCCCTCGTGCTCGGCACCGCCGGCCTGCCCCATGTGCTGATGCGCTTCTACACGGTGCCGACCGCCAAAGAGGCCCGCAAGTCCGTGGTCTGGGCGATCGTGCTGATTGGCGCCTTCTACCTGTTCACCCTGGTGCTGGGCTACGGCGCCGGCGCCCTCATCGGCCCGGAGCGGATCGAGAACGCGCCGGGCGGCGTGAACTCGGCGGCACCGCTGCTGGCATTCGAACTCGGTGGACCGCTGTTGCTGGGCCTGATCTCGGCCGTCGCCTTCGCGACCATCCTCGCGGTGGTGGCGGGCCTGACGATCACCGCGGCCGCGTCGTTCGCACACGACATCTACGCGAACGTCCTGGCCAAGGGCAAGACCAGCCCGGAGAAGGAGGTCAAGATCGCCCGCCGCACCGTGGTGGTCATCGGCGTCCTGGCGATCATCGGTGGCATCGGTGCCCAAGGGCAGAACGTCGCCTTCCTGGTGGCACTCGCGTTCGCGGTCGCCGCGTCCGCCAACCTGCCCACCATCCTGTACTCGCTGTTCTGGAAGGGCTTCACCACTCAGGGCGCCCTGTGGTCGATGTACGGCGGCCTGGGTGCCGCGATCCTGCTGATCGTCTTCTCCCCGGTGATGTCCGGCACGGAGACGTCCATGATCGTCGGCGCCGACTTCGCCTGGTTCCCGCTGAAGAACCCCGGCATCGTCTCCATCCCCCTCGCCTTCCTCCTCGGATTCATCGGCTCCAAGCTGGACAAGCGCACCGAGAACCCGGAGAAGCAGGCCGAGATGGAGGTGCGTTCCCTGACCGGCGTCGGCGCCGAGAAGGCGGTGGACCACTAACCCAGCCCGGAACCGTGGGGGCTCTTGCCCCCAGGGGGTGCGGGCAGGGAGAGGCGGTACGCTCAGTACCGCCTCTCCCTGCCCGCACTCGCTCTCAGGCTCCCAGGGATGCAGTGACCTCCCAGTTCGTCCGGCCATAATGGACCGGTGACTTCCGAACCGCTGTACCTGCCCGACGCTGGCCCCACCAGCATCCGCCGCGTCACCCTGATCGGTTCCACCGGCTCGATCGGGACCCAGGGACTCGAGGTCATCGCCTCTGCCCCGGATCGTTTCACCGTCGCCGGACTGTCCGGCGGTTCCAACACCGCCCTCCTGGCACGCCAGGCCGTGGAGACGGGCGCCGGCGCGGTCGGCAGCGCCACCGCCACCACCGCGGAGCTCGCCGAGGCCATCGCCGCCGCCGCCCAGCAGGCCGGGGTACCCACACCCTCCCCGGAGTTGTTCTCCGGGCCTGCCGCGGCGGCCGAGGTCGCCGCCTGGGAGGGCGCCGACGTCGTCCTCAACGGGATCACCGGCTCCATCGGCCTGACCCCCACGCTCGCGGCGCTGCGCGCCGGCCATCTGCTCGCGCTGGCCAACAAGGAGTCCCTCATCGTCGGCGGGGCCCTCGTCAAGCAGGCCGCGGCCCCGGGCCAGCTCGTCCCGGTCGACTCCGAGCACTCCGCACTGGCCCAGGCCCTGCGCTCCGGGACCGCCGGGGAGGTCCGGCGCCTGGTGGTCACCGCCTCCGGTGGACCGTTCCGCGGCCGGAACCGGGATCAGCTCGCCGGGGTCACCCCGGCCGAGGCCTTGGCCCACCCCACCTGGGACATGGGCAAGGTCGTCACCACCAACTCGGCCTCCATGGTGAACAAGGCCCTCGAGGTGATCGAGGCGCACCTGCTCTTCGACCTTCCGCTGGACCGGATCGACGTGGTCGTGCACCCGCAGTCGATCGTCCACTCGATGGTCGAGTTCACGGACGGCTCCACGATCGCCCAGGCCTCCTTGCCAGACATGCGACTGCCCATCGCCCTCGGCCTCGGCTGGCCCCACCGCGTGCCCGGCTCCGTCCCGGGCCTGGACTGGACGCGGGCCGCGACGTGGACCTTCGAACCCCTGGACGAGGACGCCTTCCCCTCGGTGCGGCTCGCCAAGGAGGCGGCCGGCGCCTCCACCACGCACATGGCCGTCTACAACGCCGCGAACGAGGAAGCCGTGGAGGCCTTCCACGCCGGCCGGATCGGCTTCACCGACATCGTGGACACCGTTCGCGCCGTCGTGGGGGACTATGACCCGGACGCCGTGCTGGCCGGCCAGGACCTGAGTGTCGAGGCGCTCGTGGCCGCCGAACAGTGGGCCCGCACCGCAGCACAGGGACGGTGGTGACGGTGGAGATCCTCTGGTTCATCATCGGCGTCCTCGCCGTGGCCGTCGGCATCGCCCTGTCGATCGCCCTGCACGAGGTGGGGCACCTGGTGCCCGCCAAGCTCTTCGGCGTCCGCGTCACGCAGTACATGGTCGGGTTCGGCCCCACCGTGTTCTCCCGCAAGAAGGGGGAGACGGAGTACGGGGTGAAGGCCGTCCCGCTGGGCGGCTACGTCTCCATGGTCGGGATGTACCCTCCGGAGCACCCCGAACAGGGCGAACGGCCGCGCAGCGCCAGTACCGGCCTGTTCCAGCAGATGGCCACCGACGCCCGGCAGATGTCCGCCGAGGAACTCCGGCCGGGGGACGAGAAGCGCACGTTCATCTCACTGCCGGTGTGGAAGCGAATCGTCATCATGCTCGGTGGGCCGTTCATGAATCTCGTCATCGCGTTCGCCCTGACGGCCATCCTCGTGACCACCACGGGGGTGGCCACCGCCACGACCACCGTCTCCGAGGTGTTCAAGTGCGTGCTCCCGGCCGCCGTCCAGCAGGAGCGGGCCGCCGGCGACGCAGCAGGTGAAGGTGGCACGGAGGCCTGCCGGCCCGGGGATCCGGCCGCGCCCGCCTTCGAAGCCGGGCTGGAACCCGGGGACACCATCACCGCCTTCAACGGCCGCCCCGTGGACGACTGGGATGAGCTGTCCTCAGCCATCCGCGAGCGGGCGGGCGAGCCCACCGCCATCACGTGGGAACGTGACGGGGCCGAGCAGTCCGGGACCATCACCCCGAAGCTGACCGAGCGGCCGGTCGCCGATTCCAGCGGCCGGGCGCAGACGAACCGCGACGGCAGCGCCCAGACGGAGGACGTCGGCTTCGTCGGGATGGGCTCCGAGGTCCAGAACGTGCCGCAGCCGGTCACCGAGACCTTCCCGGTGATGGGGCAGCAGCTGAAGGCGACCGCCGACGTCGTGGTGGTGCTGCCTGTGAAGCTCTGGGAGACGGCTGTCGCCGTCTTCGGCCCGGAGGAGCGCGATCCCAACGGGCCGATGTCCGTGGTGGGCGTGGGCCGCATCGCCGGTGAGGCCGCCGCCCTGGAGGACGTGCCGCTGGCGGACAAGGCCTCCCTGCTGCTCTCCCTGGTCGCCGGGGTCAACGTGGCTCTGATGGTATTCAACCTCATCCCCCTGCTGCCACTGGACGGCGGTCACGTGGCTGGGGCGCTGTGGGAGGCACTCCGCCGCGGGTGGGCCAAGCTGACCCGGCGCCGGGATCCCGGGGTCTTCGACATCGCCAAGCTCCTGCCGTTGACCTACGTGGTCGGGATCGCCCTGCTCGGGATGGGCCTGTTGCTGATCGTGGCGGACATCGTGGATCCCATCCGGATCTTCTGACTTAGGCTGGCCACATGGCTGACCCACAGAAGATCTTCGCCGTCCAGTACAACTACGTCCCCGGACTCGGCGACCAGCGCGACGTGCACCGCGCAGCCCACCGTGACTTCCTCGCCTCCCTGGGCACGGCCATGGTGGCCGCGGGTGCCTATGTGGACGATCCGACGGCGGCCCTGCTGCTCGTCCGGTCCGAGACGGACGAGAGCGTCCGGGATCTGCTGGCCGGCGACCCCTTCCAGCAGCACGGCCTGATCGCCTCCACCGATGTCCACGAGTGGTCGTGCGCGGTCGGTGACCAGGCGGCCGCCCTCCGCGGGAACGGGGCCTGAGCATCGAACGCCGCCGCGTCCTGACGTCCCTGGCCGGGCTCACCGCCGTCGGCGCCGCCGCGGCCCTGACCGCCTGCAGCCCCGGCCCGCAACCGGGCGCCGGTGGGCCGACCGGCTTGGGTGCGGCGCCGTCGTCGGGCACCCCGACCCCGACCCCGAGTCCCACGCCCACTCCGACGCCGACCCCGGAGCTTCCCGGCGGGGGGACCACCCTGTTCCCGGGCCGCCGCATGGTGGCGCTGTACGGCTCGCCCGGGACCGGCTCTCTGGGCCTGCTGGGTGAGCAGGACGTGGACGGTGCCCTGGAGCGGGCCGCCGCCCTGGCCGCGGACTACCAGCCCTTCAGCGAGGAGCCGGTGATCCCGGCCTTCGAGATCATCTCCACCGTGGCGACCTCGTCTCCGGGCCCCACGGGGGACTACACCTCCTACGTGGACCGGGACCGGCTCGCCGACTGGGTCGAGGCCGCCGGCAAGGCGGACACCTACGTGGTCCTGGACCTGCAACCCGGGACCCAGGACTTCACCACCCAGGCGCAGGCCTTCGAGGACCTGCTGCTGCACCCGCACGTGGGACTGGCGCTGGACCCGGAATGGCGGTTGCAGCCCGGCCAGCGTCACATGGAGCAGATCGGGCAGGTCCCCGCCACGGAGGTCAATGAGACCACCGCCTGGCTCGCCGAGCTCGTGGCCGAGCACGATCTGCCGGAGAAGCTCGTGATCCTGCACCAGTTCCAGGCCCGGATGATCCCGGACCGGCAGGACGTGCAGGCTCGGGATGGACTGGTGCTCATGGTGCATGCGGACGGCAACGGGTCCGCGGAACAAAAGCAGGGGACGTGGCGTTCGCTGAAGAAGGACCTGCCGTATGGGATGCGCCTGGGGTGGAAGAACTTCATCGACGAGGACTCGCCGACCTTCACCCCGGAGCGGACCATGACGGAGGTCTCACCCCAGCCCTGGTTCGTCTCGTACCAGTAGACTGGGGCGAACGGAACCCCCGTACCCCGATCAGCCCACAGGAGTCGTCAGTGCCCGTCAGTCTTGGCATGCCCGCCGCACCACCGCCCGTCCTGGCACCTCGCCGCAAGACGAGGCAGTTGCAGGTGGGCCGAGTGGGGGTGGGCTCGGAGCACCAGGTCTCGGTGCAGACGATGACCACCACGAAGACGCATGACATCGGCGCCACCCTTCAGCAGATCGCCGAGCTCACCGCGGCCGGCTGCGACATCGTCCGGGTGGCCTGCCCCACGGACAAGGACGCCGAGGCGCTGAAGGTGATCGCGCAGCAGTCCACCATCCCGGTGATCGCGGACATCCACTTCCAGCCGAAGTACGTGTTCGCCGCGATCGAGGCCGGTTGTGGCGCCGTGCGGGTGAACCCCGGCAACATCCGGAAGTTCGACGACCAGGTCAAGGAGATCGCCCAGGCCGCCTCGGACCACGGCACCTCCATCCGGATCGGCGTCAACGCGGGTTCGCTGCACCCCGACCTGCTCAAGAAGTACGGCAGGGCCACCCCGGAGGCGCTCGTCGAGTCCGCCGTGTGGGAGGCCTCCCTGTTCGAGGAGCACGGGTTCCGTGACTTCAAGATCTCCGTCAAGCACAACGACCCGGTGATCATGGCCCGCGCCTACGAGCTGCTGGCCGAACAGGGCGACTGGCCGCTGCACCTCGGCGTCACCGAGGCCGGGCCCGCCTTCCAGGGCACCATCAAGTCCGCCAGCGCCTTCGGTTATCTCCTCGGCAAGGGCATCGGTGACACGATCCGCGTCTCCCTGTCCGCCCCGCCGGTCGAGGAGGTCAAGGTCGGGCTGCAGATTCTGCAGTCGTTGAACCTGCGTGAGCGCCGCTTGGACATCGTGTCCTGCCCCTCCTGCGGCCGTGCCCAGGTGGACGTGTACTCCCTGGCCGAAGAGGTCACCGAGGGCCTCAAGGACCTCACGGTCCCGTTGCGGGTGGCCGTCATGGGCTGCGTGGTCAACGGGCCGGGGGAGGCCCGCGAGGCCGATCTCGGCGTGGCCTCCGGCAACGGCAAGGGCCAGATCTTCATCAAGGGTGAGGTCGTCAAGACGGTGCCGGAGGACGAGATCGTGGAGACGCTGCTGTTCGAGGCCCGTCGGATCGCGGCCGAGTCCGGCCTGGAGGAAAGCAGCGAGGGTACTGATGGTCAGAATCCTGTCCAGGGCCCGCCCGTGGTCTCCGTCTCCTGACGACGTCGTCCGCCGGGCCACCGGCGGGGCCGTCCGGGTCCTGAACCACGCCGACACCACGGCCCTCACGGCCCTGGCGGCCGCAGACCCGGTGGCGAATTGCTTCGTGGAGTCCATCCTCGAGAAGGGGCGTGACGCCACGCCGGCCCACTCCGGGGGACCCCTCTTCCTCGGCATCTTCACCCAGGCGACTCCGGCGACCGCGGGGCGCCCGGCCGAGCTGGAGGCCGCCTGCTGGGTGGGTGCCAATGTGGTCCCCGTCGGCGCGACCGCCGAGGCCGGTGCCCTGTTCGGGGTGGCGCTGACCGCCCTGCACCGCCGCTTCGCCTCCGTGTACGGTCCCCGCGAGGCGGTGTTGCCCCTCTGGGACGAGCTGTCCCGGGGGCCGCAACGGGCCCGCCAGATTCGCGACGATCAGCCGCTCATGGTCCTGAGCGGCCGCCCGGCGGTGGAGCCCTCGCCCAGCGTACGTCCGGCCCGCCCGGAGGAGTTCCCCGTGGTGCTGCCCGCCTGCGTGGCGATGTTCGAGGAGGAACTCGGATTCTCGCCCCTGCAGAACGGGGCGGTGCAGTACCGGTTGCGGGTGGAGGACCTGATCCGCAACGGGTGGTCGCTGGTGGACCTCGACGGCGCCGGCCGGGTCCGCTTCAAGGCCGATCTCGGTGTGGTCTCCGCCAGCTGCACGCAGATCCAGGGGGTGTGGGTGGAGCCGAGCCAGCGCGGACAGGGCCTGGCCGCACCGTCCGTGGCCGCCGTGACGGAGTACGCCCGGCAGACGGCACCGCTGGTGAGCCTCTACGTCAACGGATTCAACACCGTCGCCCTGCGCACCTACCGCACCGTGGGGTTCGAGCAGGTCGGCACCTTCGCCACCGTCCTGTTGTAGGCCCCGCGATCCTGTGCCCCGGTCGTGGGCGCTTGACCTATGCTTTCCCTAGCTCCTGTCCGTCCGACCAGCCCGTGCGGCCCGGCGTTGACGGAGCCACCAGCATCAGCTAAGAGGGGACAGGACATGAACCGCCAGCACACCCGATTCCGTGCCACGACTCTGCCGGCGACCGTGGGCATCGGACTGCTCACCCTCTCCCTGGCCGCCTGCGGCGGCTCCGGGGGCGAGGGAGAAGAATCCAGCGCTCCGGCCAGCAGCGGCACCGCGAGCGAGGCCAGCGTGTCCGCCACGCCGTCGGCCACGGAGGACGCCACGGCGGGGGCCTCCGCCTCCACGTCCCCGAATGCGTCGTCCAGTGAGGACGCCGCGGCCGCCGGCGGCGTCGAGGCAGCCCTGAAGGCCGTGCTCGGCGAGGGCACCCAGATCGTGACCGGCGCCCAGCTCGAGGAATTGCAGCAGTCCAGCCAGGGCCTGGCCGAGGGCATCACCGTCACCCCGGCCGAATGCGGTCCGGAGGGACAGGACGCGGCCACCGGCGAGCTGCCGGAGGGCACGGAATTGACCGGCGGCGTGGTCGTGGAGACCACCGAGACCGGCGGGGCCAACTCGGACATGCTCAGCGTGTCCGTGTACCCGGATGCCGCCGCGGCCACCGAGGGCATGGCCGCCTTCGAGGAGTTCGCCGCCGCCTGCCCGAGCTACTCCCTGGAGATGGGCGAGGGGCTCAACGCCGAGGCCACCATGACGGTGGAGGACATCGAGGCCGAGGGGGACGCCGCCCTGGCCATCACCATCGGCACCACCGTTGACATCGAAGGCGCCTCGCTGCCCGCCGGAACCGGCGACAGCACCTCCACCACCGTGTACGTCCAGGACGGCGAGCGGCTGATCAGCTACGCCGGGACAGCGGCCGGCGGTGAGCCGAAGACGGCCGCCGAGGGCGTGGAGCTCATCGACGCCCTGCGCGCCGAGCTCGGCGGCTGAACCAGCCCCGGCCTCATCCCGGCCGCCTGGCACCCCAGTCGCTCAGCCGCGCGGCCGTCCAGCAGTCCCTCCGCACCATCCCGGCAGCACCCCAGCCATCCAGCACCACCGATCGGAGCCCGAAGTGCCCCTGCGCATGTCCACCCTGTTCCTCCGCACCCTGCGTGACGACCCGGCCGACGCCGAGGTGGCCAGCCACAAGCTGCTCGTCCGCGCCGGCTACATCCGGCGTTCCGGTCCGGGGGCCTACACGTGGCTGCCGCTGGGGCTGCGCGTGAAGAACCGGGTCGAGCAGATCGTGCGCGAGGAGATGGACGCGATCGGCGGTCAGGAGGTCCAGTTCCCGGCGCTGCTGCCCAAGGAGCCCTACGAGGCCACCGGTCGCTGGGAGGAGTACGGTGACGCCCTGTTCCGCGTCCAGGACCGCAAGGGGGCGGACTTCCTGCTGGCCCCCACGCATGAGGAGATGTTCACCCTCCTGGTCAAGGACCACTACTCCTCCTACAAGGACCTGCCGGCATACCTGTACCAGATCCAGACCAAGTTCCGGGACGAGGCCAGGCCGCGCGCCGGCCTGTTGCGCGTGCGAGAGTTCATCATGAAGGACTCCTACTCGTTCACCGTGGACGACGCCGGCCTGGACCAGGCCTACGCCGACCACCGCGGCGCCTACCTGAGGATCTTCGACCGCCTGGGCCTGGCCGTCGTCCCCGTCCAGGCCCAGGCGGGGGCCATGGGCGGCTCTCGCTCCGAGGAGTTCCTGCACCCCTCACCGATCGGTGAGGACACCTTCGTGGAGTCCGACGGCGGCTTCCGGGCCAACGTCGAGGCCGTCACCACGGTGGCCCCCGCGCCGTTGGACGAGACGGCACTCGCCGGCCTGCCGCCGGCCCAGGTGCGGGACACCCCGGACTCGACGACGATCGCCACCCTGGTCGACGTCTCCAACCAGTTGATGCCCCGCGAGGGGCACGCCTGGGAGGCCGCGGACACCCTCAAGTGCGTCGTGCTCACGGCCGTGCTGGACGGCAACGAGCGCCGGCAGTTCATCGTGGCCGTCCCCGGCGACCGGGATGTGGACCTCAAGCGACTGGAGGCCGGCATCGGCGAGCTGCTCGAAGTGGCCGGCGAGCCTGGTGTCGAGCAGGCCACCGAGGCGGACCTCGCCCGGCACCCATCCCTGGTCAAGGGCTACATCGGTCCCGGCAACGAATCCGGCCTGCCGTTCTTCGTGGACCCGCGCATCGTCACCGGCACCGCCTGGATCACCGGCGCCAACGCCCTGCAACAGCATGTGTTCGGGCTGGTGGCCGGGCGTGACTTCCAGTGGGACGGCGTCATCGAGGCCACCGAGGTGCGGGACGGCGATCCGGCCCCGAACGGATCCGGCCCCCTGCACACCCGCCGCGGCATCGAGATGGGGCACATCTTCCAGCTCGGCCGCAAGTATGCCGAGGCCCTCGACCTCAAGGTCCTGGACCAGAACGGCAAGCAGGTCGTGGTGACCATGGGTTCCTACGGCATCGGCGTCACCCGCGCCGTCGCCGCCCTGGCCGAGTCCCACCACGATGAGAAGGGCCTCGCGTGGCCCCGCGCCGTCGCCCCCGCGGACGTGCACGTGGTGGCCACCGGCAAGGGCGAGGAGATCTTTGCCGCCGCCGAGCAGCTCGTCGGCGACCTCGAGGCCCAGGGACTGAGCGTGCTGTACGACGACCGCAAGAAGGTCTCGGCCGGCGTGAAATTCTCGGACGTCGAGCTCGTCGGCATCCCCACCTCCGTGGTCGTCGGCCGCGGTCTCGCCGACGGGGTGGTCGAGGTCAAGGACCGGGCCACGGGCGAGGCCCAGGACGTGGAGGTCTCCGGCGCCGCGGCCGTGATCGCCGGCCTCGTCCGCTCCGCCTAGGCCGTCGGCAGCATGGAAACACGACCGTGCTGACCGGCCTCGAGGACATCACCGCGGCCACCCTCGTCATGGTCCTCCTGGCCGGTCTCGCCGCCGGGTGGATCGACGCGGTGGTGGGCGGGGGAGGACTGCTCCAATTGCCCGTGCTGCTCATGGTCCCGGGCATCACCCCGGTCCAGGCGCTGGCCACGAACAAGCTGGGCTCCGTCTTCGGGACTACCACCAGCGCCATCACCTACTACCGGCGCATCCACCCGGACCTGAGCACCGCCCTGCCCATGGCGGTGGTCGCCCTGGGAGGCAGCTTCGGGGGCGCGATCGTCGCCACCCTGCTGCCCGCCGAGGTCATCAAGCCCGTCATCCTGCTGGCCCTGGTGGTCGTGGCCGTCTTCACGGCGGCCAGGCCCCAGCTGGGCCGTGACACGGGGCTGCGCTACGAGGGCCGGCGCCATCTGGCCGTGGCGTTGCTCATCGGGGCCGTCATCGGTTTCTACGACGGGGTCCTCGGGCCGGGCACCGGGACGTTCCTGGTGATCTCCCTGGTGGCGATCCTCGGCTACACCTTCCTGCAAGGCTCGGCGCAGGCGAAGATCGTGAACCTGTTCACCAACCTCGGTGCCATCGCCTTCTTCCTGCCCTCCGGCCACATCCTCCTCGGACTGGGCCTCGTCCTGGGGGTGGCGAACATGATCGGCGGCTACCTCGGGGCCCGGATGGCCATCCGGCGCGGCTCGGGCTTCATCCGGATCGTGTTCCTCGTGGTGGTGTTCGTCCTGATCGTCAAACTCGGTTACGACTTTGTTGCCGACTGGGCTTGAATGGACCCATGCACGACGCCACCGAACACACTGAACGCACACCATTGGCCGCTCTGGTCGCCCCCGCCGTGGAGTCCACCGGCCTGCACTTCGAGGCGGCCACGGTGGGGGGCGAGCCGAATCAGCTGGTCTTGACGGTCGTCGTGGACCACGCCGATGGCACCGCCGGGCTGGACCTGGACGAGGTCGCCGAGGTGGCCCTGGCCATCTCCGCCGCGCTCGATGCGGCGGGGGCCGACCTGCCGGAGCTCGGAATCGAGCCGTACCAGCTCGAGGTGTCCTCCCCGGGCGTCGAGCGACCCTTGACGGAGCCGCGGCATTGGCGCCGCAACGTCGGTCGGCTGGTCACGGTCGAGGTCCGGCCCGACGACGGCCCGTCACCCTCGCCGACCACCTCACCCACCGCTTCGACCGAGGCGTCCGCCCCGACGCCGACCGGTCGGCTGACCGGACGCATCCAGTCCGCCGACGAGGCCGGCGTCGTGCTGGTACCGGTCAAGCCGGGGGCGAAGAAGGGGATGCCCGCGAAGATCGGCGATCCGGTCCGGCACGACTACGGCCGCCTGGGGCCGGCCACGGTGCAGGTAGAGTTGACCCGCGGCGGCGGAAGTGCTGCCGATGAAGAACTGAATTCGGAGGCCTGAGTGGACATCGACATGAGCGCCCTGCGGATGCTGGAGACCGAGCGTGAGATCCCACTGGACCGCCTCGTGCCCACCATCGAACAGGCTTTGGTGGTTGCGTACCACAAGTCACCGGGTGCCCTGTCCCGGGCCCGCGCGGAGATCGACCGCAAATCCGGCCACGTGACCATCTGGGCCACCGAGATCGACGAGGACGGCCAGGCAGTCGGCGAGTTCGACGACACCCCGCAGGGATTCGGCCGGATCGCGGCGTCCACGGCCCGGCAGATCATCCTCCAGCGACTGCGTGACGTCGAGGACGACAACATCCTGGGACAGTTCAAAGGCCGCGAGGGCGAGATCATCTCCGGGCTGATCCAGCAGGGCACCAATCCGCACATGATCCAGGTGAATCTGGGCTCGGTCGAGGCCGTCCTGCCGCCGCCGGAGCAGGTCCCGGGCGAGGACTACTCCCACGGCCAGCGCCTGCGCGCCTACGTGGTGGCCGTGAGCCGAGGGCTCAAGGGGCCTTCGATCACCCTCTCGCGCTCCCACCCGGGGCTGGTCCGCAAGCTGTTCGAACTGGAGGTCCCCGAGATCGCCGACGGCTCCGTGGAGATCCTCGCCCTCGCCCGAGAGGCCGGACACCGGACCAAGATGGCCGTCAAGGCCACCAAGGCCGGCATCAACGCCAAGGGTGCCTGCATCGGCGAGATGGGCTCCCGGGTCCGCGCCGTGATGAGCGAGTTGAACGACGAGAAGATCGACATCGTCGACTTCAGCGAGAGTCCGGCAGCGTTCATCTCCTCCGCCCTGTCCCCGGCGCGGGTCAGCTCGGTGGAGATCGTGGACGAGGCCACCCGGTCGGCTCGCGTGGTCGTTCCGCGGGACGTGCTCTCGCTGGCCATCGGCAAGGAGGGGCAGAACGCCCGTCTGGCCGCCAAGCTGACCGGCTGGCGGATCGATATCTCCGGCGAAGAGGCCTGAGCCCGGACCGGTGGCCGCAGCCTGCTGGCCCACCGGACCGACTGAGGTAGACTGGCCAGGTCCATTTCCATTTCCTTGACGGAACAGGCTCCTCGAATGCAGGCACACACCCCGGTGCGCACCTGCGTCGGGTGCCGAGGGAAAGAGGACCACACCAAGCTGGTGCGACTGGCGCTGGAGGTACTCACGAGTCCCGGACTCGTGGTTCCCGACTGGCGCCGGCGCAAGCCGGGCCGAGGGGCCTGGATCCACCCGGATCACGCTTGCCTGCAGACCGCCCTGAAGAGGGGCGCATTCAACCGGGCCTTCCGAGGCCGTGTGGATGCGACCTCCCTGGCCGGACTGTTCGCCGGGCATCCGGATGCACCGGTGTTGAAGACCGAGAACGAAAGCGGGTCAGAGATCTGATGGAAACCCGATGAGCACCACACGATGAGTGCCCAACGATGAACACCACCCGTCATTACGGTCCGCTTGACACGGCCCGGGGGAGCTGAGGCTCCCCTCCAGGCCACGACGCGGACCAGAACAGGAGAACCGTGGCTAAGGTCCGCGTCCACGAGCTCGCCAAAGAGCTCGGCATTTCATCCAAGGAGGCCCTGAACAAGCTTCAGGACATGGGCGAATTCGTTCGTTCCGCCTCCTCGACCATCGAACCCCCGGTGGTCAAGAAGCTGCGTTCCGCTTATGCGGACGCCGCACCGAAGACTCCCTCCAAGCCGGCCGTCCCCGCGGCCGAGAAGCCGGCCGCGCCTGCCTCCCCGGCAGCAGAGAAGCCCGCCGCTCCGGCCGCCGCCCAGCCCGCGGCAGCCGCTCCGGCAC
>NZ_JALDXU010000161.1:0-3019 GCF_032154715.1 Citricoccus sp. | reverse complement strand
CCGCCGGGCCGGGCGATCCCCTCACACGAAAGTCCACCATGTCCTCTCCTCGCACCGCCTCAACCGGGCCCGTGGCCCCCTGGGACGTCCCCGTCACCCCGGGCATGATCCGCAAGGTCTCGATCGTCTGCTTCCTCGCCTGGGTCATCTCCGTCTACGACTTCACCCTCTTCGGCACCCTGCTGCCGGTGATCGCCGAGGACTTCGGGTGGTCCACCGCCCAGTCCACGATGATCAACACCCTGGCCCACGTGGGCGTGTTCATCGTCTCGCTGATCGTCGGACCGATCATCGACCGCCTGGGCCGGCGCAACGCCCTGGTGATCCTCATGATCGGCGGCGGCCTGGCCGCCGGCTTCACCGGCATGGCGATCGGCGCGGTCTCGATCATCCTGGTGCGCTCCTTCACCGGATTGTCCCTCTCCGAGGAGGTCGTCAACGCCGTCTACCTCTCCGAGATCTACAAGGACGTCAAGAACAAGGGCTTCTTCTACTCCGTGGTGCAGGCCGGCTACCCGATCGGCGCCCTGGTGGCGGCCGGGATGTCCGCGCTGCTGCTGCCGGTCATCGGCTGGCGTTGGTCCTTCGTGATCGCCGGCGTGCTGGCCATCGCGGTGGCACTGGTGGCCACCCGGCTGCCCGAGTCGCCCACCTTCGCCGCCATCCGTGAGGCACGCCGCCGCCAGTCCGTGGGGGACGACGCTGGCGCCCGGGTCCTGATCGACCAACACGGCCTCGAGATGGACAGCGAGACCCAGGGCGGCCTCAAGGAAGTCTTCTCCCCCGCGTTGCGGCGGCACACCATCCTGCTCTCCCTCGCCTGGCTGTTCAGCTGGATCGGCATCCAGGTCTTCTCAGTGCTGGGCACCACGGTGCTGGTGGAGGCCAAGGGCGTCTCCTTCGAGAACGCCCTGGTCATCCTCATCGGCGCCAACGCCGTGGGCTTTGTCGGCTACCTGTTCCACGGCTGGCTCGGGGACCGGATCGGCCGTCAGCGCACCGTGATCCTCGGCTGGCTGGCCGGCGCCGTCTCCAGCCTGGCCATGCTGCTCATCCCGGGGGCCACCTGGTTCATCATCGCCATGTACGGCCTGACCCTGTTCTTCCTGACCGGCCCGTTCGCGGCACTGCTCTACTACATGGGCGAGTCCTTCCCTGCGCACGCCCGCGGCATGGGCACCAACGTGGCCCACGTGATGGCTCCAGTGGGCGGGATCGTGGGCTCCGGCCTGCTCAGCGCCCTCCTCTTCGCCGGGCTATCCATGACCGCCGCCGCCATCCTCTCCGGCACCCTCGGACTGGCCCTGGCCGGACTGTGCATGATGGGCACCCGCAAGATCGAGGGCCCCTCCGCCGACGCCCCGGCCGACCTGCTGGGCCACGGCAACCACCCCGACGCGGAGAAGGACGAGGTGACACTCTGATGAGCACGCAACGAGACGACGGGCTGGCCGGCAAGGTCGCGGTGATCTCCGGCGGGGCCAGTGGGATCGGCCAGGCCCTGGCCGTGGCCTACGCTCGAGCCGGAGCGCACAGCGTGGTCAACTACTTCCCCGGTGACCCCCACGATTCTCAGGAGACGGTGCGGGCCGTGGAGGCCGCCGGCGGACAGTGCATCGCCGTGGCCGCGGATGTCCGCAAGACCCAGGACTGCGACGCGCTGGCCGAGGCCGCCACGGCGGAGTTCGGCCGGTTGGACATCGCCGTGGCGGCGGCGGGCATCCTGCGCCGCAATCCGCTGGGCGAGATGACCGACCAGGCCTGGGAGGACATGCTGGACGTGGACCTCACCGGCGTGATGCGCATCTTCCGCTCGGCAGCGGCCAAGATGACCGACGGCGGCGCGATGGTCGCGACGTCATCGATCGCCGGCGGGGTGTACGGCTGGGAGGAGCACGCCCACTATGCCGCGGCGAAGTCCGGCGTGCTGGGCCTGTGCCGCTCCTTGGCCGTGGAACTGGCCCCGCAGGGGATCCGCGTGAACTCCGTGATCCCGGGGCTGATTCGCAGCCCGCAGTCTGAGGATGAGAAGAACTCCCTGGGTGATGAGGGACTCAAGGCCGCCGGAACCATCATTCCCTGGGGCCGCGTGGGCACCGTGGACGAGACCGCCCGCACCATCCGCTTCCTCACCAGTGACGATTCCGCCTACGTCACCGGTCAGGAGCTCATCGTGGACGGCGGACTGACCATCCGCTGGCCCAGCTGAGCCACCCACCTCGAGATCCACAGACAGTCCGTGAGAACACACGTGAGAGAAGGAGCAGGCGCATGGAAGCGCTGAAGGACAAGGTCGCCGTCATCACCGGCGGCGCCAGCGGGATCGGGGCGGCCATCGCCCGGCTGTACGCGGAGAACGGCGCGGCCGTCGCCGTCCTGGACCGCGACGCGGCAGCCGGCTCGGCCGTCGTCGGGCATCTGACCGAGACCGGCACCACGGCTCTGTTCGCGGAAGTGGACGTGACCAGCTCGGATTCGGTCCAGCAGGCCATGGACTCCGTGGCCGAGCAGCTGGGCGGGATCGACATCCTGGTGACCGCCGCCGGCATCCTGGACGAGAAGCCGATGGCTGAGATGACCGAGCAGGACTTCGACCGGACCGTGGACATCGACCTCAAGGGCGTGTTCCTCGCCGGCCGGTGGGCCCTGCCGCACCTGCAGGCTCGCGGGGGCGGGCGCATCATCAACATCGCCTCCCAGTTGGGCATCAAGGGAGGCACCGGTCTGGTGCACTACGTGGCGGCGAAGGCCGGCGTGATCGGCATGACCAAGGCGATGGCCCTGGAGCTGGCGTCCGAGGGGATCCTGGTGAACGCCATCGCCCCCGGACCCATCGACACGCCCCTGCTGAACGGCGTGACCGAGGAATGGAAAGCGGCCAAGCGCGCCGAACTGCCGCTGGGCCGCTTCGGCACGGCCGAGGAGATCGCACCAACGGCCCTGCTGCTGGCGTCCTCCCCGGGCGGGGACATCTACGTGGGCCAGACGCTCGGGCCCAACAGCGGCGACGTGATGCCGT
>NZ_JALDXU010000160.1:0-3045 GCF_032154715.1 Citricoccus sp. | reverse complement strand
CCGCCAGCCGCGGCACTCCGAACAACTGGGAGGGGGCCGGCGTCGTTGTTCGCGGTGGTGGAAAGGCCTACCGCCGCAGGATCTTGCGCGCCAGGATGTTGCCCAGGGCCTGGATGACCTGGACCACGATCACGATGATGAACAGGGCGGTCCAGGTGACCACGGGGTCGAACTGGCGGTAACCGTAGGAGACGGCGTAGTTGCCCAGGCCCTCGCCACCGATGATGCCGGCCACGGCGGACATGTCGATCAGGGCGACGATGGCGAAGGTGTAGCCCAGCACGAGCGGGCCCAGGGCCTCCGGCAGGATCACGGTGCGGACGATCCGCCAGGGGCTGGCGCCCATGGCGCGGGCCGCCTCGATCACCCCGGGGTCCACGGCCATCAGGTTCTGCTCCACGAGCCGGGCGATGAAGAAGCTGGCCGCGATCGAGATGCCGAACACCACGGCGTCGGAGCCGATGCCGCTGCCCACCACCTGCCGGGCCAGCGGCTGGATGGCCGCGATGAAGATGATGAACGGCACGGGGCGGAACGTGTTCACCAGGATGTTGATGATCCAGAAGACGGCCGTTTGCTGCATGATTCCGCCCTTGCGGGTCACATACAGCAGCAGGCCCAGGATGAGGCCGCAGATCCCGCCGAAGATGAGGGCGAGGGCGACGATCCACAGCATGATGCCGGTCTGCTCCAGCAGCGTCGGCATCAGCTCGGTGATCTGATCGATGATGGTCATGCGTACACCTCCTCGACGGTGACTCCGGATCCGATGGAGGAGATTGCCTCGTCCACCGCCGCGGCGTCTCCGCGCACGGCGATCGTCAGCAGCCCGTAGACGCGGCCCTGAATGGCGTCCACGCCGCCGTACACCAGATTGAAGTCGACGCCGGCGCGCGCCAGTGCCCCGAAGACGCGGGCCTCGGTGGCCCCCTCGTCCGTGAATGAGATGGTGAAGAACCGCCCCTCGTGCTGGGCCCGCAGTTCGGTGAGTTCGTCGCCGGAGGGCAAGTTCCGCACCACGGTGCGCACGAAGCGCTTGGACGTGGTGGTCTGCGGGTTGGTGAAGACAGAGTAGGTCTCGCCGGCCTCCACCACCTGGCCGCGGTCCATCACGGCGACCTTGGTGGCGATCCGGGCGATCACGTCCATCTCGTGGGTGATGACCACGATCGTCACGCCGAGCTCCCGGTTGACCTTGGCCAGCAGGTCCAGGACCTCGTCCGTGGTCTCCGGGTCCAAGGCGGAGGTGGCCTCATCGGCGAGCAGGATGGGCGGGTCAGCGGCCAGGGCCCGGGCGATGCCGACGCGCTGCTGCTGGCCGCCGGAGAGCTGCTCCGGGAAGGCGCCCGCCTTGTCCGCCAGCCCCACGAAGTCGAGCAGCTCCAGCGCCTTCTGCTTGCGCTGGGCCTTGCCCATCCCGGCGACCTCGAGCGGGTACTCCACGTTGCGGCGCACCGAGCGGGAGCTGAGCAGGTTGAAACGCTGGAAGATCATCCCGATGCCGGTGCGCATCTGGCGCTGCCGGGCCGCGGAGAGCCGGGTGATATCCGTCCCGTCGATCTCGATGGAGCCGGCGGTGGCCGGCTCGAGGGCATTGATCAGCCGCACGAGGGTCGACTTCCCGGCGCCCGAGTAGCCGATGATGCCGAAGACATCACCCTTCTCGATCTCGAGGCTGACACGGTCCACCGCCACGGTCGGGGCATGACCGCGCTGCGGCGCGGGATACTCCTTGGTGACGTCCTTCAGAGCGATGTGGGGCATGGGTTGATTGTCCTGCACTTCCTTCGGTTCGGGCACCTTGTGGCCGGGCACTGCCGTGCCCACCACGCCCGACGCCGGCCGGCACCTCCCCGAAGAAGGTGGCGGCCGGCGTCGGACCGAGTGCCGGGGATCAGCCTGCGTTGCTGAGGGCTTCCTCAGTGGTCGTGAGCGACTCCTGCAGCTCCGCAGCCGGGGTCTGCAGGAACACCGCGGAGCCTCCGGCCGACTCCTGGGCGCCGTCCAGCACGTCCTGGTTGGTCTGGTAGATCTCCACCAGCTGGTTCAGCACCTCGTTGTCCTTGTCCTCGGCCTTCGTGGCGAAGATGTTGACGTAGGGCAGGGCCGCCGGGTCCTCGGGATCGTCCTGGGCGATGGCGTCCTCGGGAGTCAGTCCGGCGTCGCCCATGAAGTCATTGTTGACGATGGCAGCGGCGACGTCCGGCAGGGACGTCACGGTCACGGCGGCGTCCAGGGCGGAGACCTGGACCTTGGACTCATCCTGGATGATGTCCTCCGGGGTGGAGGAGGCGTTGCCGCCGTCCTGGAGCGTGATCAGCCCCGCCGATTGCAGCACGAGCAGGCCGCGGGCCTGGTTCACCGTGTCATTGGGGACGATCACCGTCTCGCCCTCCTGGATCTGGTCCACCGAGTCGTACTTCTCGGAGTACAGGCCCATGGGGTAGATGGCGGTGGCGCCGATGGGCTGGATGTCATCCCCGGCCGCCACGTTGTAGTCCGCGAGGTACTGGATGTGCTGGAACTGGTTGATGTCCAGCTCGCCCTCGGACAGTGCCGGGTTGGGCTGCGTGTACTCGGTGAAGTCCACGATCTCCAGCGCGATGCCCTCGGCCTCCACGGCCTCCTCATAGGTGGTCCAGTACGGTTCGGAGGCACCCACCACCCCGAGTTGGACCGGATTCTCCTCGGTGCCCAGCTCGGCGTCTGACTCCCCGCCGCCGCAAGCGGTCAGTGCCAGGGCGCCGGCCAGTGCCAGGGCGGAGAGGGAGAGTGCGCGGGTGTGGTTGCGAGTCATGGGTGGTGCTCCTGTTGTCAAGGGGGTGGTGACCGGTTAAAGCCTAGTTTTGTGCGCGCTCTTGCCGTCATACGCCGACATACAGGATAGTTCACCGGCCTGTGGCGCCCCTGACTGCGCTTTCCGGGCAAAGGTTGCGGGTATGTGACGTCCTTGCCATGGACCCCACCGCGTCACCGCAATCCTGCCCAGCCACAGCGATGATCGCCGTGGCTGGGCAGGAAGGGTGTGACTGCCGCGCCCGCTGT
>NZ_JALDXU010000069.1:0-17258 GCF_032154715.1 Citricoccus sp. | reverse complement strand
CCCCCGACGATGCCCTGGATCTCGAAGCGCAGGCCACCCTGGGTGCCGGCGTCGGGCGTCTCTGTGGTGCCGGCTGGCCGGCCATTTGGGGGGGGGCAGCGGAGGGCAGTGGAGCCGGCAGCCTCAGGGCGGCGTTCGGGATGCCCGGGGTGCTTCGCGGTGTCTCGGGTGGATCAGTAGGCGGTGCGGGACTCGTTGGCCCGCCACGTCTCGAAGGGCGCGGCGGCACGGTCCGTGGGGTGGTGGACCACGGGCATGGCGCCCCGGCGGCCCGGGGCCTCGAAGTACTCGTGGAACGCGGCGTCGTCGAAGCCGGCAGCTGCAGCGTCATGACGGTCCGCCGCGAACACCACCCGGGTGATGCGGGACCACAGTGCGGCGCCCAGACACATGGGGCACGGCTCGCAGCTCGCGTAGAGCACGGCCCCGCTCAGGTCGTAGGTCCCCAGTCCGAGCCCGGCCGACCGGATGGCCTCCACCTCGGCATGGGCCGTCGGGTCGTTGGTGACGGTGACCCGGTTGGTCCCCTGGAAGACCTGGCCGTCCGCGGACACCACGAGCGCGCCGAAGGGACCTCCGTTCGTGGCGGCATTGGACGCGGCCAGATCGATGGCCCGGGACAGGTGCGCCTCGATGAGGGAGTTGGCGGCGGCATCCTCCCCGGAGTCCGCCCTCGCGGGTACGCTGGCGGGCACATGCGTGGGCACGCCTGTGGTGCCGCCCGTGACCACGCGGTCCGGCTCAGCGCTCGGCTGGGGCCGGTCGATCTTCTCGACGCCGGCCACCGCACCCACCGGAATCGGCCCGCCATAGACGTGCGGGAACCACTCGCCGCGCGGGTCCGCGGGAACGCCGGGCTCGAGAACCACCCGCAGACCGGCCCCGTGCAGCGTCTCCTCGTGCAGGGTCAGGAGGACCAGCGGTTCGGTGACGTCGGCGTAGACCGCGTCCAGGACCAGGCCGACCTGACGCGGACCTGCGCTGGCGTGAAGGAAACCGACCTTCTCGATGGAGGCACCGCGGGTGGACCGGTCATAGAGGCCGGTGTCCAGTGCCCGCTCCCAGTCGGCGGCTTCGGCAATGTGCTGAATGGGCATGGGGCCCAGTGTGGCAGAAGCGCTGTGATCCGTCTCCGGTCCCCAGCCGCAGCTCCTGGAGCAGGAGCAGGCGTCCCGTCCGGTCCAGGGGGCGCGGAGCGCCGGGTCCTCAGCCGACCTGCAGCTCGCCCATCTCGTCCCAGCCTTCGCCCTCGATCTGTCGGCTGACGATCTGAGGCGTGGCGGCCAGCAGCGGGCGCATCGATTCCAGTCCGGCGGCGAAGTGCTCGGAGGTCACATGGGCTTCTCCAGCGCCATCCTTGAAGGCCTCGACCAGGACGAACTCGTTCGGGTCCTCCACACTGCGGGACCACTCGAACCAGAGGTTTCCCTCCTCGGCGCGGGTGGCCGCCGTGAACTCGGCGACCGAGTCCAGGAAGGTATCGGTGTATTCGGGCTTGACCTGGTACTTGACGACGATGAAGATCATGGGTCCAGCGTATCCAGTCCGGCGGACGGCGTGGGCACTCACCTCCTCAGGGACGGGTCCTTCCGGACCTCGATCACCGGGCAGGTGTCCATGACCACGTCCAGCCCGGCGTCCGCCGCGCGCTGGGCCGCCGCCTCGTCGATCACCCCGAGTTGGAGCCAGACCGCCTTCGCCCCGATCTCGATGGCCTGGTCCACGATCGCCCCGACCTTCTGTGAGTTCACGAAGCAGTCGACCACATCGACCGTGCCGGGGATGTCCGCCAGCGCACGGTAGCCGGTTTCACCGTGCACCTCCTGTGCACCGAGGTTGACCGGGACGATCTCCATACCCTGCTCGTCCCGCAGGAACTTCGCCACCCCGACGGCGGCGCGGAGCGGGTTGGGCGTGAGCCCGACGACGGCCCAGCGGGCCCCCCGGTGCGTCGTCAGCCTGCGGATGGTCGCCGGATCGTTGGTGTGTGCCATGGGCCCACGGTACGCAGGTTCGGACGCAGGCCGGAACGAACCGTGGCCCCGGCTCCTCCGCAGGGGAGGAACAGTACTGATTCTTGCCCGCAAAGCGCGTCAGCGCGCGTTAGAGCGCGTCAGCCCTGGTCGGCGACCTCGGTCGCGTAGCGCTGCATCAGCGCGGCGACCTCGCCACGGGTGATCGTGTCGTTCGGCTTGAACATGCCGCCCTCGTATCCGGTCGAGACGCCGGTCGAGGCCAGCCACGAGATCGCCTCGTGGTGCGGGTGCGATTCCGCCACGTCCGAGAAGGACTCATCCCACTCGCCCGCTTCCGGCTGCACCGCACGGAACAGGAACGAGGCGAACTCACCGCGGGTCACGCTGTCGTACGGCAGGAACCTCCCATCGGCATAGCCCGTCGTCACACCGGCGTTGGCAGCCCACACGATCTCCTCGAAGAACCCGTTCGACTCCGTGATGTCGGTGAAGTCCTCGCCACCGTCGGTGGCCTCCGGATCGATGTACCGGTGGATGAACGCCACCGACTCGCCACGGGAGATGTCCTTGCCCTTGCGGTAGGCCCCGTCCGTGTATCCGGTCGTGATGCCCTGCTCCTGCATCCACCGGACCGGGGCGTAGTACTGCGAACCCTCCGGGTTGTCCGTGAAGTCCTCCACCGGCTCCGGCTGCTCCGGCTGCTCGGCCTCTTCCACCACGACGGCCCGGGAGGCGATCGCCTGGTTGCCGTTGGCGTCCTCAACCACGTAGGTCAGGGTGTACGCCCCGGCCATGGAGGTGTCCACCGAGCCGATGACCTGCACCGACGCCGTCACATCGCCATCGGTGTTGTCCGTGGCCGACACCCCGGCCAGAGGATCGAACTCGTCACCCACGGTGAGGGTCGCTGCCTCGGGAACGGTCAGTTCCGGGGCCACGGTGTCGGTGCCCGCGGCCGCGGCGGTGAAGACGCCCATCTGCTCGGTCTCACCCGCGGCCAAGTCTTCACCGGTCTCGGCATCACGGCTGGTGGCGTACCAGGCGTAGGTCTCCCCCTCGGTGAGGCCGGCCCACTCGACCGTCGCCGGCCAACCGGACTTGGCCGTGGCCTCGCCGATCTCCTCATCGGTCGGCGTCGTGACCATGACCTGGTTGGTCGCGAAGGAGGTCTTGCGTGTCTCCAGCTGGATCGGCAACCGGGTGTCATCTTCAGTGCCGTTGTAGCGGTTGCGGTCGTCGTACTCGGTCGCCCCGAAGTCGTCCAGCAGCGGGGAGTAGGTGTCCACGGCCATCTCCGCGTTGTCCACGTCGATCTGCAGCAACCGGAAGAAGCTGGAGCCGAACTGGAGCATGTCCGTGGCGGAGCGGCCGTCGACGCCGGTCAGGCCCAGTTCCTCGGCCGAGACCGTGTAGAACTGGTAGTCGGCCAGCAGCTCGACCACGTTGTTGCCCTCCTGACCCACGTCCTTGCGGACCTCGATGTCCACGCCGTGCTCGTGCCCGGAGAGCGCCAGGAAGATGTTGCTGTGCTTCTGGAGCAGGCCTGCGTCGATCTTCGCGCCATCGTGGGAGAACGTCGCGCCGCGGCCATCCGGATTCGTGCTCGGCTTGCGCTGGGCGTGGGTCATGATCATGGCGTTGCGGTCCGAGTACTGGTCCAGGACCCCGCTGGCCCAGGCGATCTCCTCATCGGTGACGTCGTAGCCGAGGTAGACCGCGACGAAGTCCAGGCCGCCGGCGGAGAACAGGTCATAGTGGTTGTCGTTGTCCCCCTCCTTCCACGGCGTGTAGGAGGCCTCGGCGTCCTTCCACCCCTGGGTCTGTTCCAGTGCCTCATAGCGCTCCGGGCCGAAGTACTGGTTGTACAGGTTGTCCGGGCCGTTGTCCGTCCCCGACCGGTTGTCGTGGTTTCCCGGGATCACCCCGTTGACGATCTCGGCGTCGTCCAGGATCTTCTGCGCCTGGGAGACGAACTCGAACTCCTCGACGGCGATCTCGCGGTACTCCTCCTCGTCGGCGCGCGGGCTGCCGGAGTGCCAGTTCTCCATGATGTCGCCGGTGTGGGCGACGTAGTCGATCTTCTTCTCCTCGGCGTTGGCCACGATCCACTCGGCGACGGAGGTGTAGGCATCTGCCCAGACCGCCTGCTGATCCTCGGAGTAGGCGTCCTCCGCAGCCCCCTCGGCGAGGTACTGGGTGTCGGTGAAGTGCGCCAGGGAGAAGTCGTAGTCGGCCGGATCCTCGAAGGAGTCGGCGACCTCGTTCGCCAGATCGTCGGCGAAGGGGTCCTCGCCCAGCACCAGCACGGCGGCCTGGCCGGCCTCGTCCAGGTGCTCCGCGCCCAGCGCGCCGGAGAGCACGAGTTCGCTCTCGTTGAGCCCGCGCCCGGAGGCCAGCTTGTCCCAGGACCCGCTCTCGGTGTTCCACACCAGCAGGTTGACCTGGCGGCTCGGGTCCACGGTTCCCGCCCAGCGCACCGACTGGTCCTCCGCGGCGTCGCCGACCTCGACGTCGAAGCGCTGGAACGGCATCTGCCCGCCGGTGGCGCTGAGGCTGTCCCCGGCCCCCTCGAGGTCCGCGTCCTCCGTGTAGTCGAACTCGAGCGTGGTCGGGGTCCCGTCCACGAGACCCTGGAAGCCGCCGTGGGCGACGTCCGCGCGGCCGCCGTAGAAGGTGGTGGTGACGTCGCCGCCGTCGGGATTCACGGCCCGGGCGGACAGGGAGACCTTGCCCTCGCCCTGCCCGGTCTCCGTGCCGCCACCCACCGGGATGGAGCCCGAGGTGAAGGTGACCGTCTCGGAGATCGGCAGGCCGAAGACGGTCTTGCCCTCGATCGCGATGGTGTGCTCACCGGCCGCCATGCCGGAGCCGATGATCTGGCCCGGCTCGATCGGCTCGCCGTCGAGCGTGTAGGACGTGCCCGCCGCGACGAGGCCGGGGTTGGCCCACTTCGCCGCGAACTCGGTGGCGCGGGTCATCTCGGAGCCCGCGGCCGGGGTGGTGGACTCCAGCGCAGGCTCCTGCCCGCGCAGGCCATCGAAGGCGTCGATGTTCAGCGCCGCCACCTGGTGGGCGTCCAGGGCCTCGCCGAAGATGCGGGTCGCGGCGATCGTGGAGGTGGAGTGGAACTGGGAGCCGCCGTTGGAGGAGTCGGCCCCGATGACCATGTTGTGGGACCTCTGGTCCGCCGGCCATTTGATCTCGGCGTTGGCGGTCGGGGTCTCGGCCACCAGTTCACCGTTGACGTAGAGCTTGACGGTCTGCGAGCCGCCGTCGAAGACGCCGACGGCGTGGTACCACTCGTTCGGCTCGATCTCGATGCCGGCGTTGTGGTAGCTGCCGGTATTGACGGCGAACGTCAGCTTGTTGGCGTACATGGTCATGGAGAAGCCGCCGCCCTCCTTGTTGGCGCACATGTTCGTCTCTCCGGAGGTCGGCAGCGCACCGTTGTAGCGGAACGTGCACTCCACGGTCATCGAGTCGCCCAGCGTGGCGTACTGGTCTCCGAGGGGGTACAGCAGCGCGTCGTCACCGTCAAAGGTGGCCGTGTTGCGTCCGAGCGCGGCGTCCTGCTCGATCACGGGCTCGCCGTGGGTGGTGGCCTCCAGGCCGTTCGCCGTCTCGGTGGCGGTGCCGTCGGCGAAATCGACGTCGAAGACGTCTGCCGTCGGCACCTCGGCCTCCACCGCGAACTCGGAGTTCAGGGCGGCGACCTGCTCGGCCGACGCCGGGGCGCTGTAGAGGCGGGCCGCGTCAACGGTGGCGGCCGAGAACTGGCCGGGCGCGCCGTTGCCGCTGTCCGCACCCAACACCACGGCGTGGGCGTTCTCGTTCGGGGGAACGGTCATGGGGCCGCCGGCCTCGGCCTCGGCGGCCAGCTCACCGTCCAGGTAGAGCTTGATGGTGTTGCCGTCGTAGACGCCGGTCGCGTGATACCAAGTCTCGGCGTCGATGTCCGCCCAGGCGAAGGTGTACCCCCCTTCGGCGTGAATCATGAAGCCGGCCTGGTCCCCCTTGACCACCATGGCGAAGCCACCGGCCTCCTTGTTGCCGCAGAGGGTGTCCTCCCCGGTGGTGGCCGTGGCAGCCCGCTTGAAGTTGCACTCGACGGTGAAACCGTCGGCCAGCTGGCCGTAGTCGGAGTCCGTCAGCGCGTAGGAGTAGGCGGACTCCCCGTCGAAGCCGGCCACCGATCGGGCCAGGCTGCCATCCACGGAGATCTGCGGGGCGCCGAACGTCTCGACGGGGCGGTCCTGGGCGGCGTCGGCGGGGGTGCCGTCCTCGAACGTCACGTCGAGCAGGTCAGCGTCTGGTGCGGCCACGGCTGCGGTGGAATTGTTCACCACCGGGGCGAGGGGAGCAGCGGAGGCGGCCGCGACCGGCATGAGTGCACCGGTGGAGGTCAGGCCGACGGACAGGGCGAGGACGGCAAGAGGCAAGCGCTGAGCGGTCATGATCCATTCTTCTGTTGAGGGGTGCCGCCCCGAAGGCAGCAGAGAGGTGATGACCCTCAGACGGTAAGGAGCGGTGTTGAACGCCAGCATCTTCCTGCGTGAACACAGGACACCAGGACCGTGAACCCGAACGCCCTCCGAACAGCCCCGCGTCATCCCTAGCCACCTCCGCATCACCCCCGATCCACCCCTGAGATGGACCCGGAACCGACCCGGAATAGTCCCCAGGTGGGATGTTCGGCCTGGTGCGGGGCAGTAAGTTGAACGGGTTCGGGGGAATCGCACCGGATCACATTGGCAGGGCCTGACGCGGATATCACCGCCCGTTGCCCTGCATTGCCCAGGGGGAGAATCATGAGCATGGCGGAGACCACCTCCGAGCCGGCAAGCCACGGTGCGGGCGTCCCGGAAGATCCGGAGCATCCGGACTATCAGCGCCACCTGCTTCTGGACCGCCGGGGCCATGCCCCGCTCCCCCGCCCTCAAGACGCCGTCCTCTCCGTACACGGGTTGGCCCCGGCCGCCGTCGCCGAACGCGAGGAGAAGGGGCTCGTTAACCGTCAGCCGCGGGACACCTCCCGGTCCCTCTGGACCATCCTGCGCGTCCACATCCTGACGCTGTTCAACCTCACGATCGCCGCCTGCGCCGTGGCCATCATCGTGCTGGGCCGCTGGTTCGACCTCGTGTTCTGCCTGGCCGCCGTGGCCAATGTGGTCATCGGCGTGATCCAGGAGTACTCGGCCAAGCGCAAGCTCGATGCCATCGCCCTGCTCCACCAGGACGCCGCCCATGTGCTCCGCGACGGCACCGAGCACGCGGTGCGGCTCGAGGAGATCGTGCTGGACGACGCGGTGATGCTGCGCCGTGGCGACCAGGTCCCCGCCGACGGGGTGGTGCTGTCCTCCGACGGCCTGGACATCGACGAGTCCCTGCTCACCGGCGAGGCCGACGCGGTCGGCAAGCGCACCGGTGATGCCGTGCTCTCCGGTTCCGCGGTCCTCTCCGGGACGGGGCTGATCCGGGTCACGGCCGTCGGACCGGACTCCCATGCCTCGCGCCTGGCCATCGAGGCCCGCCGGTACTCCAAGATCCCCTCCGAGCTCCGTGGCGCCCTGGACACCGTGGCCACCTGGCTGACGATCGCCTTGGTGCCCATCGCCGCGTTGATCGTCAACGGCCAGGTCCAGGCCGTGGGCGGCTGGGCGCTCGCCCTGGAGCAGGACGCGATCGAGCCAGCCGTGGTCGCCTCCGTCGCCGCGATCACCTCGATGATCCCGCAGGGCCTGGCCCTGATGACGACCATCTCCTTCGCCGTGGCCGCCCTCAAGCTCGCCCGGCAGGAGGTGCTCATCCAGGAGCAGCCGGCCGTGGAGATCCTGGCCCGGGTGGACACCGTGTGCCTGGACAAGACCGGGACCCTCACCGAGGGGCGGATCGTCTTCGACGGCTCCACGGACCTCATCTCCGCCACGCAGGGCGGCCAGCCCGACGAGTCCACCCAGCCCGGTCCGGCCGGCGCAGCTGACCTGGCTGACCTGCGCTCCGCCGGGGCACTGGTACTGGGCTGGTTCGGCGCCGACCCGAACGCCAACCCCACCGCCCTGGCCCTCGCGGAGGCCTACCCCTCGCGGCCTCCGGTGGCACCCACGGAGCAGGTGGCCTTCGCCTCGGAGCGGCGTTGGTCAGCTGTGGCCTTCGGCCCCGCCTCCGTGCACGACGCCGGCGCCTCCGGACACTTCCCGTCCGGCGATGCGGTGCACGGGGCCTGGGTCCTGGGTGCCCCGGAGGTCCTGCTCCCGGCGTCCGGCGGCGGCATCGACGCGGAGCGGCGCGCGCATATCGAGGCGCTGTGCGACGAGACCACCAGCCGCGGCCTGCGCACCATGGTGCTGTGCCGCTCCACGGAACCGGCCGGCGTCGGGACCTGGTTCGGCACGGACCGGCACCTGCCGCCCGTGCTGGAGGCCGTGGCCCTGCTGACCTTCCGCGAGAAGGTGCGCGACGACGCCCGTGAGACCCTCGAGTATTTCCGCGCGCAGGACGTCGCGTTGAAGGTCATCTCCGGTGACCATCCCCGGACCGTCGCTGCGGTGGCCCGTGAGGTCGGCATGGAGGTCGAAGGGGACGGGTATGACGCCCGCAATCTGCCCTCCGATCCGGAGGAGCGCCGGGTGGTGCTGCAGGAGCACTCCGTGTTCGGCCGGGTCTCTCCCGAGCAGAAGAAGGGCATGGTCAGCGCCCTGCAACAGGACGGCCATGTGGTGGCCATGACCGGGGACGGCATCAACGACGCCCTCGCGCTGAAGAGAGCTGACCTGGGGATCGCGATGGGCAACGGAGCACCGGCCACCAAGGCGGTCTCCCGCATGGTGCTGCTGGACAGCAGGTTCTCCCGCCTGCCCTCGGTGCTGGCGGAGGGCCGGCAGGTCATCGCCAATATGGAGCAGCTGGCGCACATGTACCTGACGAAGACGGCCTATGCCGTGCTCTTCGGGGTGGTCTTCTCCCTGCTGGCCTGGCAGTATCCCCTGCTGCCGCGCCAGGCCTCCACCGTCGATTTCCTCATGATCGGCCTGCCGACCTTCTTCCTGACCCTGGTGCCGAACCAGCGCCGCTACGTCCCCGGGTTCCTCGGACGTGCCCTGCGGTTCGCGATCCCCTCCGGCCTCGTCATCCTCGCCGGGTTGCTGGCCGTCAACGGCTACGCCCGCTGGTTCGCCGGCTACTCGGACGAGGTCACGGGGCTGGCCGGTGCCGTGGGTACGGTGTCTCTGCAACAGGTCCAGACGGCCTCGGTGATCACCCTGACGCTCATGGGCCTGTGGGTGCTGAACCTGATCTCGCGGCCGCTGACGAGGTGGAAGCTGGCCCTCATCGTGGCGATGTACGCCCTGCTGTTGCTCGTGCTGTTGATCCCGGCCTCCAGGGAGTTCCACCAGTTCGAGATCCCGCCGTGGGACCTGACCGTCGCAGCCGTGGCGATCGGCGCCGTCGCCTGCGTCCTGCTCGAGGGCATCCACCAGTTCCACCGTCGGCGCCATTCCGGGTCAGGCACCTCACCATGACGTCCTGGACCTGCTGACCACGGCGAACATTACGCCGCGTACTGCGGGGTAGAAGCCCTCCGCCGCTACACTCGGTATCTTGCCGGCCGTGCCGCTGCGGCGGCGATGACGGCGACCCGTCCAGCAACCGTTCGGATCCCGATTCCAAGGAGCATCCCCATGGCAGCACCCAGCCCCGGCTATTCCATTTCCCTGCGCGTCGAGACCCCCGTCTCCTTCACCGCTACCTCTGACATCGCCACGGCCGTGGCCGGTACCGGTGCCGCCGTGACCGGCCTGGACGTGATCGAATCGCACCACCGGTACATGACCGTGGCCGTCGGCTGTGACACGGTGGACGCGGCGCATGCCGAACGCGTCCGCGAGGCCGTGGACGCCATCGAGGGCATCACCGTCCATGAGGTCACGGACCAGACCTTCCAGCTGCACGAGGGCGGGAAGATCGAGACCACCCTGCGCGTGCCGCTGCGCACCCGGGACGATCTCTCCCGGGCCTACACCCCTGGGGTGGCCCGCGTCTGCCGGGCGATCGCCGAGGACAAGGACCTGGCGCGCCTGTACACCATCAAGAAGAACACGGTGGCGGTGGTGACGGACGGGACCGCCGTGCTCGGCCTGGGGGACATCGGTCCGGAGGCAGCCATGCCCGTGATGGAGGGCAAGGCCGCCCTGTTCAAGCAGTTCGCCGGCGTGGACGCCTGGCCGGTGGCCCTGGACACCAAGGACACCGAGGAGATCATCAGCATCGTCAAGGCCATCGCCCCGGCCTACGGCGGCATCAACCTCGAGGACATCTCCGCACCCCGCTGCTTCGAGATCGAGGCCCGCCTGCGTGAGGAACTGGACATCCCCGTCTTCCACGACGACCAGCACGGCACTGCGATCGTGGTCCAGGCGGCCCTCACCAACGCCCTGAAGATCACCGGCAAGAAGATCGAGGACGTCAGGATCGCCGTGGCCGGCGTCGGCGCGGCCGGCACCGCCATCATCAAGCTCCTGAAGGCCTCCGGAGCGCGCCACATCGTGGCCGCCGGCCGAGCCGGGATCATCGAGCGCGGCTCCCAGCATGCCGACGCCAACCGCCAGTGGCTCGCGGACAACACGAATGAGGAGCGCTTCTCCGGCTCGCTGAAGGAAGCTGTGGTCGGTCGCGACGTGTTCATCGGCGTCTCCGCACCGAACCTGCTCGACGAGACCGATGTGGCCGCCATGAACGAGGACTCCATCGTGTTCGCCATGTCCAACCCGGATCCGGAGGTACACCCGGCCACCGCGTCCAAGCACGCCGCGATCGTGGCCACCGGCCGCTCGGACTTCCCGAACCAGATCAACAACGTGCTGGCCTTCCCGGGCTTCTTCCGCGGCCTGCTGGACGCCGAGGCCTCGGACATCACCGACGAGATGCTCGTGGTGGCCGCCGAGGCCATCGCCGGGACCATCACGGACGAGGAGCTGAACCCGAGCTTCATCATCCCCTCGGTCTTCGACCCAGAGGTCTCCCTCCGGGTGGCAGCGGCCGTGGCCGCCGTCGCCACCCCGCGGGGCTGACGTCACCGTGATCGAGTAGGGAGGACATGCCGTGACCGCTGCCGGCAGCTCGGCATGTCCTCCCCAGTCGATGGGCCAGCACAGCTCGAGGGGCCGGCTCAGGCAGGCAGCGCGGCGCTGAGACGGGGTACGGCCCTGGCCACCGGGCCTGGCAGCTCTCCGAACGCGGTGACCTCGACCGGCTGACCACGCCGGGTGGGTCGCTTCCACGTCCCCACGGCATGACCGCGGTGCAGCACCGTGCCCTTGAACACGCCGTTGCGCCCGGGGACCACGAGCGCCTCCTCGTCCCTGGTCAGCACCGCGGACCGGTCCTGGTAGCCGAGGACGGTCTCGTCGAACCCGGGCAACAGGAGCGGTGCGGCGGTGGCCCGGGTCCGCTCTGCGTGACGGTCCGGCAGGTCCGGGGACATCCAGTGTTCCCGCCCGTCCACGTCCGCGGACAGCAACTCCGGGTGGAGGTCCGCCAGCGCCGGCCGGGCCTGGGTCTTGCCGATCTTGGACCACCAGCAGAAGTCCTCCACGGTGGCCGGGCCATGGGAGCGCAGGTACCGCAGCAGCAACTCACGGACGCCGTCCTCCCGGTCGCGCTGCCGGCCCGGCGTGATCCACTCGGTGGCCAGCACGAGGCGTTGCTCCCGGCCCTCGGTGGGGCCGAAACACAGCACCCCGCGCAGGGCGAGGAAGAAGATCAGGTGGTACCCGCGGCCCTCGTCCACGGGGATTCCCTCATCGGTGAACCGGGCCAGGAATCCGGAACGGGTCAGTCCCGGACCGCTCAGGGCCTGGAGCGCGACCATCTCGGCCCGGTCGAGCACGTCCGCGGTCAGGCCGAACTCCCGGCGGCGCCGTTCGGTCGCCTTCAACATCTGTGCCGCGGTGAGGTCCAGAATCCACTCGAGATCCTCGGCCGCCACGGCGAACAGGGTGCCCCGCATCGGCCAGGACCGGACGATCCGTCCCGCATCGTAGGCCTCGCGGACTGCTGCGGTGGACCGGCCCACGCTGCGCAGGGCCAGGGACACGGTGGAGCCCGGGTAGTCCTGGCCCTGGGTGCAGGTGAGCCACCGCGCCACGTCGGCGGACGTGGGCAGCGGATCGACCAGATGCTGGGAGATCAGCCGCATCCGTGCCACCTGTTCGGAACTGAGAACCAGCATGCCCCCTCCTTCGCTGGGGACAGTGTGCCATGGAGGCCACAGGACCGCGCCCGTTCTCACCGGCCATGGTCACCTGCCTGAGGAAAAGCTGTGAATCCCCCGGTGCCGGGCTGTGCACCGATTGACCTGACTCCGCCCGCGGTGAAGACTCGGGTCATACCCGAGCGGTCACCCCGCCACGGGCAGACGCCACAAAGGAGACGACATGAAGCGATTGATCACCCTCGGCATCGGCGCGGCCCTCGGATACCTCCTGGGCAGCCGCGAAGGACGGAAGAATCTCGACAAGTTCGCCAAGAACGCGCAGAGCTTCTGGAATGATCCGAAGACCCAGGACCAGGTGCAGAAGGCCACCCAGAAGGCGACCACTGCCGTGAAGGACCAGGCACCCGTGGTGGCGGACAAGGCGGCGGGCCTGGCGGACAAGGCCACGGACGCGCTGAAGGACAAGGCGCCCGGGCTGTCCGAGAAGGCCAACAGCGCTGCCCACACCATGGCTGACAAGGGTTCCGCCGCGGCCCAGGACCTGGCTGACAAGGCCTCCTCCGCCGCGGAGAAGTCCGTCGGCAAGCACGCCTCCGGCGACAAGTCCGTCAACGGCGCTCCCGATGCCCCGGCCACCGGGTCCGATGCGAATGCCTCGAGCGGCAACGCCAAGGCCTCCGGCCCCCGCGGAGACGTCCTCTCCGATCCGTCCCAGTCCCTCGAGACCGAGGGCGGCGGACCCGGACGCTCCTGACCCTCTGAACGAACTGACATGACGGCCCCGGCCCCTGAACCCCAGGGAGCCGGGGCCGTTGTCATGCCATCAGGCCCATCTGTCCCGTGCCGGGGATCTGGACCGTCTAACCGGGCGTCGCGACGTAGCGATCGGTGAAGCGGCCCTCGTGGTCGATCAGGTGCCCCAGCCGCTTGGCGGTACGCAGGACGATCTGCCGCCTGATCATGACGCCGGTTCGGGAGAGTGAATCGATCTTCGCTTCCAGCGCGTGCAGGACATCCAAATTACGCAGCCACACGTCGAAGGTGAGGTTGGCCGGTCCCGCCGCGGTGCCAACGTAGCGGACTTCCGGGTGCGTCGTCAGCGCGGTGGCCACGGCGCTCAGCTGGCGGGGCGGGACGTCGGCGAAGTACCAGATATGCACGGGCCATCCGGCCCAGAGGTTGATCACATCGGTCCGCAATCTGAACTGCTGTCCGTGCAGCAGCACCGCGACGGCGTCGTGGATCTTCTGCTCGCTGACTCCCAGATCGCGCGCCAGCACCGCAGCTGGCGTGCGCGCGTCACGCCCCAGCTTGGCCATGAGCGAGCTGGAGAACTGGGGGTCCAGGTTCCGCGCAGCTCGGGCGCGGGGCAGGCGTGGTCCCCTGATCTGGGCGGCCTGTTCCGGGTCCAATGCCCGCACGTTCCAGCGTTCTCCGGACTTCAAGGTGGAGGTGATCAGGTGTGCGCGCACATCTCTGACGCCCGGCAGGGACGGCAACGTCTCCAGCAGCACCGTGGCCAGCGAGGACTCGTCGGGGGCGCTGATCGTGGCGATGAGGCAGGTCCCCGACGTGGTGGCATCAAGCGTCATCGCCATCGGAAGCTCCGTGAGAATTGCTGTGGCCCTGGCAAGTGAGCCGGGTTCGAGGTCAATCTCGGCGAAGGCGGTGTTGCGGCTGCTGTTGATCCACGTGGCGTGACCGGTGGCCCTGACCATCCCGGCTGCGTGCAGACGTGCGTAGCGCTGGGCCAGAGCCGTCGGGGTGACGGATAGAGCGCGCGAGAGTTCGCTCCACGGCGCCCGCGGCTGGACCTGAAGCGCGTGAATCAGACGAGCATCGTCGTCGGAGATCGAGTTTATGGGCATCAGAGACTTCATTCTCGCAGATTCCTCGCCGTTTATCCGATGGAAACTCGACATTGCCAAACTCACTTCCCAAGCCGTTCGCACCAAGGAACGGGCCCCTCCAGCTGAAAGGAGCGCTCCATGGAAGAAGCAGCGCCCACCCTGGCCGAGACCGTCAACCATCCACTGCTGTGGATCGGTGCCATCGCGGTGCTGGTCGTGGTTGTGGTCCAGAGCGTCGTTTACCTGAAGGCGGCGAAGGCCGCAGCGGCCGAGGTGGGCATGCCCACCGTGCAGGTGCGGACCGCGTTCCGCGCCGGCGGGGTCTCAGCCATCGGCCCCTCTCTCGCCGTCTGCCTCGTGGCATTGGCCTTGTTGCCGTTGTTCGGAAGCCCGAGCACGATCACCCGCATCGGCCTGATCGGGTCGGCGGCCTACGAAACCATCGCCGCCGACCTGGCGCTGGGCACCATGGGCTCCGGACTCGGCGAGCCGCGCGTGGACGGCAACATGCTGGTGACCATGCTGCTCGCCCTGGCCATCGGGGGCTCGGGCTGGATGGTGGTCACCCTCGTGATGACTCCCATCCTGAAGCGGACCATGGGCGCCGGGATCAGCACGAAAACCGCCCGTACGCGATCGGCACGCTGGGCCGTTCTGCCCACCGCGGCCCTGATCGGCGCGTTCTTCACCCTGGGCCTGAAGGAGGTGGCCGCGAGTTTCAGTGGCGCGATCGTGTTCGGCGCCTCCGCCCTGCTCATGCTGGTTCTCACCCTGCTGGCCAAGCGGCTGGACAAGCCCGCTCTGCTCGAATTCGCACTCGGTATCGCCATGATCGTGGCGATTGCCGTTGGCTACTTCATCTCCTGACCTGTCGAGAGGACCGACCATGATGTCCCATCCCGCCGCACCCATCGAAGCTCCCACGGCCGCCCCCCAGCCGATGGCCGGCTACAACCGCACCACGTCCGTCTGGGGCCCCATCACGATGCTCGTCGGCATGACGGCCATGCTGATCGGCCCCATCCTGATGGTGTTGGTGGCCGGGTACACCGTCAACCCCGGGACGCTGGTCACCGCCGTGGTTGCGATCGCGCTGGTCATGGGCGTGATCTGGGTGGTCGAACCGATCTCGTACTTCCCGATCCTGGGCCCCGGGGCCATGTACCAGGCTTTTCTCATCGGCAACATCTCCACCAAACTCCTGCCTGCCGCGGTCACCGCCCAGGCCCGCATCCAGGCCAAGCCGGGTACTCCGCAGGCGCAGATCGCCGCGACCCTCGCCATCTGCGCGGCCGCGATCATTCACGTTGCCGCGCTCGTTCTCGTCGTCGGGATCTTTGGACAGTGGCTGCTGACCATCATCCCGGCTGATTGGCTTGCCGCCGTCACCCAGTTCGTGGTCCCGGCTGTGCTGGGTGCCTTTTTGATGCAGAACGTCATCGGCAACCTCAAGCAGCCGAAGGTGCTCGTCGCCGGCCTCGTCGTCGGCGTCCTGGTCATCTATATCCTGGTGCCGATGGCCCCCGCACTGGCCGGCGCAGCCCCGCTGTTCGGGGTGGCCCTCACCGTGGCCATAGCTGTGCTGACCTTCACGCCGGACCCCAAGGCCGACGCCCTCTAGACATCCCCCTGCAACTCTGCCGCGCTTTCCAGTGCGCAGTCCACCCCTCGAAAGGACAGCAATGACGATTGACAGCACCGCACCCCTCGGCTCTCTGGATACCGGCCCGCTGGAGGAGCTTTCCCAGCGGGTGGCGGCCGCCGCTCCCGAGTTCACCGCCATGGCGGACGCGATCTGGGACGATCCGGAGATGCGCTGGGAGGAGTTCCGCGCCCAGGACAAGCACCAGGCAGCCGCCCGCGCCCACGGGTTTTCGGTCACCGAGAAGGTGGGCGGCATCCCGACCGCCTTCAGCGCCGAACGCGGAACCGGCGGACCCGTCATCGCGTTCTTGGGCGAATACGACGCCTTGGCCGACATCAGCCAGGAGGCCGGAAACCCCCAGCGCACTCCGGACCCGGCGAACATCTCCGGCAACGGTCACGGATGCCATCACCACCTGCTTGGCTCCGGTGCACTCCTGGCGGCCTCCGTCACCGCCGACTACTTCGAGGCCGCCGGCATCCAAGCCCGGGTGCGCTACTACGGTTGCCCCGCCGAGGAGGCCGCCGCAGGAAAGACGTTCATGGTCAAGGCAGGGGCGTTCGGCGACGTCGACGCGGCCGTGACCTGGCATCCGACGACCATGACCGGCAGCCGCCAGTCCCTCACGTTGTCCTACTCGCAGGTCTACTTCCACTTCACGGGCCTGGCGGCCCACGCCGGCGCGATGCCGCACCTCGGACGCTCCGCACTCGACGCCGTCGAACTGATGAACGTCGGAGTGAACTTCTTGCGCGAGCACATGCCGGACACCGCACGGGTTCACTACGCCATCACCGACACGGGCGGCCGCTCTCCCAACGTGGTGCAGGCGCACGCCAGCGTCTACTACGTGATCCGGGCCGACGACACCCGCCAGATGCGGGATCTCCAGGAACGGGTCGAGAACATTGCCCGCGGCGCCGCGCTGATGACGGAGACCGACCTGGAGATCGAGTTCGACGGCGCGTGCGCCGAGGTCCTGCCGAACGAGGTACTCGAGCGCACCCTGGAGGACGTCCTGCAGCAGCTCGGTCCGGTGGGGTTCGACGCGACCGACCAGCTGGCCGCCACCGAGTTCGCTGTGGGACTCGACGAACGGGAGATCGCCGGTTCGAAGCGTCGCGTCGGCTGGGACCCGCGCGATGGTCGTGCCTTGCACGACGACCTCGCCCCGTACCAGCCAGAACAGCCCCGCCCGCAGATGACCGGTTCCACGGACGTCGGAGACGTGAGCTGGGTCGTGCCGACGGTGCAGATCTCCTCCGCCACCGCAGCACTGGGTACCCCGTTCCACGCCTGGCAGACCGTCGCTCAGGGCAAGATGCCGGCCGCACACAAGGGCATGATCCACGCGGCCACCTCCATGGCGGCGACGGCCGCGGCCATCGTCACCAACCCCGGCGTTCTTGCGGCCGCGAAGCAGGAACACACCGATATCATCGCGCTGACCCCCTACCTCGAACCGATCCCGGACGGCGTCGTGGCCCCGCCCCTGCGGGTCGACGCCCACCCGACGGGGCGGTAGCGCGCCATGTGCGTCCTGTGACCGCGCTCGGCCCCGGGCTCACCGGGGC
>NZ_JALDXU010000068.1:0-17411 GCF_032154715.1 Citricoccus sp. | reverse complement strand
CTGCGGGACGGCGGCCCGGCCGCCGTCGGGACCCTGGCGGCCGAGCTGGCCACGGGCACCCTGAAGAACGTCCGAGGAGACGCCTGATGGACGCGCTGATCACAGCTGCCATCCCCGCACCGATCTGGGACGGCTTCGAGATCGGCCCCCTGACGATCCACGCCTATGCGCTGTGCATCGTGGCCGGCATGATCGCGGGCCTCTGGCTCGCCTCGCGGCGTTGGAAGGCCCGTGGCGGTCCCGAGGGCAACATCATCGACGTCTCCATCTGGGCCATCATCTTCGGCCTGATCGGCGCCCGCCTCTACCACGTGGTCTCGTCCCCGGATGCCTATTTCGGTCCGAACTTCGACGGCACGGGTGACCTGACCAAGATCTGGCGGGTCTGGGAGGGCGGCCTCGGGATCTGGGGCGCCGTCGCCCTGGGCGCCGTGGGCGCCTGGATCGCCTGCCGCCGCTACGGTTTCAAGATCTCGGCCTATGCCGACGTGGTGGCGCCGGGCGTGCTGCTCGCCCAGGCCATCGGCCGGCTCGGCAATTACTTCAACCAGGAACTCTTCGGCGGCCCCACCACGGCGCCGTGGGGCCTGCAGGTGTCCGCCGACCATCCGAACTTTCCCGCCGGTGCCCTCGAGGGCACCCTCTTCCACCCCACGTTCGCCTACGAGATGCTGTGGAATCTGGTGGGGGTGGCCCTGCTGCTGCTGATCGATCGCAGGCTGCGCCTGCGCCGGGGCATGATGCTCTGGTCCTACGTCGCCTGGTACACGGCCGGCCGCACCTGGATCGAGATGCTCCGGATCGATGACGCGGAGATGATCACGCTCTTCGGCACCACCCAGCGCCTGAACGTGTGGACCTCACTGCTGATGCTGCTGATCGCCATCGGATTCCTCATCTACCTGGGGCTCACCCGGCCGAAGAGCGCCGAGGGGAAGGCCGAGGCCGATTCGGTGTGGCGTGCTGGCCGGGAACCGGTCGAGGACTCCGAGACAGAGACCGCCAACTCGATCGATTCCACGACCGAGTCCACGACCGGGACTGATACCGTGACCGAGTCCCCGACAGCTGCTGGAGCCTCAGATCCGGTCGACCCAGCCATCGATGGCGCGAAAGTTAACGCAGCCGAAACAAAAAAAGTGGCCGATTCGACCGAAAAATGAGATGGAGGGCCTCGCGCCTCGGTAGTATCGACTCCACTGCATTGACGTGAGGTGAAGCGGACGAAATCGCGTGTTCATCTCTCGACGTAGGGGCCGAAGATGTCCCCTTCCACCGCAGCAGAAGCCCTGCGCAACGGAAGGACTCTCATGACATTGCGCCGCGACGACCAGCACGCCCGCCCTCCTCAGGGCCAGCCCGCCGAGGCCGGACACCCTGTTCAGGCCGCCACGTCAGCGCCGGCCGAACGGTCGCTGCCGGAGGACTCAGTCCAGGACTCGTTGGCCCGGGACCCGAAGAACCCCTTCAACCGGTTCTCCGCGATCCCCGCCGAGCAGGGTCTCTACCGGCCCGACGCGGAGACGGACAACTGCGGCCTGGCGGTCATCTCCACCCTGCGCGGCACCCCCGGACACGACATCGTGCAGCACGCCCTCGTGGCACTGCGCAATCTCGAACACCGCGGCGGCGTCGGCGGGGATGACGGCACCGGCGACGGTGCCGGACTGCTGCTGCAGATCCCGGACGCCTTCTTCCGCGAGGTCGTCGACTTCGAGCTGCCGGAGTCCGGGAACTATGCCGCCGGCACGGCGTTCCTGCCGCAGGACGACGCCGAACGACGTGAGTGTGTGGACGGCATCCAGGACCGCGCCACCGACGAAGGCCTCGTGGTCCTGGGTTGGCGCGACGTCCCGGTGGACACCGAGGTGCTCGGTGCCTCCGCCCGAGCGGTCATGCCCCACTTCTCCCAGCTGTTCCTCGCCCTGGACCCGTCGGTGGGCACCACGGCCGGCGACTCGCTGGACGCCCGCGTCTTCCGCGTCCGCAAGCGCACCCAGAACAAGTTCGGGGTCTACTTCCCCTCCCTGTCCACGCAGACGATCGTCTACAAGGGGATGCTGTCCACCGCCCAGCTCGAGCCGTTCTATCCCGATCTCTCGGACGAGCGCTTCGCCACCTCCCTGGCCGTGGTGCACTCGCGCTTCTCCACCAACACGTTCCCGTCCTGGCCGCTGGCCCAGCCGTTCCGGGCCATTGCCCACAATGGCGAGATCAACACGGTCAAGGGCAACCGGAACTGGATGCGCGCCCGTCAGTCCCAGCTGGCCTCCTCGGTGCTCGGCGAGGAACCGGAGAAGCTGTATCCGATCTGCACCCCGGGTGCCTCGGACTCCGCCAATTTCGACGAGGTCGCCGAGCTGTTGATGCTCGCCGGCCGGCCCCTGAGCCACGTGGTCATGATGATGATCCCGGAGGCCTGGGAGAACCACGAGTCCATGGACTCGGACCGCCGCGCGTTCTACGAGTACCACTCGATGCTCATGGAGCCCTGGGACGGCCCCGCCGCCGTGGCCTTCACCGACGGCCGCCAGGTCGGCGCCGTGCTGGACCGCAACGGCCTGCGTCCCGCCCGCTACTGGGTCACCGACGACGGGCTCGTGGTGCTGGCCTCCGAGGTCGGCGTGCTGCCGCTCGAGCCCTCCCGGATCGTCCGCAAGGGCCGCGTTGCACCGGGCCGGATGTTCCTCGTGGACACCGACGAGGGCCGCATCATCGAGGACAACGAGGTCAAGGCCGAGGTGGCCTCGGCCAACCCGTGGCGTGAGTGGGTCCGCGAGAACCTCATCGACCTGACCGACCTGCCCGAGCGTGAGCACGTCAACTACTCGTCCACCTCCGTGGCACACCGTCAGCGGACCTTCGGCTACACCACCGAGGAATTGCGCCTGCTGATCGGCCCCATGGCGGAGAAGGGTGCGGAGCCCCTGGGCGCCATGGGCACGGACACCCCCATCGCGGTGCTCTCGAAGCGGCCCCGGCTGCTGTTCGACTACTTCACGCAGTCCTTCGCGCAGGTCACCAACCCGCCGTTGGACTCCATCCGCGAGGAGCTGGTCACCTCCATGCGGACCTCGATCGGCCCGGACGGCAACCTGCTGTCCACCGACCGGGTGCGCACCAACCACGTGAACCTCGAATTCCCGGTGATCGACAACGACCAGCTGGCCAAGATCGCGAACCTGCGGTCCGAGGCCCGTGAACAGTCCGGCGGGGCGTCCGGAGTCCAGTCCGGCGCCAAGGTGGCCCTGAAAGTCCGTGGCCTGTACCGGGTCGACGGCGGCTCGGCCGGCCTGCGCGACCGGCTCACGGAGATCTGTGAGCAGGTCTCGGCCGCGGTGAACCGGGGCGTGCAGTACATCGTGCTCTCCGACCGCGATTCGAACGCCCAGTGGGCTCCCATCCCGTCCCTGCTGCTGCTCTCCGCCGTGCACCACCACCTGTTGTCCTCGGCCAACCGCACCCGCGCCTCGCTGCTCGTCGAGGCCGGGGACGTCCGCGAGGTCCACCACGTGGCCGTGCTCATCGGCTACGGTGCCTCGGCGGTGAACCCGTACCTGGCCATGGAGTCCGCGGAGGACCTGGTCCGCACCGGGGCCATCACCGGCGTGACCCGCGCCCAGGCTGTCGCGAATCTCATCAAGGCGCTCGGCAAGGGCGTGCAGAAGATCATGTCCAAGATGGGCATCTCCACCGTGGCGTCCTACTGCGGAGCCCAGACCTTCGAGGCCATCGGATTGTCACGGCCCCTCGTGGACCGGTACTTCGCCGGCACGCACACCCCCATGGGAGGGGTCGGGCTGGGTGTCATCGCGGCCGAGAACGAGCAGCGCCACTGGGCGGCCTACCCGCCGGACGGCAACGACATCGATCCCTACCGGGAGCTGGAGACCGGGGGCGAGTACCAGTGGCGCCGGGACGGGCCACCGCACCTGTTCAACCCGGAGACCGTGTTCCGGCTCCAGCACGCCACCCGGACCCGCCAGTACGGCATCTTCAAGGACTACACCCAGCGCGTGGACGAGCAGGCCCGGGACCTGATGACCCTGCGCGGGCTGCTGACCCTGAAGACCGGGGTGCGCCAGCCGGTCCCGCTGGACGAGGTCGAGCCCGTCTCGGAGATCGTCAAGCGCTTTTCCACGGGCGCCATGAGCTACGGCTCGATCTCCCAGGAGGCCCACGAGACCCTCGCGATCGCCATGAACCGGCTGGGCGGCAAGTCCAACACCGGCGAGGGCGGCGAGGACCCGGAGCGCCTGCTGGATCCGGAACGCCGCTCGGCCATCAAGCAGATCGCCTCCGGCCGCTTCGGCGTGACCAGCCTCTACCTGGCCACCGCGGACGACCTGCAGATCAAGATGGCGCAGGGGGCCAAGCCCGGTGAGGGCGGCCAGCTCATGGGCACCAAGGTGTACCCCTGGGTGGCCTCCACGCGCCACTCCACGCCCGGCGTCTCCCTGGTCTCGCCGCCGCCGCACCATGACATCTACTCGATCGAGGATCTCGCCGAGCTCATCTATGACCTGAAGCGGTCCAACCCGGCGGCGCGCGTGCACGTCAAGCTCGTCTCGGAGTCCGGGGTGGGCACCGTGGCGGCAGGAGTGACCAAGGCCAAGGCCGACGTCGTGCTGATCTCCGGGCACGACGGCGGCACCGGCGCCTCGCCGCTGAACTCGCTCAAGCACGCGGGAGCCCCGTGGGAGCTGGGTCTCGCCGAGGCCCAGCAGACCCTCATGCTCAACGGTCTGCGGGACCGGGTGGTGGTCCAGGTGGACGGCCAGCTCAAGACGGGCCGGGACGTGGTCATCGCCGCGCTGCTCGGTGCCGAGGAGTTCGGCTTCGCCACCGCGCCCCTGGTGGTCTCCGGCTGCATCATGATGCGCGTCTGCCATCTGGACACCTGTCCGGTGGGCGTGGCCACCCAGAACCCCGAGCTGCGGTCCCGGTTCACCGGCCAGCCCGAGTTCGTGGTCACCTTCTTCGAGTTCATCGCCCAGGAGGTCCGTGAGTACCTGGCCGAGCTCGGCTTCCGGTCCATCGACGAGGCCATCGGTCACATCGACGTCCTGGACCGGGATGCGACCCGGAACCACTGGAAGACCGAGGACCTGGATCTCAGCGGCATCCTGGCCGGATACGATCCGGCCGACCCGGCCAAGGCACGTCAGCTGTCCAACAGCCACGGGCAGAACCACGAGCTGGACCAGCACTTCGACAACGACCTCATCACCCTGGCCGAGCCCGCCATCGCCAAGGGCACCCCGATCGAGGTCAGCAAGCGGATCGTCAACACGGACCGGGCCGCCGGCACCATGCTCGGCTACCACGTCACCAAGGCGCGGCTGCTGGACGAGCTGCCGGCGGACACCATCACCGTGAACCTCACGGGTGAGGCCGGTCAGTCCCTGGGCGCCTTCCTGCCGGCCGGGATCACGCTCCGGCTGCAGGGCGACGCCAACGACTACGTGGCCAAGGGCCTCTCCGGCGGGCGCATCGTCGTACGCCCGGACGCCTCGGCCGGATTCGCGGCGGAGGACAACGTGGTGGCGGGCAACGTCATCGGTTACGGCGCCACCTCCGGCGAGGTCTTCCTGCGCGGACGCGTGGGGGAGCGGTTCCTAGTCCGCAACTCCGGGGCCACCGCCGTGGTCGAGGGAATCGGTGACCATGGCTGCGAGTACATGACCGGGGGACGCGCGCTCATCCTCGGCCGGACCGGCCGCAACTTCGGGGCCGGCATGTCCGGTGGCACCGCCTGGGTCCTGGACCTGGACGAGACCACCCTGAATCCGCTGGCGGTGGAGCAGCACGACCTGCTGCTGCTCGAGCCGCGTGCGGAGGACCGGGAGGCCATCATCGGCCTGCTGGAGCGCCATCGTGCGGAGACCGGCTCGCCGGTGGCCGCCCACCTGCTCTCTGACCTGGAGGCAGATCCGGAGGCGGTGATGTCACGGTTCACCACCGTGCTGCCGGCCACCTACGACGCCGTGCTGAAGACGCGCGCGGCCGTCATCGACGAAGGACTAGACCCGGACGGCGATGCCGCCTGGGGTCGGATTGTGGAGGCTACCCGTGGCTGATCCCCGTGGATTCCTGAACACCCGTGAGCGGCAGGACCGGCCGTCCCGGCCGGTGCCCGTGCGCATCCTGGACTTCAAGGACGTCTATGTCCGCCAGGACGAGGCCGTCATCCGGACCCAGGCCGGGCGCTGCATGGACTGCGGCGTGCCGTTCTGCCACCAGGGCTGCCCCCTGGGGAACCTCATCCCCGAGTGGAACGACCTGGTCCGCCGGGGCCGGTGGGAGGAGGCCGCCGCGCGGCTGCACGCCACCAACAACTTCCCCGAGGTCACCGGCCGCATCTGCCCGGCACCCTGCGAGTCGTCCTGCGTGCTGGGCATCAACCAGCCCGCCGTGACGATCAAGCAGACCGAGGTGGCCATCGCGGACGCCGCCTTCGACCACGACTGGCTGGACCCCGTGGTCCCGCAGCGGCTCAACGGCCACACCGTGGCCGTCGTCGGCTCCGGCCCCACCGGGCTGGCCGCCGCCCAGCAGCTGACGCGGGCCGGCTTCACCGTGGCCGTCTACGAGCGGGACGGGAGGATCGGAGGCTTGCTGCGGTACGGGATCCCGGACTTCAAGATGGAGAAGGACATCCTGGACCGCCGGATCGAGCAGATGGAGGCCGAGGGGACGCGTTTCCGCACCAACGTGGCCATCGGCACGGACATGACGTGGGCCGAGCTGCGGTCGCGCTACGACGCCGTCATCATGGCCACCGGAGCGCCCGTGCCGCGTGATCTGCCCGTGCAGGGCCGGCAGCTGGACGGCGTGCACTTCGCCATGGATTACCTGGTCCAGTCCAACCGCGCGGTGAACGGAGAACTGGACGAGGCGGAGGCGGCAGCCCAGATCCGGGCCGACGGCAAGCACGTGGTGGTTCTCGGCGGCGGCGACACCGGCGCCGACTGCATCGGCACGGCCCACCGCCACGGGGCCACGTCCGTGACCACCCTGGCCATCGGCAAGGAACTGCCCGCGGAACGTCCGGACGACCAGCCGTGGCCGACCGTGCCGCGGGTCTACGAGGTGACCTCCGCGGACGCCGAGGGCGGCACGCGCGAGTACCTGGCCTCCACGGTCGAGTTCCTCGGCGAGGTGGGCGCCGACGGCGTGGAGCGGGTCCGGGCCGTGCGCGTGGCCGAGACCGAGTACCTGCCGGACGGCCGTCGCGTGCCCAAGCCCGGCACCGAACGGGAGATCCCCGCGGACCTGGTGCTCCTGGCACTGGGTTTCACCGGGGTGGAGGACGCCGGACTGACCTCCGGAGAGGGCCACGCCGGCGTCGTGCTCGAACGCGGACTGGTCAAGCGGGACCACCGCTACGAGACCGACACCCCAGGGGTCTTCGTGGCCGGAGATGCCGGGCGCGGTGCCTCACTCGTGGTGTGGGCCATCGCCGAGGGCCGGGCCTGCGCGAAGGCCGTGGACGAGTCACTCGAGACCTGGACCCGGCTGCCGTCCCCGGTGGAGCCGACCGACCGTGCCATGTCGGTCTGACGGCGGTCTGACGGTGGACCGGAGGTGACCACACAGCTGTTCACCTCAACGTCGGTTCGGCTGGTTAGGCTGGGAACATGAGACACGCGAAGATCGTCGCCACGTTCGGCCCGGCCAACGAGGGATACCAGAACACCAAGGACCTGATCGCCGCGGGGGTCGACGTCGCGCGCATGAACATGAGCCACGGCAGCTGGGACGTCCACGAGCAGACCTATGCGGACATCCGGAAGGCCGCCCGGGACCTCGACCGTCCCGTGGCGGTCTTCGCGGATTTGCAGGGACCCAAGATCCGGCTCGGACGGTTCGCCGATGGACCGCACGAGCTGAGGGTGGGTGACCGGTTCACCATCACCACGGAGGAGATCGAGGGTACCGCGGAGCGCTGCGGCACCACCTTCAAGGGGCTGCCCGCGGACGTCCGTCCCGGGGACGCCCTGCTGATCGACGACGGCAAGGTCGCCCTGCGCGCCGTGGAGGTGACCGGGACCGACGTCGTGACCGAGGTGGTGGTCCCGGGCACGGTGTCCAACAACAAGGGCATCAACCTGCCCGGCGTGGCGGTGACCGTCCCCGCCCTGTCCGAGAAGGACGAGGACGACCTGCGCTGGGCCCTGGACCTGGGCGTGGACATGATCGCCCTGTCCTTCGTCCGCTCCGCGGAGGACATCCAGCGGGTGCACGAGATCATGGACGAGAAGGGCCGCCGGGTCCCCGTGATCGCCAAGATCGAGAAGCCGCAGGCCGTGGAGGCGCTGCACGGGATCGTGGACGCGTTCGACGCCATCATGGTGGCCCGCGGTGATCTCGGCGTGGAGCTGCCGCTCGAGGACGTCCCGCTGGTGCAGAAGAGGGCGATCGAGCTGGCCCGTCGCTGGGCCAAGCCCGTCATCGTGGCCACCCAGGTGCTGGAGTCCATGATCGACAGCCCCCGGCCCACTCGCGCCGAGGCCTCCGACTGCGCCAATGCCGTGCTGGACGGGGCCGACGCCGTCATGCTCTCGGGGGAGACCTCGGTGGGCAAGTACCCCGTGGCTACCGTCGAGACGATGGCACGGATCATCGAGTCCACGGAGACCCATGGACTGGACCGGATCCGCCCGCTCGGCTCCCGGCCGAAGACCCGCGGCGGGGCCATCACCCGGGCCGCCGTGGAGATCGCGGACCAGCTGGATGTCCGCTACCTGGCCGCCTTCACCCAGTCGGGCGACTCCGCCCGGAGGCTCTCCCGGCTGCGACCCCAGCAGATGATCTACGCGTTCACGCACGTGGAGCACACGCACAACATTCTGTGCCTGTCCTGGGGCGTGCTGCCGAAGATGGTGCCCTTCGCGGACTCCACGGACGAGATGACGGCGCAGGTGGACCGTTCCCTGCTGCAGGAGGGCATCGCCGGGGTCAACGACCTGGTGGTCATCGCCGCCGGGTCCCCTCCCGGCCTCGTCGGCTCCACCAACATCGTCAAGGTCCACCGCATCGGGGACCTGGACGACTCCGGGGGACTCGTGGAGGGTTACCCGCAGCGGAACGCCGAGCGGGTCGGGATGTGGCCGGCGCGTTCGCCCGTGTGAGGTCCGGGAGGCACAGCGTGTGACTGCGCGCGCGGGGTCAGCCCATCTGGTCAATGACCGTCTGGGCGACCTCGCGCATGCTCAGCCGCCGGTCCATCGAGCTCTTCTGAATCCACCGGAAGGCTTCCGGTTCGGTCAGGTTGAGGGTGGTCGTCAACAGCGACTTGGCGCGGTCGACGAGCTTGCGGGTGGCGAACTGCTCGGCGAGGTCGGAAACCTCCTCCTCGAGAGCCCGGAGCTCGTCGAAGCGGGCCACCGCCAACTCGATCGCGGGCACGAGGTCGTTCTCATTGAACGGCTTGACCACGTAGGCCATGGCCCCGGCCTCGCGGGCCCGCTCCACCAGCTCCCGCTGGCTGAAGGCGGTCAGGAGGACCACGGGGGCGACCTTGGCCTGGGCGATGTGCTCGGCGGCGGTGATGCCATCCATCACGGGCATCTTGACGTCCATCAGGACCACGTCCGGCTCCAGCTCAGTGGCCAGCTCCAGGGCCTTCTGGCCGTTGTCCGCCTCGCCGACCACCTCATAGCCCTGCCCGGTGAGGATCTCCACGATGTCCACCCGGATGAGCGTCTCGTCCTCGGCGACGACGACGCGCAGTCTCACGGGTTCCGCCTCGGGGCGGCTGGTCGATTCGCTCTGCTCGGTCGGCATGAAGACTCCTTGCGCTCGGTCAACGAACAGCGTATCGGTTCGACGCCGGGCCACGACGCACAGCCTGATCATGACGTGTATCCTTGGAGGGTTGTCAGGCCGGCTCCGGTTGGCATCACCCTGGCAGTTGGCAAGCCCGAATGGCGGAATTGGCAGACGCGCCGCACTCAAAATGCGGTATCGAAAGATGTGTGGGTTCAAGTCCCACTTCGGGCACCACCGGCCCCGATCCCTCGCAGTGCAGGGGATCGGGGCCATTTTCATGCGGTCAGGCGGCCGGACCTCAGAGCCGGTGTTGGTCCGGATCACGGTGTCTGGGTGGTCAGTCCATCGTGGATCCGGAGCAGGAGACGGCACTGGTTCCGGTCTGGGTGGTGACGGATTCGCCGTTGACGATGATCTCGCACGTGAGTTCCTGGTCTTCGGCCAGGGGATCACCGGTGACGGTGAGGCTGGCGGCGTCGAAGCCGGTCACTGCGGCGGACTCGGTCCACTGGCCTTCGAAGTCGGCAGTGGACTGGCCTTCGATGGTGCCGTAGGAGACTGAGGCGGCGCCGGTGGAGACGGTGGCCTTGTACTCGATGGAGTGCTCCGTGTTCATCTGCTGGTCGACTTCGTTGATGAAGGCACCTGCGATCACAGTGGCAATGATGCTGACGATGATGGCGACGACGCCGAGGATGAGGCCGGTGATGGCCATGCCTTTGGCACGATTCTTTAGGACGAGGCCGATGGTGCCCAGGATGGCGGCTGCGACCCCGATGATGATCCCGACAATGGGAATCAGGGATAGCAGGATGGCGATGATGCCGACGACGAGTGCGGCGATGCCGACGCCGTTGGTGCGCTTTGCCGGCGGCATGGGCTGCGCGGGGGGCATGGGGGCGGTGGGTTGTTCGTAACTCAAGTGGGTTCCCTCTTCTCCTGGTGCGAGCTCTGACGATGACGGGTCAGTGCTGTTCTTGGCTTCCTACGCCGAGATCGTCGACGTACTTATCGGTGCGGTCAGCCGTGCTTTTCATCATCAGCGGCAAACCACGATGTGGATGAGTGCAGCAGGCTATGGGCCGCGGGGACCAGTCTCATCCCGTCCCCGTCCAGCCGCACCTCAGCGCCGGCTCGGATCCAGGATCATGTTCGTGATCTTGGCCGTGGACAGGCGTTTGCCGTGCTCATCGGTCATGACGATCTCATGCGTGGTCAGCGTCCCGCCCAGGTGGATCGGCGTGCAGGTGCCCGTGACCAGGCCGCTCGTGGCACCGCGGTGATGGGTGGCACTGATCTCGATCCCGACCACCGGATTCCTCCCGCCCGTGTGCAGCACGGCGCCGATCGACCCGAGGGTCTCGGCCAGGACCAGGTGGGCGCCGCCGTGCAACAGCCCAGCGTTCTGCTCGTTGCCCGCCACTGGCATGGTGGCCACCATGCGCTCCACCGTCATCTCCTGGAAGATGATGCCCATCTTCGCCGCCAGGGGGCTGATGCCCAGCACGCCCAGCTGGTGGTGGAGCTCCTCCGGGATGCCGGAGTCGAACATCATCCGCCGGCGCTCCTCGGGACTGAGCTCAGGGGTGACACCCGGCACGAAGGCATGCTCGGCCAGCGTCGTGTCCGGTGATGTGGCCGATGGGGTGGCCGAAGACGTGTCGGCGGCTGCTGTCTGGGCGTCGTTCATGACCATTAGGCTGGCACCCGTGACTGATTCGAGCAATCCCGTTCCTGATTCCGCCGTCCCCGCCGCGCCGCCGGCCGCCGACCAGCGCCTGCTGGTCATCGATGGCCACTCCATGGCCTTCCGGGCCTTCTACGCGTTGCCGGTGGACAACTTCGCCACGGACACCGGTCAGCACACCAACGCCGTTTATGGCTTCACCACCATGCTGCTGACCATGATCCGCCAGCAGAAGCCCACGCACGTGGCGGTGGCGTTCGATCTGGACACCCCCACGTTCCGCTCGGAGGAGTACACGGAGTACAAAGCGGGCCGCTCGAAGACGCCCGAGGAGTTCCACGGGCAGATCAACCTGATCGTCAAGGTCATGGAGGCCATGAACATCCCCACCGTCTCGGTGGACGGGTTCGAGGCGGATGACATCGTGGCGACCTTCGCCGCGCAGGCCGAGGCCGCCGGCTGGGACACCCGCGTGGTTTCGGGGGACCGGGACGCCTTCCAGCTCATCACGGAGAAGACGACGGTGCTCTACCCGAAGAAGGGCGTCTCGGACATCCCGCCGATGGACGCCACCGCCATCATCGAGAAGTACGGCGTGCCCCCGGAGCGCTACCCGGACCTGGCCGCCCTCGTCGGCGAGACGGCGGACAACCTGCCGGGCGTCCCGGGTGTCGGCCCGAAGACCGCGGCCAAGTGGATCAGCCTCTACGGCACCGTCGAGGACGTGCTCGAGCACGCCGAGGAGATCAAGGGCAAGGCCGGTCAGTCCCTCCGGGACCACGCGGACGACGTCCGGCGCAACCGCCGCCTGAACCACTTGCTGCGGGACATGGAGCTGCCTGTGGCTCTCGAGGCCACCGAACTCACCCACCCGGACCACGAGCAGGTCGAGGAGCTCTTCGACGCGCTCCAGTTCAACACCGTCCGCCAGCGTCTCTTCGACACCCTGGCGGAGCGACTCGGGGGAGAGCCGGAGACGGCCCCGGCCGAGGCCACCCCGGAGTTCACGGTCCTGACCCCGGATGGCGCCGGTGCGGCCGCGCTGGAGTCCTTCCTCTCCGAGCACGCCGCCAACCTGATGGGTGTGCACGTGGTCCTGGACGGCCCGGCCATCCTGCCCAAACGCAAGATCCCGGCCCCCGGGGACTACGGCGTCGCGATCGGCGCCGCCCTGGTGGCGGAGGTTGGCGGCGGTGCCGGCACTGCGGGCGCGAACACTGCGCCGGCCGAGAAGGCCGCCGTCTATGTTGACCTCCAGCTCCCCGCAGGGAGCGCCTCCGCTGAGGACGCCACGCCCGACGCCGGCCCCGGCCCGGTGCTCGCGGCCTACCTTGCGCAGGCGGGCCACCCGAAGGCGATCTACGATCTCAAGGCCGTCGCCAAGTCGCTCTCCGCGACCGGGCACCGGACGGCACTCGGGACGGACCTGGTGCTGGCCGGCGTCGTGGATGATGTCCTGCTCTCCGCCTACCTGATCCAGCCGGACCGCCGCGGCTACGGCCTGGACGCGCTGGTGCAGACCTACCTGCAGTCCACCCTGGAGATGGAGGACGATCCGACCCAGGCCGGGGACCAGCTCGAACTGGACCTGGAGAGCGCCGTCGATGCCGGGGCCTCCTCGGAGGAGGCCGTCCTCCGGGCCCGCGCTGCCGCCGCCGTCCGGGCCGGCTGGATGGTGCACCGGCTCTCGGAGGTCTTCTCGCCGGCCCTGATCGAGCGTGGCGCCCAGCAGCTGCTGCTGGACCTGGAGATCCCGCTGGCCGAGGTCATGGTGAACATGGAGCTGGCCGGCATCGCCGTGGACCGGTCGGTCCTGGACGGGCTGTTCGCCGACTTCACGGAGCGCATGGAGGCCGCCCAAGAGTCGGCGTGGGCCTCGGTCTCGGAGGTGACCGGCGGGGAGAAGGTCAACCTCGGCTCCCCGAAACAGCTGCAGGCCCTGCTGTTCGAGAAGCTGGACATGCCGAAGACCCGCAAGACCAAGACGGGCTACTCCACGGACGTCGAGTCCCTCAACGATCTGCTGAATCAGACCCAGCACCCCTTCCTCGAGAACCTGATGCTCCACCGGGATGCCACGAAGCTGCGGCAGACGGTGGAGGGGCTGCGGGACACCGTGGCCGAGGATGGCCGCATCCACACCACCTATTCGCAGACGGCCGCCGCCACCGGGCGGCTCTCCAGCCTGCACCCGAACCTGCAGAACATCCCGGTGCGCACCGAGGCCGGCCGGAAGATCCGCGACGTCTTTGTGGTGGGGGAAGGCTACGGGACCCTGCTGACCGCGGACTACTCCCAGATCGAGATGCGGATCATGGCCCACCTCTCCGAGGATGAGGCCCTGATCCAGGCCTTCCGGGACGGCGAGGACCTGCACCGGTTCGTCGGGGCACAGGTGTTCGGCGTGGATCCGGCAGAGGTCTCCGGTGAGATGCGGGCCAAGGTCAAAGCCATGAGCTACGGCCTCGCCTATGGGTTGAGCTCCTTCGGGCTGTCCAAGCAGCTGCAGATCCCGGTGGACGAGGCACGGGGACTGATGAAGGGCTACTTCGACCGCTTCGGTGCCGTGCGCGACTACCTGAAGGACGTGGTGGGACAGGCCCGCCAGGACGGGTACACGGCCACGATCAAGGGACGGCGCCGCTACCTTCCGGACCTCAACAGTGACAACCGCCAGTTGAGGGACATGGCCGAGCGGGCCGCCCTCAACGCCCCGATCCAGGGCTCCGCCGCGGACATCATCAAGCAGGCCATGTTGGACGTGCAGCTGGCCATCAACGAGCAGGGCCTGCGGTCCCGAATGCTGCTGCAGGTGCATGACGAGCTCATCCTGGAGGTTCCGGACGACGAGCTGGAGGCGGCCACCACCCTGCTGGAGGACAAGATGGGGCATGCCGCGCAGCTCTCGGTCCCGCTGGACGTGAACGTGGGAGTGGGGCGAAGCTGGCATGATGCGGCCCACTGAGGAGTTCACCGCTGGGATCCTGCCCGGCCTGGACCTCCACCGCTTCCACTGCTCCGGGCGGCCTGCCGCGGAGGACCCCCGCGGTGCCCGCATGATCGGCGCGGTCGAGCGGAATTTCTATGAGGAAGTCCCCACCGGGGACGCGCTGGATCAGATCCTGGACCTGTACGGACAGGACCGGCGCACCTACGTGGGCGTCTATGAGGCCGGGGCGGAACCGGAGACCACGGAGCCCGTCGGCACCTTCGCGTCCTTCAGCAAGTACCTCCAGACCGGGTCCGGCCGGGAGATCGAGGGCTTCCTCATCTCGGACGTGACCGTCCGCTCCACCCACCGCCGTCGGGGCATCCTGCGCGCCATGATGCGGGCCGAGCTGGACCGCGCCGCGGCGTCCGGGATTCCCGTGGCGGCGCTGAGCGCCTCGGAGGCCACGATCTACCGGCGGTTCGGGTTCGGGGTGGCCACCACCCGGCGCACGGTGGAGGTGGACACCGGCGGTGAGGTCGCCCTTGCCGGGCCGGTGTCCGGATCCCTGCGGATGATGGAGCCGAGAGACCTGCGGGACCTGGGGCCGGCCCTCTACGACCGTGCACACCGCCAGAGCCCCGGAGCCGTGGGACGCGCGGCCGCCTACTCGGTGACCGAGACGGACACCTGGCGGTCCAAGAACGACGGCAAGGGCACCGGGGTGCTCGTGGCCGTGCATCACGACGGCGACGGCACGCCGCGCGGGTACGTCACCTACACGTTCACCGGCTGGGACCAGAAGGTCCCGACGGTCAAGATCGGGGTGCTCGTGGCGAGCACGGCGGCGAGCTTCCGGGCGATCTGGGATTACCTCGTCCACCTGGATCTGATCCGGAAGGTCGAGTGGGGCTTCGCCTCGGACGACCGTCTGCTGGAGAACCTGCTGGTGGACCCGCGCCGGGTCAAGACCACCGCTCACGCGGACCAGCTGTGGCTGCGAATCCTCGACGTCGCGGCGTGCCTGACGGGGCGGCCGTATCACCGGGACGGCGAACTGGTCCTGGAGGTCACAGACCCGCTCGGCCACGCCGCCGGGATGTGGCGGCTGACCGTGCAGAGTGGCACGGCCGTCGTCGAGGAGAGGGGCGAGGCGTTCGACGATCCGGACCTTACCCTGGACGTCGCCGAACTCTCCAGCGTGTACCTGGGCGGGGTGTCCGCGGAGGTGCTGCGGCAGGCCGGGAGGATCACCGAACACCGGCCCGGCGCAGCCGCGGAACTGACCGCCCTGCTGGCCCAGGACCGGCCGGTCTTCTGCATGACGGGCTTCTGACGGACTGCCTTTGACCCAGACTTGCCAATGTCGTTAGACTGAACGAGCACTTTCTGTGCGCTACCAATATTCATATCAACCCACTATCCGGGTTGTCGCGTTCCCTTCGTGTGTCCGCGTCGCCCGGCCGAGTGAACAATCCACATCGGAGCCCCTACTACATGACCATTACCTCCACCGCCCCGCAGGTTGCCATCAATGACATTGGCACTGCTGAGGACTTCCTCGCCGCCGTTGACGCCACCATCAAGTACTTCAACGACGGCGACCTGGTCGAAGGCACCGTCGTCAAGGTCGACCGCGACGAAGTGCTGCTCGACATCGGTTACAAGACCGAAGGCGTCATCCCGTCCCGGGAACTTTCCATCAAGCATGACGTGGACCCGGATGAAGTTGTTGCCGTCGGCGACAGCGTGGAGGCCCTCGTCCTCACCAAGGAGGACAAGGAAGGCCGCCTGATCCTCTCCAAGAAGCGTGCTCAGTACGAGCGTGCCTGGGGCTCCATCGAGAAGATCAAGGAAGAGGACGGCGTCGTCACCGGCACCGTCATCGAGGTCGTCAAGGGCGGTCTCATCGTGGACATCGGCCTGCGCGGCTTCCTGCCCGCCTCCCTGGTCGAGATGCGCCGCGTCCGCGACCTGGCCCCGTACATCGGCCAGGAGCTGGAAGCCAAGATCATCGAGCTGGACAAGAACCGCAACAACGTGGTCCTGTCCCGCCGTGCGTGGCTCGAGCAGACCCAGTCCGAGGTCCGCTCCAACTTCCTGCACAAGCTGGAGAAGGGCCAGGTCCGCACCGGCACCGTCTCCTCGATCGTCAACTTCGGCGCCTTCGTGGACCTGGGCGGCGTCGACGGCCTGGTGCACGTCTCCGAGCTGTCCTGGAAGCACATCGACCACCCGTCCGAGGTCGTCGAGGTCGGCCAGGAAGTCACCGTCGAGGTGCTCGAGGTGGACATGGACCGCGAGCGTGTCTCCCTGTCCCTGAAGGCCACCCAGGAAGATCCCTGGCAGCTCTTCGCCCGCACCCACGCCCTCGGCCAGGTCGTGCCGGGCAAGGTCACCAAGCTGGTTCCGTTCGGTGCGTTCGTGCGCGTCGAGGACGGCATCGAGGGCCTGGTGCACATCTCCGAGCTGGCCTCCCGCCACATCGACACCGCCGAGCAGGTCGTGTCCGTCAACGACGAGCTGTTCGTCAAGGTCATCGACATCGACCTCGAGCGTCGCCGCATCTCGCTGTCCCTCAAGCAGGCCAACGAGGGCGTCGATCCGGAGGGTACCGAGTTCGACCCGGCGCTCTACGGCATGGCTGCCGAGTACGACGAGGAGGGCAACTACAAGTACCCCGAGGGCTTCGATCCCGAGACCAACGAATGGCTCGAGGGCTTCGAGACCCAGCGCGCCGCTTGGGAGCAGCAGTACGCTGACGCCCAGGCCCGCTGGGAGGCCCACAAGGAGCAGGTGGCCCGCCACCTCAACGAGGATGCCGAGGTCGCGGCCGACGTCGAGTCCGGCGCCGCCTCCTACTCCTCCGACGACAACGAGCAGGTGGCCGATCAGGGCACCCTGGCCTCCGATGAGGCCCTCGCCGCCCTGCGCGAGAAGCTCACCGGCAACTGATCCACTGATAAGTCTCCGGTCGGCCACTGGCTGACCCGCCGACCAGACAGGCCCCCCCCCCCCCCG
>NZ_JALDXU010000067.1:0-17487 GCF_032154715.1 Citricoccus sp. | reverse complement strand
CGCAGGTGGGGCGCCGCCGTTGTTTTGGCGTTGGGCGGGTCAGGCCGCGCCGCCGTCGTCTCTGGCGTCCTGTGGGTCAGGAGGGCGGCGAGGCGAGCACCGCATCCACGGCCAGATACAGGGTGGCGGTCTCCTCGGCCAGGAGGGAGTCCTCCGCCGGCAGCGCGCGCTCGATCGAGAGGCCGTTGACCACGGTCATCAGAAACCGGGCGCGGGCCGAAGGGTCGCCGGCGGGCATGACGCCCTCCTCCGCCAGGACGGAGAGCCAGTACTCCACACGGTGCTGTGCCTCCCGCCAGAGGGCCTGGTAGGCCGAGTCGGATTCGTCGGTCGGATCCGGCTCGATGAACGTGCGGAAGACGATGGCCCAGCCGTCCCGGGCCTCCTGACCGACGCCGGCCGGTGCCAGGATGTTCCGCAGGCAGCCGACGAGGCGGTCCCGGGCCGGTAGCGAGCGGTCTCTGATCCGGTCGTCCGGCGCCACCACCTCGTAGATGGTCTGCAGGACCGTGTCCTGGAGTTCGCGCTGGGTCGGGAAGTGGTAGCGGAGCGAGCCGGTGCTGATGCCGGCCCGTGCGGCCACGGCGCGCACGCTCAACCGGGCACGCGGGTCCTCGGAGACCATCTCCGCGGCCGCGATGATGATCCTCTCGCGGGTGCCGATGTCTGCTGTGTCCTTCGATGCCATCGGCCTATTCTCGCACTCTTCCCACACGCTGTGCTACGGTTTCAGCGCAGGACTAACACGCTGTGCTACAAACGTGGTGCAGGGGACGCGGGATCGTCATCGGCACGACGGCGGCCCGGCATCGGAGGAGGGCAAGGCATGTTCCAGGACTGGCGGCGGGATCGCCTGACCAAGCGAGTGAAACCAGGCGACGGGCGTCCCCTGAAACGCTTTCGCTGGTGGCAGCTGCTCAGTCGCGGCCTCATGCACCTGCGGGCCCCCGGCGAGAACGGCCGGCCGATGGACTATGCCGTGAGCGTCGGCTATCTCGGCGATGCGAAGACCGGCGAGGTCATGGCCCGTCTCTACCTCGACGGCCGGCTCCACGCCGAGGCCAAGACGCCCGCCGTGTTCCCCGTCCCCGGTGGGGTCATTGAGGTGGCCACGAGTGCTTTCGGGCTCAAGCGTTGCCACTACGTCACCGAGGAGGGCGCCCGCCAGTTGGTCCCGGATTCTCGTTCGGCCGAGGGGCGCCGCGCGCGCTTCGATAGGTCGCACCCGGTGTGGAGCCGCTGGATCGGCGTGATCTCCCTGATCCTGATCGGCATCGGGGTCGTCCTGGTCCTGCTGGAGCTGGCAGAGCAGCTGACCGCCATTCCGCCCGTGGCCGAGAGCATCGGGGCCTTCGTCTCGCCGGTGCACCTGCCGCTGTGGCTCACGATCGCGCTCGGGGCCGGAGCTGTGGCCGGCAGTACCGAGCGGGCGCTGCGACTGAGGTACCGGTGGTATCTGGATGGTGCGGCGGGCTGAGGCGCGCGCCCTATCCGGAGCCGGCTGCGGGGCTGGCCGCAGGGCCGGTCATCTGCGAGTCGATCATCCGGCCGCCGCTGTTGAGCTCCAGGGCACACTGCACCTGGCGGTCACCCTCGGACCAGGACCCCTCGGAGGGGGTGTACATGGTGTAGCCCAGATCGGACTGCGCCGGTTCGGTGCCGGTGAGGGACACGAACTGCTCGCGGCATCCCTCGTCCGACTGCTGGTGGACCGCGGCCTCGCCCGGCCAGGCCGGGTCATCCAGCTGGAACAGGGCGTACATCTCCAGATCGTGGGACACCTCGCACGGCACCACCGCCACCTCATACAGCCCCTCGGCGGCGGGCCGGTCGAAGCACTGGCCGGGGGAGAGCTGGAAGATGCTGGTCGCCTCCGCCGTGACGGCCGGTGTGGGGGTCGAGGCCCCCACCACCTCCTCGGTGCCTCCCGGACCGCCGCACCCGGCGACGCTCAGGAGAAGGCAGAGGGCCGTCATCGTGATCAGGGCCGGCCGGGCTGCGGAAGGGAGGGCGGCGCGCATGAGACCACTCTAGGAGCAACCCGCCGCCCCCGGCGCCTTGTGCCGGGACGGCCCGCGGACGGAATCTTGACCCCACCCGCTTCCCATCCGCACTGTGCAGGAGACCGCCATGACCGCCACGTACACCTGGGACATCTTCGCCAGCCTGGACGGCTACGGCTCCTACGGCCCGCCAGGGGACTGGGGCGGATATTGGGGACAGCAGGGTCCCGAACTGCTGGAGCGCCGGCTCGCCTCCTTCGCGCCGGAACAGCGGATGGTCTTCGGCGCCACGACGTTCCGGGAGTTCGTCGGGATGCTCTCGGCCGCCGGCCCGCAGGACGAGGTCCGCGATCCCTGGGTGTCACGCATGGTCGACTGCCCCGCGTACGTCATCTCCTCGACCCTTTCCGAACCGCTGGACTGGCCGCAGGCCACCCTCGTGCCCGAGGACGGGGTAGCGGCGGTCGCCCGGCTCAAGGGGGAGTCCGAGGTGCCACTGCGCTCCCACGGCAGCCTGTCCCTGAATTGGGCGCTGTTGGCCGCCGGACTGGTGGATCGGCTGCAGGTCACCGTCTACCCCGTGCTGACGGCCGAGTCGGGGACGGCGCCGGTGTTCGCCGGAGCCGGCGACCTCGACCTCGAGCTGCTCGAGGCGCGGACCCTGGACAGCCGCACCCAGGAGCTCGTCTACCGCCCGAGCCTGCACCGTCCCGCCTGAGCGGTCCGGGGGTGCCCCCGCCGGCGCTGTGCGGGCAGAGTTCACTGGGGATCTCTGCCCGCACAGCTGTCAGTGCTTCGCCTGGTACTCCTTGATCCACTCGGCGGTCGTCTTTGTTCCGCCGAAGGTGTAGAAGTGCAGCTTGACGTCGCCCTCGGCCGGGGTCAGGCCGGCGTCGAGGTCCTGGATCATCTTGTCCGGGCCGGCGGTGCCGAGCAGGTTGGTGATGGAGAAGCCGTACTTCTTGGCGATGCCCGCGGAGGTGGCGACGCCGAAGCGGGAGGCGTAGGTCAGCAGGCGCTTGATGCCGGCCGGGCCGGGGACGCCGATGCGGATCGGCAGGTCGATGCCGCGGCGGCGGACCTCCTTGACCCAGGCCAGCACCGGGTCCACGTCGAAGCCGAACTGGGTGAGGATGGTGCCGTTGAGGCCCTGCTCCTGCAGGGAGGCGTACTTGCGCTCGAGGGCGTCCCAGAGCTGGGCGTCGGAGATGTCCGGGTGGCCCTCGGGGTAGCCAGCGATCGAGATGTCCGTGAAGCCGTACTCCTTGAGCAGGCCGGAGGTGATCAGGTCCACCGAGGCGCCGTAGGGGCCCATCGGCTCCGAGGGGTCGCCGCCGACGGCGAAGGCGTGGGTGGCACCGACCTGGTCCCGCAGCGCGGTGAGGAACTCCACCAGCTCGGCCTCGGAGGTCAGGCGGCGGGCCGAGATGTGCGGGACCGGGACGTAGCCCAACTCCTTGGCGGCGGTGGAGGCCTTGACGCGCATGCCGAGGTCCTCGTTGCCCAGGAATGTCACGTTGATGCGGGTGCCGGCCGGGATCAGCGGGGCCGCCTCGCGCAGGGCGTCGATGTCCTTGTCCTTGCCGGTCATCTCCAGGGACGGATCGGTGATGACGGAGGGGCGGCCGGAGGCGGTGGGGGTGGGGTTCGGGGAGCTCATGCGGATCCTTCGGATGTTCGGGGGCCGTGGCCCGTGCGGTCCGGTTGCTCCCGGAGGACGGGCCCGACGTCGGCCGGGCTGGCTTGGTGCCGCGTGACCGGTTCCGCTGTGGTCCCGGTCACGCTGACGGAATCGAGCCTAGTATAACTATCTCCATAGGTATAGGGATGTTGATCGAAGGTTACCTGCCGACGTTGCTCACGCCGGTTCAGGACCCGGTGCTGCGAGCGGCGTTGGGGGCCACCCACCGGCGGCGCAACGAGATCACACGGAACGCGAACACGGCCCCCATCACCAGGGCGGCCGTCAGCCAGTTGAAGATATCCAGCGTCCACAGCAGCGAACTCAGGCCGGCGCCGAACAGGGCCGGCACCGCGTAGAGGCCATGGCGGTTGAAGATCTCGGGGACCTCATTGGCCACCACATCCCGCAGCAGGCCGCCGACCACACCAGTGGCCACGCCCAGCAGGATGGCCATGGCCGGCTCGATCCCCGCGGCCAGCGCGGTGCGCGTGCCGGTGACACAGAAGAGGGCCAGGCCGGCCGCATCGAAGACGAGCAGCGTGCGGCGCAGGCGACCCTGGGTGATGAGCCGGAAGTACACGAGCGCCGCGGCCACGGCGGGCGGGATCAGGTACAACGGGTTGGCGAAGGCGTTGGGGACCCCGTCGTCGATGATGAGGTCCCGCACCACACCGCCGCCGAGCCCGGCCAGGAAGGCCAGGAACACCGAGCCGATGATGTCGAACTGCCGCCGGGCGGCCAGCAGGCAGCCGGAGACGGCGAAGAAGAACACGCCCGACAGGTCAAGTATCAACAGCAGCGAATCGAGATAGGCCGGCGCCTCGGGGGCCTCGATCATGCCCGTCCCTCCTTTGACGTCTGTAGTGTGCCGCGGGCGGGGTGCTGTCACTCGGACCGTCGGTGACCGTTGAGAGGGGCAGGCGTGCAGGACACCCGAGACCCCCGTTCACCCTCAGGATAGGCGCATCCGCCACCGCCCTCCTACCGGCGGATCCGGCGGAGGGCCACGATGAGCAGGCCGACCGCGGCCGTGGCGGACGGCACCGTGGTGCCGGCCACCAGCAGGAGGGCCACGGACGCGAGTCCGGCCAGGACGGCTTGCACCGCGCGGGCACCCGAGGCCGTGGGCGGCGGCATCCGGCGTTGCTCGTTGGCCGCCAGGGCCCACGCTGCCGCGGTGGTGAGAACGGCGGCGATGACCAGCCACAGCGGGCGGGTGAGCCACCAGGCGGCGCTGGAGGGTTCGGGCAGTACCACGCCCGTGCCCATCGCCACCCATGCCGTGGAGCCGGCCATGACCAGCAGCACGGGCATGTGCCAGAGGTAGATGGTCATGGTGCGCGGCGTGATGAAATCCGTGACCGCAGCGATACGGGGGCGGGTGCTGAGACGCGTCACCGTGGGGCGGACGAGGGAGAGCAGGGCGGTCTGAGCCACGCCGACCAGGAGGAGGGCCGGCGTCGGTGGATTCAGGTTCTCGATGAGGTCCGGCGAGAAGATCCCGGTGATGAAGAACCCGGTCAGTAGCGTGATGGCGCCCATGCCGGCGACAACCAGGGTGCGGCGGCCCAGGGCGTCCAGGCGCCCGTCGGCCAGGAAGAACCCCAGTTGCTGCAGGGTGAGCCAGACGAAGGCGAGATTGAGGAACCCGATTTCCTCCAGGCCGGTGGCCGTGCGCAGCACCTCGACGGCCACTGCGGCTGCGGTGAGCCCGAGGATGCTGCCCAGTGGGGCGCGGTCGTGGGCGGTGACCAGGGCGGGCAACAGCGCTTGGCAGACCAGGAAGACCGCAAGGAACCAGAGTGGTTGGCCATACCGGAATCCCGCTGTCAGCACCAGGTCGGCGGGGACGCCTCCGGCTGCGAGCATCGCCAGGCCGACCCCGGCCGCGCCGACCGAGAACACCGCCGGCAGGAGGAGCCGGTGCACGCGCCCTGCGAGGAAGTCCACGGACGTGCCGCCCCGGTGCCTGAGGCGGCGATAGGCGATCGAACCGGCGAAACCGCCGACCACGAAGAACAGCGGCATCACCTGAACGACCCAGGTCAGGGGTGCGAACCACGCCGCGCCCTCGGCCGTGTTGACGAATTCAGGGCCCGCCCCGCCCACCGTGACACCGGCCATCAGTGCGTGCAGCAGCACCACCACCACCACGCAGAACGCCCGCACCAGGTCGATGCCGGTATCGCGACCGGTCGGCGGGGTCGCCTCGGCCGTGTGCCCGAGGTGCCGGGGCCGCTGTGCCGGGCCGTTGATCAGAGTGAGGTCGTTGTTGAGGTTCACCCTGTGAAGGTAGGGACGCGGCCGCACCGGCCACATCACCCACAGGTATCGACCGGCCCCCTACCGGGGAGGGGCCGGAGGCCGGACCGCTGGCACCCCAGGACCTGATTCGTCCGGGTGCCGGGTCCGTGCCGGCACCCGGTCAGATCCCGCGGGCCAACTCCTCGGCCAGGCCGATGTAGGAGGCGGGGGTGAGGGCGATGAGGCGAGCCTCGGCGTCGGGCTCCAGGCCCAGGCCCTGGACGAACTCGCGCATCCGCTCCCCGTCCACGCGGCGGCCGCGGGTGAGCTCCTTGAGGCGCTCGTAGGGGTTGTCCATCCCCTCCACGCCGGCGATCGCCTGCGCGCGCATGACCGTCTGCACGGCCTCGCCGAGGACCTCCCAGTTGTGGTCCAGGTCCTCCGCCAGCACGGCGTCGGCGACCTTGAGCTGGCCCATGCCCTTGGTGACGTTGGACAGGGCGAGCACCGAGTGGCCCAGGGCATTGCCGATGTTGCGCTGGGACGTGGAGTCGGTCAGGTCGCGCTGCCAGCGGGACTCCACGAGCGTGGCGCCGAGGGAGTCGAGCAGGGCATTGGACAGCTCGAGATTGGACTCGGCGTTCTCGAAGCGGATCGGGTTGACCTTGTGCGGCATGGTCGAGGAACCCGTGGCACCGGCCACCGGGATCTGCGCGAAGTAGCCGATGGAGATGTAGCTCCACACGTCCACGCAGAAACCGTGCAGGATGCGGTTGAAGCGCGCGATGTCCGCGTACAGCTCGGCCTGCCAGTCATGCGACTCGATCTGCGTGGTCAGCGGGTTCCAGGTCAGGCCGAGGTGCTCCACGAAGGTGTGGGAGATGTCCTGCCAGTCGGCGTCCGGGACGGCGGACAGGTGGGCGGCGTACGTGCCGGTGGCGCCGTTGATCTTGCCCAGGTACTCCTGGCGCTCGATCCGCGTCACCTGGCGGTCCAGACGGTGCACGAACACCGCCATCTCCTTGCCCAGGGTGGTCGGCGTGGCCGGCTGCCCGTGGGTGCGGGAGAGCATCGGAGTGCCGGCGGCGGCCTCGGCCATCTGGCGGAGGGTCCCGACGGCGGCCCGCGCGGCCGGCAGCCATACCTCGAGGATCGCGTCGCGCACGCCCACGGCGTAGGACAGGTTGTTGATGTCCTCGGAGGTGCAGGCGAAGTGGACCAGCGGGGTGAGGTGTTCCAGCTTCAGGTCCGGCAGCCGGCGGCCGATGTAGTACTCCACGGCCTTGACGTCGTGGACCGTCTCCTTCTCGATGGCCGCCAGCTCGGCGACGCCGTCCCGGCCGAAGCTGGTGACGATCCGGCGCAGGCCCGCCTCCTGTGCCTCGTGCAGCGGCGTGAGCCCGGGCAGCACCTGGTGGCGCGCGAGGTGGATGAACCACTCGACCTCCACGTGCAGGCGGTTGCGGTTCAGGGCGGCCTCGGAGAGGTGCTCGACCAATCCCTCCACCGCGGAGCGATAGCGGCCGTCCAGCGGACCCAGCGGGATGCCGGCGTCAGCCAGGGACCTGCGCCCTCCGGCGATGAAGCCGAAAGACGATGACGAGTCCGCGACAGACGGGCTCTGGGCTGAAGCGGGCTGGGCGGAGGAGGCCGACTGCGGCGCGGAAGACTCAGGCATGCGGCCATTCTTCCATCCCTGGGTTGTACGCCCGGTTCTGTGCCGGGCCGGCGTTGTGCGCGGATCGTCAGCCCTCGTGCACGGAGCGTCAATCACTCCGTGGTGGCCATCCCCTACGGTGACGGCTATCACCCTGCCCGACCCTGCCTGATGTCGAATGGAGTCCACCCATGCCCGAGAGCACCACCGCGCCAGCCACCACCGACTTCCTGGTGATCGGAGCCGGATCGGCGGGCTGCGTCCTCACCCGCCGCCTGCTCGACGCCGGACACTCCGTCACGCTGGTGGAGGCTGGAGAGCATGACCTCAATCCGGACATCGACGACGTCTTTCGGCTGGGGTTCCTCTGGGGCTCGGACGTGGACTGGAACTACTTCACGGAGCCGCAGGCCGAGCTGAACGGCCGCCGGGTGCACCTGCCCCGCGGCAAGGTGCTGGGCGGATCCCACGCCCTCAACGCCACCATCTGGGTCCGCGGGGATCGGCGGGACTTCGATGCCTGGGCCCAGGATGGCTGCACGGGCTGGTCCTGGGACGAGGTCCTGCCGTATTTCCAGGCCATCGAGGCCTACCGCGACGGGGACGCGCGGACCCGCGGCCACGATGGGCCCCTCGACGTCACCACCGAGTATCCCCGCCACCCGATCCAACAGGCCATGTACGACGCCACGGTCCAGGAGGGCGTGCCGGAGAACCCGGATTACAACGCGGGCTCCGTTGAGGGCGTGGGCTGGATGCAGCTGAACCTGCGGGACAACGTCCGGTTCAACACGTGGCGGGCCTACCTCAAGCCGATCGCCGACCACCCTCGGTTGACACTGGTCACCGGCGCCCGGGCACACCGTTTGGTGCTCGACGACGGAGCCGTGACCGGCGTCGAACTCAGCCGCGACGGTGAGAAGGCCGTCTACTCCGCGCGGGAAGTCGTCCTCACCGCCGGGGCCATCGGCTCGGCCGAGCTGCTCCTGCGCTCGGGGGTCGGTCCGGCCGCCCATTTGCGCGAGGTGGGCGTGGAGGTGGAACTGGACCTGCCCGGCGTCGGGCAGAACCTTCACGATCACCTGCTGGTACCGGTGGTGTGCACCACCGGGGAGCCTCTGCCCGCACCCGAGGTGGCGGCGGCGCAGGTGCACTACTGGGCGAAATCCAGCGAGGACAGCCCCATGCCGGACACCCAGCCGATCTTCTTCTCCGTGCCGATGTACACGAACACGGCCGGGGAACTCATGGAAGGCCCCGAGGAGGGATTCTCCCTGCTCGCGGGCATGGTGCGGCCGGACTCCCGCGGGTCCCTGACCCTGTCCGGGCCCGGCGCCGATGATCCGGTCAGGATCGACCTCGGCGCCTACACCGAGCGTGCCGACCTCGAGGCCATGCTTTTCTCAGTGCGCCAATGCCGGTCGATCGCCCGCCGGCCGGCCCTCGCCGCCTGGGGCGCGGCGGAGATCTTCCCCGGTCCCGGCGTCGGGGACTCCGACGAGGAACTGGTGGAGTACATCCGCAACACGACGACCACGTATCACCACCAGGTCGGCACGTGCGCCATGGGCACCGGCGAGGAGGCGGTGGTGGATCCGGAGACGTTCCGCGTGCACGGACTACGGGGGATCCGGGTCGCCGACGCCTCGATCATGCCGCAGGTGACCACCGGCAACACGAACGCCCCCGCCGTCCTCATCGGAGAGAAGGCCGCCGCGGCGATCACCGGCGTCACCCCGTTCTGACCCCGCCGGAAGATCAGGCCGACCCCGCGGCCGCTGCGGCGGCCGTGTACACCGTTCGGCCGGCAAACCAGGTCTGCAGCACCCGCGTGTGATGGATCTGCTTCGGATCCACGGCGAAGACATCCTGGTCCACCAGGATGAAGTCGGCCGAGAGCCCCGGCGCCAGACGCCCGGTGACGTCCCCCAGGCCCATGGCGCGTGCCGGCTCCCGGGTGAACGCCGCAACGGCCTCCTCCACGCTCAAGGCCTGACCGGCGTTGAGCGCCCCCGGCCGGGACCCGTCGGGGCTGCGCCGCGTGACCATCGTCTGCAGCCCCACCCATGGATCCGGGCTGGGCAGGGCGCAGGGCCAGTCCGATCCGGCGGCCACCACGGCTCCGGAGTCCACCAGGTCCCGCATCGGCCAGCTGTCCTCGAACACCTCCGCCGTGACCTGCTGGGCGATCGAGGACTGGATGACGGAGGGGTACCAGATGTACGGCGAGGCGTCGGCGACCACGTCCAGGGCGGCGAAGCGCGGCAGGTCCTCGCGGGCGATGTATTCGGCGTGCGCCACGTGGAAGCGCGGTTCGCCGCCATGCAGGCTCCGGACGTGCTCGACGGCGTCCAGGGCCAATCGCACCGCGGCATCACCGGTGGCGTGCAACTTCGCTCCCAGTCCGCGGGCGACGGTGTCCGCGAGGGAAGCGCGCAGCTCCTCGGCATCCCAGATCAGGTGGCCCCGATCTTCACGCGAGTGCTGGTCGGTGCAGCAGCGGTACGGCGCCAGCATGGCCGAGGTGCGGGTCATCGGGACCCCGTCGAGGACGTACTTGGCGAAGTCCGGGCGGACATGCTCGCTGCGGTACTGGGCGGCAGCCTCGAACAACTCCGGACCCACCGGCCCGGGCTCCAGGAACGGCTGGGCCGGCATCGAGGTCACCACCCACGCCGTGAGTTCGCCGGCCTGATCCATCTGTTGCAGGGCGCGCAGGGTCGGTTCCATGGTCGCCGCCTCCTGCATGGACGTGATGCCGAAGGAGTGCGCAGCACCCAGGCCCTCCACGAGCGCGCGGCGCAGATAGGCCTCCAGGTCCTCGATCCCGTCGGCCACGGTGGCCTCGGCCACCTGCGAGGCCATCTCCCACAGCACGCCCGTCAATCGCCCGTCCTGGTCGCGGACGTAGGTGCCGTCCTGGGGATCGGCGGTGTCCGCCTCCACGCCCATGAGGGTGAGGGCCCGTGAGTTCACCCAGCGATTGTGCATGGAGTCGTCCCGGAGCATGACGGGGCGGCCGCCCGAGGCCTCGTCCAGGGCTGCGAGCATCTCAACGCTGGCGAGCGTGTCCATGATCGTGGACCCCACGATCCCGCCGACGATCCACTCGTCCGGCCCCCGGTCGGTGCTCCACGCGCGGACCTTGGCCAGGATCTGTTCGGCGGTGTCGGTCGGCAGCAGCGGCAGCTCCCAGGCCAGCTGGCGTCCGCCCAGGCCGAGATGGATGTGGACGTCGCAGAAGCCGGGCATGACGAGTGCGCCGTGGGCCTCGACACGATCGGCGTCCGCGCCGGCGGCGAGTTCCGCCTCTGCCACCGTGCCCACGGCCAGGATGCGCCCGTCCGCCACGGCCAGGGCATCCGCCCAAAGATGCTCGGGGTCGGCCGTGAAGATCCGCGCTCCCGTCAGCAGCAGAGGCCGCCCGGATGCTGGCCGGGACATCCCGTCCGGCCCAGAAGGAGGCTGGCCCGGAGCCTTATCGGGGGAGGGAGGGGTCGAGGTCATGGTCGGTTCCTTTCGACAAGGTGGAACAGGACAAGGTGGAACAGGTTGAGCAGACGGTTCGGGTGGTCGGTGGTCGGTGGTCACGTGTGGCCGCGGGCTGGCTGCGCGGGAGATGTAGCCGTCGAGAGCGCGGTGGTGGCGTCCAGGCGGCCCGCGCGCAGCGCCACGGCGCATGCGAAGCAGACCGCCAGCTCCAGCACCACCACCCAGAGCAGCGGCTCCGCCACCCCGCCGAAGCCGGCCTGGGTGGTGGCACCGGCACCGGGGGTGCCGGCCGGGGCGCCGAGGCCGGATGCGGGGGCGACGCCGGCCGGCTCGCCACCGTGCCGGTGGGCGCCGGAGCCCGGGAACCCGGTGAGCAGGGCGACGTGGAGCAGGGCCATGGCCTGGGCCATGATCCACAGATGGCGCAGGGACGCCGCTCCCGGCCCGGGCGCCCCCGCCGCCGAGCCCGGGACCCGGATGGACCGGACGGCTCTGATACCGCACCAGCAGCACCACAGCGCCATGGCCGCCATCAGCACCGTCAGGGCGGGGCCGTGGGCATGGGAGACCAGCATCCAGGCATGCAGGGGGACGGAACCGGTGGCCAGGGCGGCGGCCACCCAGGTCGCCACCCGGGCCGTTCTGGCTGATCTGGCGTCTCTGGCTGTCCGTGACGCCGCGACCGTGCGGACGCCCGGCCGTGAGGCGGCGCCCCGGTCCGTTGTCCCGGCTCCGGCGAGCCGGGACTCAGTGGGAGTGGCAGCCGCCATGGTCCTGGCTGTCCTGTGGGCCGCCGGACGGCTCGCTGCCGTCCCCCGGGACGCAGCAGTGGCCGGAGGCCGGTGCCGGGACGTCGAGCACGGGTGATCGGTCGAAGAAGCCCTCGGGGCGCAGCCGGAAGCCGACGTGATCGACGGGCATGATCGGCCAGTCCTCGGGCCGCGGGAAGTGGGTGAGTCCGAAGGTGTGCCAGACCACGATCCGCTCGCCGTCGATCGGTCGGTCCTGGGCGGTCCACTCCGGCAGGCCGCCGTCGCCGGCATGCTGGTTGGGGAAGTCGCCGGTGGGGTATCGCTCGTCCTCCGCGTACCGGGAGACCCAGAGCGCCTTCGAGGCGAACGTGGCCCGTCGATGGATGGACGAGCCTTCGGCCGCCAGCAGTGTCGGCTGACCCTCGGGGTGCAGCTTGTAGCCCACCGGGCGTCCCAACCGGTTGGTGGACTCGGGATTGGTCACCACCCAGGTACGCCCCACGGACATGTCGGCGTCCCGGATGGCCTGCTGCTCGGTGGCCAGGACCGTGTGCCGGCGCGTGAAGGCGTTGCCCCGGGGGTTCTGCTCCGAGACGGGCAGCCGGACGGCGTCCTCCTCCACCACGCGGCCCACGCCGCCGTCCAGGGCGAAGTCCAGGCGTGCGCTGAACAGGTGCTGGTGGAAGGGTGCCCCCAGGCCGGGAGCCAGCTCGGAGGCGTGGTCCGTGGGGCCGTCCGGGAGGGCCGAGGTGAACACGACGCCGGTGGCCTTGGCCTCGAACTCGATGGTGCCGTCCAGGTAGAGGTACCAGTAGAACCCGTAGTCGTAGTTGCCGACGGTGGTGAAGAAGGAGATCACCAGGCGGCGGTTGCGGCGCGTGTAGGCGACGCCGCTCCACAGGTCCGTGTGCTTGGAGAGGATGGACCAGTCCTCCTCATGCATGCAGATGCCGTTCTTGATCTGCCGGGGCTCGCCGGTGTTGTTGGCCACCCAGGGGGAGAGGTAGGTGATGTCCCCCAGGCAGTCACATCCCAGCTCGAGGGAGTTGGCCCACTGGCCCACCAGGTACTCGCCGGTGTCGAAGTAGTTCTGCCAGGACCGGATCGGCGACGGATCGCCGTAGGGCACCACCATCTCCGAGATGGCGGCCCGGTCCAGGACGGTGCGCCGGCGTTCACCGTCCTGGAAGGCGATGTTGTGCAGCACCAGGCCCTCCCGCATGTCGAATCCGACGTCCAGCGACCACTTCTCCCACTCCACATGGTTGCCGCCCGTCACCGTGAACGAGGGGCCCTCCGGCTGGGTGATCTCGATCGGCCTCTGCGAGGTGCGCACCGGGCCGGTCAACTCTGGATCGGTGTAGTTGCCGTGCTCGGCCGGGACCGGGACCACGCCCAGGTCGATGACCTGGTCCACGGAACGGTGGGCCACGTCCACGTAGCCGACCAGCCCGTCGATGGGGTGGGCCCAGGCGGAATCGGTCTCGTGCTGCTGGTGGAAGGCCAGTCCACGCAGGATGCGCCGACCGCTCTCTTCCGGGTACTCGAACACGCCGGCGGACAGCGGGGCCACGCGGACCTCGTCCACGGGGAGCCCACGCTTCTCCAGGGCGGCGAGCCACTGCGGATCCTGGGCGAGGACCGACTCGACCACCTCGAATTCCTCTTCCAGGACGGGCAACTCGCCCGTGGTGGCCGTGTCCAGCTCGAGGGCGGAATCGATGCGCCGATGGGTGGTGGACACCACGACATCCCGGGACGGGCCGCCCCCGGTGTCCAGCAGGAACACCCGGAACCGGCGGTCGAGTGGCGCGTCCGCCGCGGCGTCCCGGGCGGGTTCCATCAGGCCCAGGTAGGCCATGCGGACCGCAGCAGAGAAGAGGCCGCCTTCGGTCAGGATGTCCCGGACGGTGATGATCTCCTCGGGCGTCTGCAGGGCGAAGGCGTCCGAATCGGGCTCTGGTGGTGTCTCGGCGGGGAGGGAGCGGGCGCCGGAATCGGTGGCAGTCATGTCCGGTCCTTTCGGGGCTGGACGTCAACGGAGGGTCGACGGTGAGGGGCGGTGAGGAGATGGATGAGGGTGAGGGAGGGTGACTTGGCTCACCGTTTGGTTCTACAGTTGTAGAGAATAAACACCGGCGGCAGCGGTGGCAAGGGTCTGCTGCTCGTCACGGCGGGTCTCGGTGGCAGAATGTTCGAGTCGACGGTGGCGGCAGCACGGCTCGTGCGGTGGGGCCGCGGCACCAAAGCGGAAGGGGCGGCGATGCCGAAGGTGGTGGACCATCAGCAGCGCAAGCGGGAGCTGGTGGAGGCGACCTGGCGGATCATCGCCCGGCGGGGCCTTTCCGGGGCCACCATGCGCCAGATCGCAGCGGAGGCCGGTTTTGCCAATGGCTCCCTGAAGCCCTATTTCCCCACGAAGGCCGAGCTGATCGAGGCGACCTACGCCTTCGTCTTCGACCGGACCAATCGGCGAGTGGCGGTGGCCACGCGGGGCCTGGAGGGCCTGGCGGCCCTCGAGGGGTTCTGCCGCGAGGTCCTGCCGCTGGATGTGGACCGGCTGGACGAGGCCCGGGTGGTGATCTCCTTCTGGCAGGAGGCGGCACATGACCTGCGGGGCAGTGAACTCAACAACGCCTCCATGGCCCAATGGCGCCATTCGATGGTCACGTGGATGGGGCAGGCTCGCGAGGCCGGCGATCTCGACGCCTCGGTGGACATCCCCTCCAGTGGCGATGTGCTGCTGAACTTCATGCTCGGCAGCCAGATCTCCGCGGTCATCGACCGTGCTGCCACGAGCCCTGCCGACCTCGAGCGGCAGTTGACCGCCCAGCTGGGCCACTTGCGCGCGGGGCGCTGACGCTCTGGTCCGGGCCGGGTGACCTTGACGTCCCGCCTGGACCGCCGGGGGAGACTCGGTTTTCCTCCGCGTGGAGGGAAAACGGTGACGCGTGGCGCGATGACGCCTACAGTGGTCTGCAAGCGTGATCGGGACCACAATCCAGACGGTCGACTGGTGGCCGGTGGCCTTCCGCACCCGGGCCCGTCCCGGGCCACACGCGTCCGTCTCCAGGAGGTCCACCATGTACCAGCAGGACACGGCTGCCGACTTCGTCCGGTGGCGGCGGCTCATCTCTGACTCCTTCGTGCCGCTCGAGGCGGAGCAGGCGCGTCCCCGGAGGTTCTCCGGGCTGCTGGCGGGCCGGCACCTCCGGGAGCTGGCCATGATGCGGGTGACCGCCGGTCCCCACTCCGTGATCCGCACTCCGGAACTCATCGGGCGGTCCGGACCCGGGTACTACAAGCTCAATCTCCAGGTCAGCGGCCACGGCTTGCTGGTGCAGGACGGGCGGGAGACGCTCCTGCAGCCCGGAGACCTGGCGATCTACGACACGGAGCGGCCCTACTCGCTGTCCTTCGACGACGATTTCTCGACCCTCGTCCTGATGTTCCCTCGCCAGCTCACGGGGCTGTCCGCCGACGACGTCCGGGAGCTGACAGCTACCACCATGGGCGCCGGCCACCGCCTGGGCCAGGCGGTGGCCCCGTTCATCACCCAGATCGGGGCGATGCTGCCGACGCTGGACGGTCCGATCGGCCACCGGTTGGCACTGAACGTCGTGGATCTGCTGGCCACCGTCCTGGCTGACGAACTCTATTCGCGCCCGGGCGCCGAGGACACCCAGCAGGCTCGGCTGCTGCGCCGGGTCCACCATTTCATCGAGTCTCAGCTGGCCAATCCAGATCTGGGACCGGAGATGATCGCGGCCGCCCACTATCTGTCCACCCGCGCACTGCACCAGCTCTTCGCCCGGACGGACCACACCGTGGCCCGGTGGATCCGCGAGCGCCGGCTCGAGCACTGCCGCCGGGACCTGCAGGACCCCCTTCACCGGGACACGCCCGTCGGGGCGATCGGCGCCCGTTGGGGCCTGGCGGACCCGGCCCACTTCTCGCGGCTGTTCCGGACCGAGTACGGCAAGTCCCCGGCGCAGTACCGGCACGCGCACCGCTGAGGCCACGGCCGACGTCGTGCGCGGATCGTCAAGGGCCGTGCCCCCAGGGCCAAGCCGCCGGGCCCCCGGTGGGGCCAGTCTGGTGGCAATCCTCGCCGGAACCTGCACCCGGGCCCGGCGTGGACGGCCCACCGGCACCGGATCCCCCCACCGCCGGTCCTGACCCAGGAGACGACGATGTCCCACCCCACCACCACCCGGCACAGTGACCCGGGGACCACGCCGGGCACCGACCAGCCACCCCTGGCCAATGGCGGACGCCTGGGCGCGCGCCGGATCGGCATCCCCGCGCTGGTCTTCATGATCATCGCCGCCTCCGCCCCGCTGACCGTGGTGGCCGGAGGTGTGCCCAGCAACTTCGCGGTCACCTCGCTCGTCGGAATCCCGCTGTCCTTCATCGTGCTCGGCGTGGTGCTGGTGCTGTTCTCCATCGGCTATGCGGCGATGAGCCGGCATGTCCACAACGCCGGTGCCTTCTACGCCTACATCGCCAAAGGGCTCGGCAAGCCCGTGGGTGTGGGGGCATCGCTCGTGGCCGTCGTGGCCTACAACTGCATGCAGATCGGGATCGCCGGCATGTTCGGCTTCGCCCTGTCCTCCTTCCTGGCCGGAGTCGCCGGCCTCTCCGTGCCGTGGTGGGTATGCGCCCTCGCGGCATGGGTGGTGGTGGGCCTGATGGGCATCAACCGCGTGGACTTCTCCGCCAAGGTCCTCGGCATCGTCGTGGCCTTGGAATTCCTCGTGGTGATCATCTTCGACGTGATGTCCTTCGGCGCCGCTCCCGAGGGCGTGACGGCCGACGGCCTGGTGCCCGATCAACTGTTCGCCACCGGAGTCGGTGCGGCCCTCGCCTTCTCCATCGCCGCCTTCATGGGTTTCGAGTCCGGCGCCATCTACAACGAGGAGGTCAAGGACCCGCGCCGCACCGCGGGCATCGCCACGCTCATCGCCATCAGCGTCATCGCCCTGTTCTACGCGTTCTCCTCCTGGGCCATGGTGGTCGGAGAGGGCGCCTCGAACGTCATCGCCCGCTCCCAGGAGTTCGGGCCCGACCTCATGTTCGTCTTTCTCGCCGAGAACGCCGGCGAGTGGTTCGTGACCCTGGCGAACCTGATGTTCATCACCAGCCTGTTCGCCGCCCTCGTGGCCTTCCACAACATCGTGGCCCGGTACTTCTTCGCCCTGGGCCGCGAGCGCGTCCTGCCCGGCTGGCTGGAGCGGACGGGGCGCCGTTCGGGTGCCCCGGTGGCCGGCTCGCTGGCCCAGTCCGGCGTGGCCCTGGTGGTCATCCTCATCTTCGGCCTCGCCGGGGCCGGCTCCGATGATCCGCTCTTCCCGGTCCTGACGCTCTTCACCTGGTTGACCAATATGGGTGCCTTCGGACTGGTGCTGCTCATGGCGTTGACGTCCCTGGCCGTGCTCGGCTTCCTCCGCCGGTTCTCCGCGGAGTACTCGTTCTGGACGCGGGCCGTGGCGCCCGGCCTGGCGGCAGTGGGACTGATCATCCTGTTCGTGATGATCGTGGCGAACTTCAACGTGCTGATCGGCTCCGAGGGGTACAGCGTCCTGAGCTGGCTCCTGCCGGCCATCGTGCTGGTGCCCGGACTCCTGGGGACCCTCTGGGCGTGGGGGGGGGGGG
>NZ_JALDXU010000159.1:0-3225 GCF_032154715.1 Citricoccus sp. | reverse complement strand
GGCCCGACGGCCAGCCCGGTCCGCGGAGACTTCTGCCCGGACGGCGGTGCAGGCGTCCGTGCAGGGGGCAACCGGGCTGGCGGCACGGAGGACGAGCGGCGGGCCGACGAGGTCCGGGAGACCGGCTGTCCGGGCTGCTGCGGCCGGGGCTCGGGAGGTGACGAGGTCATGGTGCGGCGCGGGGCCGGCGTCGTCAGCGGAACCGGACGGTCATCTCGACTTCGACCGGCGCGTCCAGCGGCAGCACGGCCACCCCGACGGCGGAGCGGGCGTGGGCGCCGGCATCACCGAAGACACGGCCCAGCAGTTCGGAGGCTCCGTTGATGACCTGGGGTTGGGCGGTGAAGGACGGATCGGAGGAGACGAAGCCGACGACCTTGACGATCTGTTCGATGCGGTCGAGGTCCCCGATGACGGACTTGACGGCGGCGAGGGCGTTGACCGCGCAGAGGGAGGCCAGCTCGGCTGCCTCCTCCAGCTCCACCTCGGCGCCGACCTTGCCCGTGGCCGGCAACTGGCCGCCCTGGAACGGCAACTGGCCGGAGGTGTGCACCAGGTTCCCCTCGACGACGGCCGGGACATAAGCCGCCACGGGGGCCGCCACCGGCGGAAGGGTCAGGCCGAGCTCGGCCAGGCGCGCCTCGATGGTTCCGGCGGCGCCGGCGTCAGTGGAAGCCGGCCCGTTCACTGCTTCGGACGCTTCAGGTAGGCCACGGATCCGCCCTCGGGACCGGTGACGATGGAGACCAATTCCCACCCCTCCGAACCGTGCATGTCCAGCACCTGCTTGGGCGTGTGGAGGGGCAGCGGCGTGATGAGGTATTCCCAGGTTGTCATGGACCTACCCTAACCGCAGGAATGCCCGTTCCCTCAGGTCCGTCACGGAGGGCGATCCGGCCGGTAGAATCGTGGCCATGGCCAATCGCAAGTCCCCCTTCTTCGACACTGCCACCACACTGGGCAAGATCGTCGCCTTCCTCGGTGTCAGTGCGCTGTGCGGCGTGCTTGCGGCCGGACTCATGCTGCCGATGGCCGCCGTGGGCGGGGCCACGGCCACCGCCGGCGGGGAGATGCTGGACCAGCTGCCCGCCGAGCTGAAGGAGGAGCCGCTCTCGGTGCCCTCCCGCATCCTGGACCAGGACGGCAACGTGCTGGCCACGTTCTACGCCGAGAACCGCGTCCCGGTCGCGCTGGACCAGATCTCCCCGAACATGCAGGACGCCATCATCTCGATCGAGGACGAGCGCTTCTACGAGCACAGCGGCGTGGACGCCCGCGGCCTGACCCGCGCCCTGGTCAACAACGCCACCTCTGACTCGACCCAGGGCGCCTCCACCCTCACCCAGCAGTACGTGAACAACGTGCTGGTCAACGCGCAGTACCTGAACAACGAGCGCACCACGATCTCCGGCACCAAGACCGTGGCGGACAAACTGCGCGAGATGAAGCTGGCCGTGGCCGTGGAGAAGGAGATGTCCAAGGAGGAGATCCTGGAGGGCTACCTCAACATCGTGCTCTTCTCCGGCCGCGTATACGGCGTCGAGGCCGCCGCACGCTACTTCTTCAACAAGAGCGCCGCGGATCTGAACATCCCGGAGTCCGCGATGCTCGCCGGCATGGTGCAGTCCCCCAACGGCTACAACCCGGTCAACAACCCGGAGGGGGCCACCGAGCGCCGCAACACCGTGCTCGGCGCCATGCTCGGCACCGAGGCCATCACCCAGGCCGAGTACGACGAGGCCGTGGCGTCCGATCTCGGCCTGGACGTCACGCCCCTGGCCTCCGGCTGCATGTCCGCCAACTACGGCAACTACTTCTGCGACTACGTCCAGCGCACCGTCCTGGCGTCCGAGTCCTTCGGTCCGGACGCCGAGTCGCGCCAGCGCCTGCTGGACCGCGGCGGCCTGCAGATCACCACCACCCTGGACTCCACCCTCCAGCAGGAGGCGGAACGCGCCGCCCGCGAGAACGCCCCGTACACCGAGTTCGGCGAGAACGACGCCGTGGGCGCCTCCCTCGTCACGGTGGAGCCGGGCACGGGCAACGTCCGGGCGATGGCCCAGAACACCACCTATGATCCGGCCGCCGAGGGTGACCAGAACACCACCATCAACTTCAGCGTGGACCGCCCCATGGGCGGCGGTGCGGGTTTCCAGGCCGGCTCCACGATGAAGCCCTTCACCTTCCTGTCCTGGATCGAGTCCGGGCACTCGATGACGGACACGCTCGATGCCCGGACCAACACCTACCCGAACCGAACCCAGTTCCAGGGCTCCTGCGGCCAGTCCGGGACCATCCCCCTGTTGCTGGACCGCCCGGCCTGGACCGTCCGCAACGCCATTGCGGACATGAACAAGCCGATGCGCGCCGACTACGGCCTCTACTGGTCCATCAACACGGCCACGGTGGCCGCCGCCTACGCCCAGGACCTCTGCGGCATCACCGACCTGATGGGCCGCGTGGGCATCCAGAACGCCGGTACCGGCGAGACCATCAACCCGCTGAACCCGTCCTTCGTCCTGGGCTCGGAAGAGGTCTCGCCCCTGATGATGGCCGCCGCCTACGCGACCTTCGCGGACGACGGCAACTACTGCGAGCCCCGCGTCATCAGCGAGGTGACGGACACCCGCGGCAACTCCTACCAGGTGCCGCCGGTGGCCTGCGAGAAGGTCGCGGACACCCAGCACGTCGCGGAGCTGAACAACACGCTCAAGGCCATCGCCTCGGAGCGCATCGCCCAGGACATCACCTTCCCGATCGCCGGCAAGACCGGCACGAACAACTCCTCGTCCTCCACCTGGTTCATCGGCAGCACCACCGGCCTGACCACCGCCTCCTGGGTCGGCAACTTCCGTGATCTTGACTCGCTGGAAGGCGAGACCATCGGCGGCGTCGAATATGAGGACGTGTGGGGCTCCATCATCGCCGGCCCGATGTGGGCCGACTACATGGGGACCGCGGCCGAGGCTTACCCCACGGACGAATTCACGGCCTATGACGGCCCGGCCTCCGATCCCCGGACCATGGGCTCCCGGGAGGGCGGGGAGACCATCCGGGTCGACCGGCGCCCCGGCCCCCAGCCGTACTATGACCCGGACGCCGTCGTCTCGACCGAGGACTGAGGCCCACATGGGGAAGGCACAGGTGAGGGCCGCGCGCCAGGCCGCCGGCCGGCGTCGGGCACGGTGGGTCTCCGCCGCGAAGGCGGCCGCGGTGGCCACCGGC